>CAZTGE010000003.1:0-86101 GCA_964612995.1 uncultured candidatus Brocadiaceae bacterium | reverse complement strand
GGGCGGCGCCCGCGCTATGTTTCGGCGCAGCCGATCCGCCCACGCCTGAATCTGCAGGCAGATTCAGGCGAACCACGACAAAGCCAGAGGGGTAGGTCCTCACGCAGTGAGGGCCGTAGGGGCGAAGCCCCTGAGTAGTTACGTAGAGAAATAGCCTGTCGGTTGCGCAGGTGCGCGGGGCGCATCACGCCGTGCGCGCCAGCTCGTGCAGCGCGCCGGCACGCACTGATGCGTGGTCGCAGACACCGGTGTCGAGTACCCACCCGCTGATCAGGTCGGCCGGGGTCACATCGAAGGCGGGATTGAAGACGGGGCTCTGCGCGTCGGCCCAGGCGATCGCCCCGGCTGCGCCGGCGTAGCCACGGACCTCGGCCGGATCGCGCATCTCGATCGGGATGCCGGCGCCGTCGGGGCAGTCCGGATCGAGCGTGGTCCGCGGCGCGACGACGTAGAACGGGATCGCGTGATGGCGGCAGGCGACTGCCAGCGCGTAGGTGCCGACCTTGTTGGCGGTATCGCCGTTCATCGCGATCCGATCGGCGCCGAGGAAGACCGCGTCGACGCGCCCGGCGGCCATGAGCGAGGCGGCCATGTTGTCGCAGATCACAGTGTGGTCGATGCCGGCGCGCGCGAGTTCCCAGGCGGTCAGCCGCGCGCCCTGCAGTAGCGGGCGGGTCTCGTCGACCCAGACGTGGATCCGCTTGCCATCGGCCTGGGCCTGACGGAAGACAGCGAAGGCCGTGCCCCAACCGACGGTGGCCAGGCCGCCGGTGTTGCAGTGGGTGAGCAACTGCGCGCCGGGCGTGACCAGCGCCGCACCGTGGCGACCGAGTGCACGGCACAGCGCGCGGTCCTCGGCGTAGAACCGTTCGGCCAGGGCGGGGACGGCGGCGAGGTCGCCGTCGGCATCGACCCGGGCGCAGATCGCGTCGACCAGGCGGGCGAGGTTGACCGCGGTCGGCCGTGCCGCGCGCAGCGCGGCGGCCTGATGGCGGAACTCGCTGAGCGGGCAGGCGCGCTCGGCGAGCCGGCCGAGGCACAGCGCCGCGGCCACGCCGATGGCCGGCGCGCCGCGCACCGCCAGGCCCTGGATGGCCGTGGTCATCGCCGGAACCGTGTCGGCATCGATCCAGTGCTCCTCGTGCGGCAGCAGGCGTTGGTCGAGCAGCTCCAGCTTTCCTTGTTGGATGCGGAGGCTCTGGCAGGCGCAGTCATGCATGGGTGTCTCCCGGCGTTGTGTTCGTTCAGCCGGGATTAGCCTGCCGTTGGCCCGGGAGGTGAAAGCATGATTCCGCTGCTGTCGCTGCTGTTGATCGTGTCGCTGTCGATTCTCGCCACGCGGGTGGCGACTATCGCTCTGGTCCACACCGGCATGTCGCGGGAGATGGCCCGGTTCCAGGCGCGTAGCGCCTTCAGCGGCGTCGGTTTCACCACCTCGGAATCGGAGCATACGGTCAACCATCCGGTGCGCCGGCGGATCATCTTCACGTTGATGCTGCTCGGCAACGCGGGGATCATCACCACCGTTGCCACGGTGCTGCTGACCTTCGTCGCCGCCGCCGCCGGGCATCCCTATCTGCGCCTGGGTGGTATGGCCGCGGGCATCGTCTTGCTGTGGGCGCTCGCTTCGAGCCGGTGGATCGATCAACGGCTCTCGCTGGCCATCAGCAAGGCCCTCAACCGGTTCACCGATCTACGTCTGCGCGACTACGAGAGCCTGCTGCATCTGGCCGGCGGCTTCCGTGTCGATGAGCTCGCGATCCGCGAAGGCGATTGGCTCGCCGGGCGCAGCCTGCGCGAGAGCGATATCCGCGAGGAGGGACTCAACGTGCTCGCGATCCAGCGCATGGACGGCAGCTTCGTCGGCACGCCTCAACCCGACGACGTGTTGGCTGCCGGCGACACGGTGATCGTCTACGGTCGCGATGCTGCGATCGAGGAGATCGATCGGCGCCGGCATGATCACAGCGGCGATCGGGCACACCGTAGCGCGGTGGTCTCGCATCAGGCGATGGTGGCTCAGCGCGACGAGGCGTGCGATGCCAGCACCCCGGCGCTGCCGGCGGTGCGTGACGACGATGGCGATGAGGTCGCGGACGCGGCCGGGGATTCCGACGTCTGACGATCAGGCCTCGGCCGTGCCCTGGCAGGCGGGGAAGCGCAGGCAGGCCCAGGCCCGCGTCCCCGCGGCGTCGGTGCTCAGGGCCATCGCGCCGCCGCACAGCGGGCAGGCCGGCGCCTGCGGGTCCGCTGGTGGCGGTGCGGGCCGGGCAGAAGGAGGACGAGGCGTGCGCTCAGCCAGCAGTGCGCGGGACTTGCGTCCCGGGGTGCCGTCGGGATTGCGTGTCCCGACGCAGCCGCGATCCATGCAGGCGAAGAACGCGCCGTAACGGCCTTCACGTCGGGTCATCGGCCCCTGACACAGCGGGCAGGGGCCGGCCTCGGCGCAGGGCTGGGGAGGCTCACGGCGCGGTGCCGTCTCGCCGCTGAGCGGGTCGTAACGCAGGCCGGCGCGGCGCGCGATGTCGCGTACGGCGAAGGCGGCCTCGGTGATGCTCGCCTCCCAGGCGACCTCGCCGGCGGCGATGCGATCGAGCAGGGCCTCCATGCGCGCGGTGTAGTCGTACTCGATGAAATTACCAGCGAAGCGGTCGACGAGGAAGTCGATCAACGCCAGGCCGAGTTCGGTGCAGAGGAGTTTGCGTTTCTGCTGGGTGACGTAACCGCGGTCGAGCAGGGTCTTCATGATCGCGGCGTAGGTGCTCGGCCGACCGATGCCTTCGGCCTCGAGCTTCTTGATCAGGCTGGCCTGGGTGTAGCGCGGCGGGGCCTTGGTGCTGCGCTTGGTCACCTGCAGATCGTCGAGTCGCAGCAGGTCGCCGGGCGTGAGGGCGGGCAGGGGGGTGCTCTCCTCGGTGGACTCGGCCTTGCCCTTGCCCTTCCCGGTGCGTTTGCCGGTGGCGCGCTCGTCGGTGGCGTCGTCGGTCAGGCGACGCCAGCCATCGAACACGACCATCTTGCCCTTGGCGGTGGCGATGCCCATCGGCATGCGCCCCCGCTCTGTGTGGGTGAAGCCATCCGGAGCGATGGCCACCTGGATGGTGCTGAGGTGATCGCGGCCGGGGCTCATCTGCGAAGCGATGAACCGTTGCCAGATCAGCTCGTAGAGCGAGCGCGCCTGCGCATCGCCGAGCGCGGCCGGTCGGGGCCCGCCCTCCGGCGTGGTCGGTCTGATCGCCTCGTGGGCCTCTTGACTGTTCGCGCTCTTGCCCTGATGGATCACCGGTGAGCGCGGAAGGTAGTCCGGCGGGAAGTTGGCGGCGATGAAGGCGCGGGCGCGTTCGATCGCCTCGGGATCGATGGCCACGCTGTCGGTACGATGATAGGTGATGTGGCCGTCCTCGAACAGCTTCTGCAGCAGCTGCATGGTGCGATCGGGGGGCAGCCCCAGACGCACCGAGGCCGCCTGCTGGACGGTGGCGGTGATGAACGGCGGCGGCGGTCGGCGTTGCTGTTCGCGGCTGTCGACCGCATGCACGCGCCATTCCTGCTTGCGACACCAGGTGACCGTCGACTCGGCCAGCGCACGCTCGGCCAGGCGATGGCCCAGCGGATCGCCCTTCCATTCGCTCAGCCGGGCGGTGAACGGCGGCGGGGTGTCGGGATGGGCCAGGCGGGCATCGAGGGTGAAGAACTCGGTCACGCTGAATGCGGCGATCTCGCGTTCGCGTTCCGCGACCAGGCGCAACGCGACCGACTGTACCCGCCCGGCGCTGCGGGCGTCCTTGCGCCCCACGCCCCAGCGGAGCACGGGTGAGACCACCCAGCCGACCACCCGGTCGAGCACCCGACGGGCCTGCTGGGCCGCAACCAGGCCGTCATCGAGCTCACGGGGCGCCTGCAGCGCCCGATCGACCGCGGCGCGGGTGACGGCGTTGAAGACGATGCGGCGGTAGCGGTGGGCGTCGCCGAGGACCTGGGTCACGTGCCAGGCGATGGCCTCGCCTTCACGATCGGGGTCGGTGGCGAGGTAGACCTCCTCGGCGCGTTCCGCGAGCTGACGCAGCTGGGCGACGTGCCGTGCGCTGCGTTCGAGCTCCTGGTAACGCGGGGCGATGCGGCCGTCGGCGAAGGTAATGGCGAGGTCACCTGAAGGTGGCAGATCCCGGACGTGACCGAAGCTCGCGCCGACGCGGTAGTCGGACCCGAGGAACTGGCCGATCTTCCGGGTCTTGTTGGGCGATTCGACGATCACCAGCTTCATCGCCGCAGTCGAAGCCCGCGGCCCGCGCAGCCAAGCGCAATCGCCGGTGCCTCGACACGGCGAGGGTGACGCCACGGCGGCGAGTCGCGCTCGGTGACTATGGCAATGGTCGTCGTGACGGTTTTTCCTGGAGGGATGTGGCTGCGGCCTAGGATCTTCGGGCAGCGCCTCGGTCGCCCGGCCAGGCCAGGCCCTTCGACCGCCTTGCAGGGCGCACGCGCATTCCGATTCCTGATCCCCCGACGCCGTCGCGACGACGCCGTCAGCCATCTGTCGAGGAACATCCATGTCTGCAACCGTGAGCGTCGACTGCGGCCTCGACAACGGAGCCTGCGACCATTTCTGGCGCGGCACCGGCTTCACCCCGGCCAAGCTGCTGCTCGAAGCGCCGATGCGCCAGACCATCGCTCAGGTCGGCGCGATCCCCCATGGTGGGATCCGCCATGTGCGCATCCACTACCTGCTCGACCTGGTCGGCGCGACCGGCCTGGGTACCGACGCGGTGGCCTACGATTGGTCGCAGCTGGATCAGGCGCTCGACGTGCTGGTCGACAACGGCCTGTGTCCCTTCTTCGAACTGATGGGCAACGTCGCCGGGTTCTTCGACGACTACAAGAACCCGGTCCAGGCCACCGCCTGGCGCGATATGGTGCAGGCGCTCGCCGAGCATCTGTTCGAGCGTTACGACCGCGCGGAGGTGGAGAGCTGGTATTTCGAGACCTGGAACGAGCCCGATCTGCCCTGGTGGAGCCAGGACATCGAGGCCTTCTGCATCTACTACGATGCCTGCAGTGAAGGCCTGCGCGCAGCCAGTTCCGCTATCCGCTTCGGTGGCCCGGGAATCTGCGAGACCCTTCACCCGCTGTTCACCGGTCTGATCGCGCATTGCGATTCCGGTACCAATTACTTCACCGGCGAGACCGGCGTGCGGATCGATTTCATCAGCGCGCACGAGAAGGGCGGCAAGTGGTCCAACGAGGCGGTCAGCCCGAACACCGATGCGATGCTCGAGCGCACCCTGCGTACCATCGCCTGGATCCGCGAGCATCATCCGCGTCTGGGTGACGTGCCGTTCTTCAACGACGAGGCCGATCCGCTGATCGGCTGGAAACAACGCCACAGCTGGCGGGGCTGGCCCTATTACGCCGCCACCGTGTGCCGTTGGATCGACCTCCATCAGCGCGTGCTGCGCGAGCAGCACGATGTCCCCTTCGGTTTCCTGTCCAACGACAACGGTTTTCTCGGCGACTGGGGCCAACGCAGCCAGCTGTGCCGTTTCGGTCGCGATCAGGATCTCGAACAGGGACGCTTCGAACTGATCAAGAAACCGGTGCTCAACGTCATGACCGCGCTGGCCTTGTTGGGGGATCGACGCATCGGGGTCACGGTCGCGGGGGCCGAGCACGTCGGCGCGGTGGCCAGTCGCCAGGGGGAGCAGATCGCGGTGCTGGTCTATCACAGCCGGGACAAGGTCTGGACCAGCGGCAGCGCCGAGGTGCGGCTGGAGCTCACCGGTCTGACACAGCCAGGCTATCGCCTCGCGCACTACCGCATCGACGAGACGCACAGCAACCCCTTCCGCGTCTGGGAGGAGAACAACTACCCCGATTTCCCGCACAAGGACCCAGCAGCGGCGAACTACCCGGACACCCCGGATGTGGGTCTGTTCGCACAGCTGCGCGATGCGGCCGAGTTGGAGCTCGACGGCGAGCCGGTGGACCTGCAGAGCACCGGCGGGAGGCTGGAGCTGCGTTTCCCCGTGCAGTTGCATGCGGTGAGCCTGTTGCTGTTCACGCCCGATCCGGGTGTGGCCCCGGCGGCGCCACGACGACTGCGCGCCCTCACCTACCCGGGCCTGACGCCGGGGCTGGGGGTGATGTTGCGCTGGGACGGCAACGGTGAGCGCGGGGTGCGTTCGTATGCCGTGGAGTACGCACCACCGGGAAGCGATGCGTTCGAGCGCGTCAACCGCCCCGATCTGCTGGCCTGCGGCTGGTACCACCAGCGTGCCACCGCCTACCCGGGTCGGTACCGGGTGCGGGCGATCGATTACTGGGGGCGCAGCGGTGAGGCCAGCGCAGCGATCACGGTGTAGACGTGGACCGGTCCGCGATCCGGCATAGCGTCACACGCATGCGCATCTGCATCGGCATCGACTATGGCGGCACCCAGACCCGGATCGCGGAGGTCGACCCGGTCAGCGGCGATCTCGGTGAGCTGGTCCGCCTGCCCAGCCCCGAGCTCGACACCAATGCCAAGCTCACGGCGGCGATCCTCGAGCACATCCCGAAAGGCGCCGAGATCGGGATCTCCGCCGCCGGCGCGATCGACGAGGACGCGCTGGTGATCGACTATGCGCCGAACACCCCGATCGAGGGCCCGACCACCTTCGGCGCCGAACTCGCTGCGCGCGGGCACCGGGTGCGGATGCTCAACGACATGCGCGCGGCGGCGCAGGCCGAAGCACGCTATGGCGTCGGTCGCAAGGGCGGCGCGGTCGCGGTGGCGACCTATTCCACCGGGTACAACTGCGCCTTGGCGATCGACGGCAAGGTCCAACCCTTCGCACCGGAGGCGGGTCATTTCATCTACCGCGGCCAGTTGCCATTGACCTGCGGCTGCGGCGCCGAGCACCACCTCGAGCCCTACGTCAGCGGCAGCGGCGCGGCCTGGCTCGCGCAGCGCTGGTTCCACGAGCACGCCACGGTCACCGACCACCCGATACTCGCAGCTGCCGGCAGCGTGGACGGCATCAAGGCCTATCACGTCTACCGCGCCTATCGCGATGACCCGGAGGCCGAGCCGCAGCGCTCGATCCGTGAAGAGCAGGTCCGGGCGATCGCCACCTCGATCACCATGGTCTACGCGCTGTACAACCCGCTCGACCACCTGGTGCTGATGGGCAGCCAGACCAAGGACTGGGACGTGCTCTTCGCGCCGGCGATCGCGGCGACCGAGGCCGAGCGCTATCCCGGTCATCGTATCCCCTCGATCACCCGCACCCAGCTGCCGGAGATCGGCGTGCAGGGTGCGGTGGCCTACCTCGTCGCCACACGCTGAGGCCGCGCGCAGCTCAGGGCTTGGGCAGCCCCTCGAGCGAGGCCAGCGAGCGGGCCATGAACTCCTCCGGCAGGGGGAAGTCCTCGAGCTTGCCATCGAAGAAGGCCTGGTAGCCGGTGAGGTCCATCAGGCCGTGCCCGCTCCAGTTCATCACGATCACCCGCTCCTTGCCTTCCTCCTTGGCGCGCAGCGCCTCGCGGATCGACTGGGCGATGGCATGGCTGGTTTCCGGCGCCGGGATGAAACCCTCGGTATGGGCGAACTTCACCGCGGCCTGGTAGCATTCCGTCTGACCCAGCGCGTTGGCCTCCATCAGTCCTTCGCGCAGCGCGTGGCTGACCAGCGGGGCCATGCCGTGGTAGCGCAGGCCGCCGGCATGGATCGGCGGGGGGACGAAGGTGTGGCCGAGGCTGTGCATCGGCAGCAGCGGAGTCATCATCGCGCAATCGCCGCTGTCGTAGGCGTAGGGGGCGCGGGTGAGGGTGGGGCAGGCCTCCGGCTCGGTGCCGATGATGCGCACCTGCTTGCCGGCGATGCGATCGCACATGAAGGGGAAGGCGAGCCCGGCGAAGTTCGACCCGCCGCCAGCGCAGCCGATGACCACGTCGGGGTAGGCACCGATCTTCTCGAACTGGGCCTTGGCTTCGAGGCCGATGATCGACTGGTGCAGCATCACGTGATTGAGCACGCTGCCGAGGGCGTAGCGGGTCTTCTCGTCCTGGACCGCGAGTTCGATCGCCTCGGAGATGGCGATACCCAGGCTGCCCGGGGTTTCGGGATCCTCGGCCAGGATCCGCTTGCCGGTCTCGGTCTCGGTCGAGGGCGAGGCGACACACTCGCCGCCCCAGGTATGCATCATCATCTTGCGGAAGGGCTTCTGGTCGAAACTGATCCGCACCATGAACACGCGGCAGCTCAGACCGATCATCTTGCAGGCGAAGCTCAGCGCGCTGCCCCACTGCCCGGCGCCGGTCTCGGTGGTCAGGCGTTCGATGCCGAACTGCTTGTTGTACCAGGCCTGGGCGATGGCGGTGTTGGGTTTGTGCGAGCCGGCCGGCGACACGCCTTCATTCTTGTAATAGATCTTCGCCGGCGTGCCGAGCGCCTGCTCGAGACGACGGGCGCGGTACAGCGGCGTGGGGCGCCAGATCTTGAGCAGGCCGATGATCTCCTCGGGGATGTCGATCCACCGCTCGGTGGAGACCTCCTGCTCGATGAGGTTCATGGGGAAGACCGGGGCGAGCATCTCGGGGGTGATCGGCTTGCCGTCGGGCCCGAGCGGCGGCGGCATCGGATTGACGAAGTCGGCGGCCAGATTGTACCACTGGCGCGGCATCTCGTCTTCGTTGAGGGTCACCTTGATCTGCTCGCTCATGACGCGTCTCCCATGGTGTCTCCGGGGTGATAGGAAACGGCGCTCTGAGCGCAAGCGGTGGCGGGCCGGCGCGCCGATGCAGATTCACCTGGTCGCGCCAGCCCCACCGGGCGAAGGGATGACGCGGCGATCCACCCGCGGTTGACTGCCGGTCGCGGCGCTCACCATGCCCGGAGCCGGGAGGTGGAACCATGGATCTCGCGTCCGAACTGGAGTCCTTGCGCCGCGAGGGCTGCGAGCGTCTGGCCCAGGCCGTCGATGCCGACGCGCTCGAGGCCGCGCGGGTGGAGTTGCTCGGTCGCCAGGGCCGCTTCCGCGAACTGCGCGACGCCTTCCGCGCCGCCCCGGCCGAGACCAAGCGCACCTTGGGGCGGCTCCTCGGCGAGGTCGATGACGCGCTCAAGCAGGCGCTGGCCGGACGTCAGGCCGAACTGGCCGGCGGCGGAGCGGTCGAGCCGCTCGATCCGACCGTGCCCACACAGCGGCGCCGGCGCGGTTCGATCCATCCGATCAGTCAGGTGGCGCGTACGGTCGAGCAGGTGTTCACCGGCATGGGCTTCGACGTGGTCGACGGGCCGCACGTCGAGACCGAGTTGTTCAATTTCACCCGGCTGAACATCCCCGACGACCATCCCGCCCGCGACGCTCAGGACACCTTCTGGCTCGACAACGGCAAGCTGCTGCGCACCCACACCAGCTCGGTCCAGGCGCGGGTCTACCCCGAGCTGCAGCCGCCCTTGCGCAAGGTGGTCGTCGGCAAGGTCTTCCGCTACGAAGAGGTCGACGCCACCCACGACAACACCTTCACCCAGGTGGAGGGCTTCCTGGTCGACGAAGGCATCACCGTGGCGCATCTCGTCGGCACTCTGCAGACCATGATCCATGGCGTGCTGCAGCGAGACGATGTCGAGGTCCGGTTGCGACCGAGCTTCTTCCCCTTCGTCGAACCCGGTTTCGAGGTCGACGTGCGCTGCCCGAGCGAGGGGGGCCGACTGGCGCAGTGGATCGAACTGCTCGGTTGCGGCATGGTCCATCCGCGAGTGCTGGAGTTGGGCCAGATCGACCCCGAACGCCATACCGGGTTCGCCTTCGGTCTCGGTCTCGAGCGCCTGGCCATGGTGCGCCATGGCATCGACGACATCCGCCTGTTCAACGGCGCCGACCTGCGCGGTCTGCACCAGTTCGCCGGCTGACACGCTTCGGATTCGGTGCCGCGGGTCGCCGACGGTTCCGAGCAGCTGGGCTCACCGGTGAAACCGCCCATCTGCATGTATCCGATCGCTACCGGAATTCGTCCCGGCAGATCCGCGCGCGCCCCTGGGGCGCGCGCTTGCACTTGCACTTCATGTCTGCCCGGGCATAAAGAGGGTGTCGGGTCCATCGCCCGCGAGCGTACATGCATCTAGTTCATTTCCCGACCCCGCATCCGCTTCCCGCGCCGCGGTGATCGGGCCAGGAGCGCCGAGATGTCGCAGCAGGATTCGTACCCGGAACCGGCGCCTGGCGACGGGCCCGCGCCCCAAGAGGAATCGCGCGGATATCTCCGCCAGCCGACGGTGGACGTGAACGTCGGCGCCGACGAGATCGAAGACGAGGCCGGAACGAGCCAGGAGGAAGCGCAGACCGTCGGTCCGAGCATCGTCGTCTCGCCGCGTACGCGGCAGCATGTGACCCAGGCGGTGGCGCGGGTGTTCCAGGATCGCGATCAGCTGCCGCCCGACGATCACGAGGCGCTGGTGCGCAAGTTGTGCGAGGGCTTGAGTCCGGCCGAGGAGGAAGCCACCAGCGAAGGCCTGCGTTTCCTGGTCGAGAACGTCGCGCGGACAGTCGAACGCACCGCCGCCGGCGCCGAGGATGGCACTCGCGAGAAGCGCATGGCGATGGCCGCGCGCCTGCATCATCTGGCGCAGGAGGGCGGTCGCGAGGGTGTGGCGCAATCACTCAAGGCGTTGCGCGAGATGATCCACGACATCACCGCGCTGCGGCAGAAGGTCAACCTGCTCGAGGACACCACCGCCAGTGCCTACTCGGCGTTGAACAACACCGAACACGACCTCGCGGAGCTGCGCGCGGGCAACGAGCGGCTGCTCGCGGCCATCGCCTCGAGCGCCGAGCGCTGCGCCGCGGAATCGGATTCGGGCCTGACAGACCAGCAGGCGTCGGTCGATGCGCGCATCGGTGCCGCCGAGACCGTGCTCAGCGCGGTCGCGACCCAGCTGTCAGAGGCGGCGAGCGGAGGCGGTGCGACTGACGACGAGGTCGACGCACTGCGCGAGCGGCTGGCGCGACTCGAGGACGAAGCCGAACGCCTGCGCAGCGACAATGCTGCGCTCGAGGAGGTTCGCTGGGCCCGCGATGCCGCGATGCAGGAGGTGAGCGAGCTGCGCGCCCAGCTCGCAGCGGCGCAGGAGTCCGACGGTGACGCGTCTGTGCTGAGCGAACTGCGTGCACAGTGCGAAGAGGCGACACAGCGGGCGCAGGCCTTGGAGTCCGAGAAGGCGGCGCTCGATCAACGGATGGTGGAACTCGCGGCCGACCACGACGCGCAGACGAGCGAGAAGGACGAGCTGATCGCGCGTATCGCCGAACTGGAGTCGGTCGGCGCTGCGGCGAGCGTGGCGGCCGCGGAGGTCGATTCCCTGCGTACCACCAACAGCGAGCTCGAGCAACAGCTCGCCTCGACCCGACAGCAGGCGGAAGCGAGTGCGACGGCGCAGAGCGAGTCGGATGCTGCCCTGGCGAGCAGCCGCGAGGAGCTCACGCGCCGCGATGAACACATCGCCGAGCTCGAGCAGCAGCTGGTCGCGGCCCATGCCGCGACCGACGCCGTGCGCGAGGAGGCCGAGGCCGTGCGCGCGCAGCAGGCCGCAGTATCGGCGGGTGCGGAACGCGTCGATGATCTGGAGCGCGAACTGGCGAGCGCACGCGCCGAGATCGAGGGACTGCGCACCGAATGCGAGACCCTGCGCGGTGAGCACGCCGGCGCGGCCGATGTCGCGGCCAAACTCGGCGACGCCCATGCCCAGATCCAGCGGATGCAGGAAGAGCAGAGCCAGCTCGAGGATCGAGTGCGCGAGGTGGTCATCGAGCGCGATTCGCTCAAGGCCCAGGTCAAGGCACGCATCGCTCAGGTCGAGGAGGTCGGCGGCGCGTCCGATGCGCTGCAGCACGAGATCGACGAACGCATCGAGGAGGTCGCACGCCTGCGTCACGATCTGGGCGACCTGCGCGACCAACTCGACACCAGCCTCGCGCTGGCCGAGGAGAGCAGCGGCAAGCTCAAGGCGCGCGAACAGGAACTCGAGGAGGCCAACCTCGCACTCGGCAGTGTGCGTGGCGAACTCGAACAGGCGCGCGAACGCTTCGCGGCGGTCGAGGAGGAGCGCAGCGCACTGGCCGAACGACTCGCTGCGTCCGCGGCGAACGGCGACGAGCGCGAGCGCGATGCGGTCGAGTACCGCGAACGGCTCGCCGAACGCGAGCGGGCGATCGAACAGGTCGAGGAGGACCTCGGCGCCGCGCGCGTCGCGGTGCAGAGCGCGACTGAACGCGGTGATGCGCTCGAGGCCGAACGCGACGCACTCGATGCCAGGGCACGCGAACTCGAAGCGCAACTGGAGCGTGCGACCGGCGCCGGCGAGGAACAGCAGGGCGAGCTCGGTGCTGCCCGTGAGCGGCTCGCGACGTTGGCAGAAGAACTGGAACAGGCGCGCGAGCAGCTCGCCGAGCGTGAGCAGGCGCTCGAGCAGGCCCGCAGCGATGCCGCACGGCTGCAGGAACGGCTCAACCTCGGTGCGGCCAGCAGCGAGGAGCTCCACAGCAAGGCCGTGGAGCTGCAGCAGCAGCTCGCCGACCGCGATACCGAACTCGAAGCCGCACGCGGAATCATCGAGCAGCGCGAGGCCGAGCATGGGGCCTTGCAGGAGCGCTACGCCGAACTCGGCGAACAGGCAGAGGCCGGTCGGCGCGAGATCGCAGAGCTCTCAGCCGCTGTCGCCGAGCGCGAAAGCGAACGCGACGCGGCGCGCGAGCAGCTCGACACGCTCGCGTGCCAGGCCGAGACACTGCGCGAACGTCTCGAAGCAGTCGAGACGGCAGGGGATCGAGCCCGCGTTCAGGTCGAGAGCCTGGAGCGCGAACTGCGCGAACGCCAGGAAGCCTGCGACCTCGCCGAAGCCTCGGCGGCGGAATTGGAGAACCAGCTCGAAGAAGCCCGCGCCGATGCCGGTGTCCGCGGCGAGGAACTCGCGCGTTCGCAGGCACGGCTCGCCGAGCTGGAGCCTGAACTCGACCGCCTGCGCGGCGAGCTCGCGGGTCGGGAAGACGAGCTCGGCGAGTTGCGCACGCGCCTGGCCGAGGTCGAGCAGCAGCACGCCGAAGCGCAGGCCGCGCTTACCGCGACCAGCGAGGATCTCGCGACGACTCGTGCCGACCGCGATCAGGCGCGGGAAGCGGCCGCGGCGGGCGAGGAGACCTGCGATCAGCTGCGCGCGCAGATCGAGGATCAGGAGGCGCAGACCGCCGCGTTCACCAGCAGGACCCAGGCCGAGATCGAAGAGCGGGACAACCTCGTCGCGCGTTTGCGCGAGGCCGAGGCGGTGGCCGAACAGACCATCACCGCCTTGCATCAGCAGATCTCGCAGATCGAGGACGAACGGCTGCAGGAAGCGCGTGATTACGAGGGCCGCCTGCACACCATGGGCGAGGAAGCGGCGGCAGCGGCTACCCGGCAACAGGAGGCGGATGCCGCACTGGCCCGATTGCGCGAGACCGGACGCCTGCTCGGCGAAGCCGGTGGCGCTCTGGCCGCCTCACTCAGCGGTTGGGGCGGCGATTGGGCCGCCCAGCTCGAGAGCGTGGCACCGGAACTCGACGTCGCGCCGATGGCCGCGGCGCTGGCCTCGATCGACGAGCTGGCCCATGAGCTGCGTGATGCCGGTCAGGCGGCGGCGGTCGGCGATCCGCTGGCGACCGAGGGACTCGCCGGTCGGCTCGAAGGCGCGGCCGAGCGCTGGCGCGGCGCGGCCGATGTGCTCGACGCGCTCGGCGAACGGCAACGCGAACTTGCCGAACGCTGCAAGTCGGCCGAGCACGAGGCCGCGGTGCTGGGCGATCGTCTGACCACCAGCCAGGCCGAGGCCGAGGATGGACGCCAACAGATAGCAGCCCTGGAGGGCGACCTCGAGCAACAGCGCACCGCCGCCGCCGCTGCCGCGAGCGAGGCCCACGAACTGCGTGGCAAGCTCAACGCCAGCACCCAGAGCGTGGAGCAGTTGCGCGAAGCGGTTGCTGCGGCCCAGGCCGAGACGGCCGAGGAGCACGCCCGGCTCGAGCAGCTGGAGGCAAAGCGTGCGGCCGAGGCCGCTGCGGCACAGCGCGCCGCCGAGACGAGCGCGGCCCAGCAGGCCGGGCTCGAGGACGCCCTCGCGAACGGGCGCTCGAGCGAAGGCCAGTTGCGCGGGTGTCTCGAGCGGCTGGGCGAGCTGCTGAACGAGTCGCCCCTGCGTCAGGGACCCCACGCCGATGCGGTGCGCGAGCTCGAAGGCCACCTCGAGGAGCTGCCGGGCGATCCGGCCCAGGCTCTGCGCGATGGACTCGGCGATGACCTCGCGGTGTCGTTGCGCGCGCTGGTGCACGATCTGGCCATGGAACGCGGCGAGTTGACCGCCGGGATTGCGGCTGCGCAGGCACGTGGCACCGAGCTCGAGGCTGCTCTGGCGGCGGAACGCGAGGCCCATGATGGCACGCGCTCAGAGCTCGAATCGGCCACCGCCGAACTCGCCGCGGTGAATGATGCCCTGAGCGTCTTGCGCGTGGAGCACGAGCAGCGGGGCGAGGAGAACGCGGAACAGGCGCGCCAGCTGCGCGAGCTGGAGAGCGAACGCGATCGTCTGGGCGGCGAACTCGCCGCTGCGCGCGGCGAACTGGACGAGCTGCGTCCGCTCGCCGCGCGGGTCGAGCCCCTGGAGCACCAGCTGGTCACCGCGCGCGAAGCCTGCAGCGAGGAGACGCGACGTCTGGCGCGGCATCGCGAAGCCCTCGAGGCGGTGGTCCAGGCGCTCAAGCAGCTGGGCCTCACCGCCAATGAACGCTTCGACGCTGCTGGCCTGGAGCTCGCGGCCGACGGATTGAAATTCACCCGCAGTACGATGCGCTGGACCCAACAGCAGGCGGAGAACGACGACCCCGCGTTGACCGCCGACTACGCCGGCAACCTCGCCGGGCGCATCGGCGGACAGCTGCAGGCCTTTGGCGAGGAACTCGCCGCCACCCGGCGCGATCGGGCCGAGCTGGTCGAGCGCGGGCGGGAACTCGAAAGCCGCGTCGCGGAGCTGGCACAGGATCGTGAGGAGCGCGATCAGAGCATCAGCGACCTGCGTTCGCGGCTCGAACAGCTCGGCGAGGTGCGCGAGCGCTGCGAGGCGCAAGCCACGCGCATCGCCGAACTCGAGGCCGCCCTGGAGAGCGCGCGAGCGCACCAGGAACAGGAGCGGCGCTCGGCCGCGGCGAGCCACGAGGAATTCAAAGCCAGCAGCGAACAGGCGCTCGCAGAGGCCGAAACCGCGCGGGAGGCGGCCGCGGCACATGGAGCCGAGCTCGAGCAGCGCCTCGCTGGACTCGTGGAAGAGCTGCAGGAGGCCGAGTCGCGGCTGGCGGCCGAGCAGGCCGGCTGGCGTCAGGAGGCGCAGCAGCACGAAGAGCAGCTGGCACAGCGCGACGACCAGCTCGCGCGTCAGGCGAGCGAGATCGATCAGCTGCGTGGCCAGCGACTCGAGGCGGTCGGACTGCAGGCACGGATCACCACGCTCAACGAGAAGTTGAGTGCGGCGAACAAGGAGATCGCGCAGCTGAAGGCCAGCGCCGAAGCCGGGCGCGCCGACCACGAGGCGGCCCAGCGGCTCGCCGATCAGGTCAAGCGCGAGCAGCGCCAGCGCGATGAACTCTCGCGCAAGGTGCGCACCCTCGAACGCCAGCTCGGCGACGAACGCGCACAGGTGACCAGCATGAAGAAGTCGCGCGGCAAGCTGCAGAAGGACTGGCAGCAGCGTTATGACGGCCTCGGCGACGAGCTGACCCGCGCGCTCGACAAGCAGGAGGACCTGGCCGAAGAGGGCCGTCGCCTGCGCCGCGAGATCGCTGGTCTCAAAGCGCGCCTGCGTTCGCTGGAAGGGGGCTGATCCTGCCGCCGGAACGGCATTGCCACTTCATACCGCATACATCATCATCATGGCCGAGCAGGCCGCCGATCACGATCACGACCACGAGACCACACCCTCTGCCCCGACCGAAGGAACCACGACATGGCGAAGCGCAAATCCACCGCCAAGAAGGCCGCGCGCACCCGCGCGCCGCAGAAACGGGCCGCTGCCAAGAGCACCGGCCCCTCCCGTACCGCCACCACCGTCGACGCCGGTGGCCTGCGCTCGCTGCGCGAACAGGAGGCGAGCCAGAACGACAAGCTGTTCGCTCTGCTGGACGATGCGCTGCGGGCCAAGGAGCACCTGAGCCAGGTGCGCGATTCGTTGCAGGATCTCCAGGAGGAGACCGAACGCGCGCGCCAGGAGGAGCTCAGCACGATCGACGATGAACGGCAGCAGGCCCAGGAGCGGGTCGGCGAGCTCGAGGACGCGGCCAAGGCCGCCGAGCGGGAGCTGCAGCAGGCGGTCAAGGCCCTGCGCAGCCTGACCACCGCGGTCGCGGGCGCACCGGATCCGCTCAAGCCGCTGGGGCCCGAGGACGACGATCAAGAGCTCGAAGCGCTGCGCTCGCAGATCAAGCAGGCGATCGAGGGCAAGGAGGGGTTCGATTCGCCAGCGGCGCTCGCCCCGGCGCTGGTGCAGCTGCGCGAGCTGGTCCAGGTGCTCGGTTCGCGGGCCAAGGTGCAGAGCAACCGCGTCAAGCTGCTGCAGCGACGGGTGGATGAGCTGGAGAAGAGCGGCGATGGCCTCGAGGCCGACCGCGCGAAGCTGGAGACCGAGCTGGCCGAGGCGCGATCCGAACTCGAGACCACCAGCGCTCAACTCGGCGCCGCCCAGAGCAGCGCCGAGGCGCTGCAGGAGGAGGTCGACGAGCTCGGCGTCAAGCTCGAGACGCAGACCACCGCCGCGCGCGAACAGGAAGAGCGCCTCGGCACCCAGTGTGAGCAGCTCGAACAGGAGCTGACCGCTGCGCGCGAACAACTCGAGAAGCGCGGCACGAGTCTCGAGGAGATGCTCGCCGCGGCGCGCCAGGCCGATGCGGCGACGGTGGAACTGGCCGACGCGCTGCTCGGCGTCGCCGAGGCCGACGCGCCGGTCGACGCACTGGCCGAGGTCGCGCCGCTGACGATGGCACGTGACGAGCTCGAGGCGGTGATCGCCGAAGCCAACGAGGCGCTCGAAGGTGAGGTGGACGAGGTCTTCCAGACCAACCTGACCGACGACATGATCCAGGCCGTGCGTTCGCTCTCCGAGGCGCTGGCACAACGGCGGGGCGCCTTCGTCGCCGCCTTCCAGGCCCAGCAACAGGAGCTGACCGGGATCAAGGACGACTATGCCGGCCAGACCGAGGCTTTCGGCGAGACCCAGCAGGAACTCAAGCTGGCCCAGGTCGAGCTCGACCGGGTCCAGGCCCAACTCGATGCGAGCTTGAGCGACGTCGAACGCCTCGGCGACGAGGTGGTTGCGAAGGAGAAGGAGATCACCGCCCTGCAACGCGAGCAGGAGGGGATGGCCAAGCAGATCGACACCCTGTCGACCAAGGCCGAGCAGGCCAGGACCCTGCAGCAGGAGCTCAAGACCACTACCGGCGAGATGGGCGAGCTGCGCAAGGAGATGGAGCGTCACGCGCGCTTCGAGCAGCAGTACGAGACCGCGCAGAAGCAGCTCGGCAACGCGCTGGTCGAGCTGGCCAATGCCACCGACGCCGCGCTCTCGGTGACCAACCTCAAGAGCGGGATGCACCTGGGTCGGTTCACCAAGACCTTCAAGCGCCTCGACGACAGCGCCGGCGTCGGCCCGGAGCAGGTGCTGCAGGTGATCAAGTCGGGTATCGACGTGGTCGAGAAGGTCAGCAACCGCGTCGGGCAGATCACCCAGGAGCTGCAGCGGCGCGGCCAGGCCCTGACCGATCGCACCCGGACGATCACCGACCTCGAGAAGCGCCTTGAAGCCGAGCAGAAGAAACGCACGCGCAACGAGGAGCAGGTGCGCAAGCTGACCCAGGAACAGGGCGAGCTTGCGCGCGAGCTGAAGAAGGCCGACAAGCGCTCGCAGACCCTCGACCAACGCGATCAGGAGCTGACGACCACCCGCGATGAGCTCAAGGCGGCCAACACGGCGCTCAAGCAGGCCCGGGCCGAACTCGAGGAGGTGCGGGCGCGCGAGACCGAGATGACCGAGGGCATGACCCGCGAGATCGGCGAACTCAAACGGCGTCTGGCCGATGAGCAGCGCACCCGTCGCAGCACCGAGGTCGCCTCGGTCGATCAGCGCGAGGAGCTCGAGTCGACGGTGGCCACGCTCGAAGCGCGGGTCGAGGAGCTGCGTCACGCGCTCGACGAGCGCGACGACAACCTGGCCGAGCTGCGCGGCGAGCTCGACGAGGCGACGCGCGAGGCTTCCCATGCCGGTGATTTCGAAGCACGGGTCCAGGCGCTGACCGAAGAGCTCGAGGCCGAGCAGCACCGCAACCGTGAGCTGGAGAACCAGCTCGAGCTCGCCGAATCGGCTTCAGAACTGCGCGATGAACTCGATGCGGCCCACGCCGAACGCGACGAGCTGATCGCTGGTCGGCGGTCGCTCGAGCGGGAACTCGGTGAACAGAAGGCCACCAACGCCAGCCTGCGCAACATGGCCGAGAATCTGCGTCAGAAGCTCGACCAGAAGGTGCTCGAAAACCGCGAGGAGTTCGAAAACCTGCAGGAGCGCTTCGACGACGCGATGGAGGACAACCGACGCATGCGCGAACAGCTGGCCGGGCTCAATGCCCGGGTGCGTACGCTCACCGAGTCCTGATGGCTCGTCGCGAGCGGTCGCCAGCGACCGCTCGCGGGTCTTCGATCGACGCAGCAGGCGGCAGGGCGGGAAGCTCGTGCCGCCTGCTGCTCGTCTGGGGCGGCGGGTCACTCAGCCGGCGGCCTCGGCGAGTGTCGCGTGGATGGCCGCGGCCTGCGGATCGCAGACCATCCGCGCGGGATCGGCACGGAACCAGGCCACCGACCGTTCGAGCGCGCGTTGAAGCGTGAATCGGCAGGCGAATCCGGGAACGGCGCGCAGCAATCGGCTGTTGTCGAACACGCCAGGATTGCACTTGTCGCCTTCGAGCTTGGGGCCGAGCTCCGGATGGGCTGCGGCGATGCGTGCCGCCGGCATATGGCGCAGCACAGCTGTCCGGCCGAGCGCGGCGCCGAGGCGGAGGTGGAACTCGTTCCAGCTACCAGCTTCGTTGGTGGTGATGTTGAAGGTGTTGCCGATGGCCGCCGGGTTGCCCAGCAGGCCGCCGAGCGCGCGGGCGAAGTCCTCGGTCGCGGTCAGGGCCCAGGGAGTGCGGCCGTCGTCGGGAACGACCACCGGCTCACCCGCCTCGATCCGGGCGCAGAGCGTCCAATCGCAGCCAGAGAAGGGGGAGGGGATCCAACGGCGCGAGAAGGTGTGCGACGGGCGGACCACCGTCAGCGGGAAGCCATCGCCATGGCGCTCGGCGAACCAGCGCTCTGCCGCCAGCTTGGCCTCGGCATAGGGTGAGGCCGGATTGCCGAGGGAGTGGTCCTCGGCCACCGGAATGACATGAGGCTTGGCGTAGACGGTGGCGGAGCTGACGAATACGAATTGCGCGCAGCGACCGGCACAGATCCGATGGGCGGCGGCCGCCTGCTCCGGATCGAAACAGAGGAAGTCGACCACCGCATCGAAGCGCCCATCGCCGAGCGCCGCGGCCATGGCGGTGGCGTCGTTGCGATCGGCGACGAACTGCCGCACCCCGGCTGGCGGCGACTGCGAGCCACGGTTGAGCACGCTCACCTCGTGGCCCGCGGCACACCAGGCCTGCACACAATCTGACGAGATGTTGCCGCTGCCGCCGAGGACCAGGATCTGCATGTCTTCTCCTCTTGCGGGTGCTCCGGGCACGGTAGGCAAACGACTGCCGGCGCAAGCAGCCGCTGCGGAGTGTCATTCCGGCGATGGCATTGTTCGCGTGTCGGCGTAGAATGGATCGGACATGCTTGCCGGCGGGAACGCTACATAATGCACAAGGGTCCAGCGGGATTCGGGCTGCCTCTGCCGGTCGACGTCGCCGAGCAGAACGGGCAGCTCGCATTGGCGGTGCGGCGGGAGAACTCGCCCTCGATGTGGCAGGCCGACTGGGCCCGGGCGATCTACGAGTCGCGGCCGGGGCCCTATGGCGGGCTGGTGTTCGACCTGCGCCACCTCCATCACCCCTGTTCCTCCTTCTTCAGTGGATCGCTCTGGCTGCATCAGGCTTACGGCCTGGTCGACAAACGCATCGCGCTGCAGAACGCCGGCGAACGGGTACGCGCGGTGATCGAGGTATTGCACGTGCACGACTTCTTCGTGCTGCGCGCATAGCGGTGGAGACCGAGCGCGCGCCCGGCTCGCGCCTCCTGATGGCATCGCTGGCGCACACGGCCTGCGGGCCGGCATGAACGCCCCCGGGAAAGAGATCGCCCCACCGTCGTGGCGACGGCGGGGCGATGATGGGGTCCCAGATCGGATTTGAACCGACGACCTCCAGAGCCACAATCTGGCGCTCTAACCTGCTGAGCTACTGGGACCGTGTGAACGTGCGAGGGCGCAGACGGTAGAGCGCCAGATGGAGTGGTCAAGAAGGCATCGTCGGCGCATCAGCCCGGCGGCGTTCCGGTCAGCCGGCGCCATCGAGCGGCCAGTCGCCGGTGAACACCTGCGTCGCGGGGCCGGCCATGATGATGCTGCCTTCGCCATCCCAGCTGATGTCCAGATCGCCGCCGTTGAGCCGGACGGTGGTCGCGCCGGGTGCGACCACGCCGGCGAGCACGGCCGCGACCACTGCCGCGCAGGCGCCGGTGCCACAGGCCCAGGTTTCGCCCGAGCCGCGTTCCCAGGTGCGCTGGCGCAGGATCTGACCGTCGGCCACATCCAGGCGGCTGACGAATTCGACGTTGGTGCGGTTGGGGAAGGCCGGGTGGTGTTCGAGCAGGGGGCCGGCGGTGCAGACCGGAGCGCTGTCGACATCGTCGACGAAGATCACCGCGTGGGGGTTGCCCATGCCCACGGCGACGGCGGCGAAGGGCGGATAGCCGTCCACGGCGAGCTCGAGACCCAGCAGGGGGCCGGGGCCGGGATGGTTGACCGGCACCGCGGCCGGATCGAGTCGTGGCCGGCCCATGTCCACGCTCGCGCCCGTGCAGTGCCCCGCCCCATCGAGCAGACAGGTCACCGGCAACAATCCGGCGCCGGTCTCGAAGGTGGTCTGCGGACCATCCAGGTGGCCGCCGGCGTAGGCCAGACGGGCGCAGCAACGCAGCGCGTTGCCGCACATCTCCGCCTGAGAGCCGTCGGCATTGAACATCGTCATCCGCGCCGGCGCCTGTTCGCCGGGCCCGACCACCACCAGGCCATCGGCGCCGACGCCGAAATGCCGGTGGGAGATGGCCCGGGCGAGCGCCGGCAGGTCGGCAGGGATCTGCTCCTGCCAGGCGTCGAGGTAGACGTAGTCGTTGCCGCATCCGTGCATCTTCGTGAATCGCATGTGCGCGAGGATAGAGCGACGCAGGCCGACGCCAGGGCCTTCAGCGCCGGGGTGTGCAGCGCTGCGGGCTGACAGCAGGGGCTCTCGATTGATCAACGGGTGCGTCCTCGCGCACCGGAGCCGCACACAGCCGGCTCTGGGACGGCTGCGCTGCGGGCGCTGATGCGGCGCGCACCAGCGATCCTTGCGCTGCGCGCGCAGGCCGGAGACTCATCGCTGGGGGAGCAGCGGTTCATGGGTCGGCTCACTCGTCGTGCGCGCATCCGACTGGTCATCGCGGTCATCGTCCTCGGCCTGCCCGTGCTGGCCGGGGGCGTGGCGGTGTGGTTCGTCGTCAGCGGCGCGCTGCAACGCCGGATCGAGCAGGCCTGGAGCGAGGAGTTGCCCGGTCGGCTGGAGATCGGCACGCTCGCGGTCGATGCGCTCGATACGGTGGTGGTCGAGGACAGTGGGGTCCATGCCGGAACGGATGGCGCGCCGGTGTTCGAGCTCGCGCATGCCCTGATCCGTGGCTCGGTGCTCGAGACCAGGGTCGGCGATGTCGCTCTGCGCGGCCTGCGCCTCGACGCCTCGCCGCGCAATCACCCGTTCCTTCTCGAGCTCGGTGAGGAGATCCACCGGCTCTACCGCGAGATGGAGGTCCACCCCCGGATCCGGGTCGAGCTCGATGACGCGGTGGTGCTGTTCGATGACACACCGCTGCTCGACGCCGCGACCCTGCTGTGGGACAACCGCGAGGACCAACGTCAGATCGCCCTGCGCGCACAGCTCGCGCAGGGCTCGCTGGCATTCACCGGTGCGCTGGGCGGCTCGGCCTACGTCTGGCGACTCGACGCCACGGACATCGTGCCGGAAGTGCTGCTCGAGCAGGTGCTCGGCGAGGCCACGGCCCGCCGCCCGGTGATCGGGCTGCTGCCGGAGCGCCTCGCTGTCGCCTGCGCGGGTCGCACCATGGCGGATGGATCACTACGGGTCGACCTGCAGCTCGATGCCCCGGCCCTCGGCCTCGCCGGGCTGCGGTGCAGCCTGCGTGCCGGTCCGGACTCCGAACGCCTGGCCGGGGATTTCGCGTTGCAGTGGCAGCAGGGATCCGATCCGTTGCGCGGGTCGTGGGCGTGGGCCAGCGGCGATGCGGGGCTCGAGCTGACGGTGGCGTCGGGGGTGATCCCGGTGTCGGCGCTCTGCGATGCGCTCGCCGGGCTCGGCATGATGCCGCGGTTGGGCCGGCTCCAGCGCCTGATGCTGCCGCGCGAACTCGATTGCTCCGGTTCGCAGCTGGTCGTGGACCTGGTCACCGGTGCGCTCGCCGGCCAGCTCGCGATGCAGTGGCGCGCGCCGCTGGCCGGTGCCGCGGCCGAACACGCCCGGATCAGCGCCGACTGGCGTGCGGCTGACGGAGTGTTGGTCTGCGATCGGCTCACGGCCCGGATCCCGGGTCTGGTCCGGCTCGAACAGCTCGCCGCCACCGTCGATGCCCGCCACGCCGGGTTCTCGTGGTCGCAGCTCGAACTCGACGGCATCGCCGGAGATCTGCTCGCCGCACGCACGGGGCTCGCCCTCGCAGATTGGATCGCGCTCACACCAAGGGGTTCGGGACGGATCGAACAAGACGACCACGGGCTACGTTTCGACCTGACCGGCGAGGCGCCTGCGCCTGGAGCGCACTGGCAGGTCAGCGGCGATGGGGCGGGGGTGGCGCGCATCAGCGGCGAACGCCTGCCGGCCCATCTGTTCGCCGATTGGCTTGCACCATGGCAGCTGCGCGACGGGCTGGCACAGACCTTCCATGCTCAGCGGGCGGCAGCGGGCTGGCGACTGGAGGCCGCCATCGAACGCGGTCGACTGGAATTCGGAGCGCATGCCCTCGGCTGGAGCGGTCCGCTGAAGGCGGTCCTGCCGAGCGGACCCACTGCGGCATCCTGCAGTGAGCTGCAGCTGCGCAGTGCGCGGCGTGATTACAGCCTGGTGCTCCGGCATGATGATAGTGGCAGCACGCTCGATCTCGCCGCGGCGGAGCTGACCGATTTCCTCGTCGACGCGCGCCTGGCGCTGCCGCTGGTGCTCGACGGCTTCGCCGGACGGCTCGCGTTCCACGCGCGGTGGCCCGACGTGCCTGGGGGCGCGCCGGCGGCCATGGAACTCGAATGGAGCGAGGGTGTCTTCGGCCAGGCGCTGGCCGGGCTGCACGCCCGTTGCCGCGCCCAGGCGCGCCCGGAAGCGGGGGGCTACGCCTTGGCCCTGACCATCGATGCCGGTCGGATGACGCTGCGCGATCGTACGCTCGATCTCGGTCGACATCCGGTCGTGCTCGAAGGCGTCGTGGCCCCGGCGGCGGGTCCGCCGCTGACGCTTACCGGTGCGGTGGGCGCTGCCAGAGTGCACGCGCGGGTCCAGGCCTTCGCGCCCTGGCACTGGCAGCTGTGGTTGCGCCGCGTCGAGGCAGAACTGCTCGGCGCGCTGGGCGGACCGGCTCTGGCGGCGGTCGTGGATGCCCCGCCGCTGCAGGTGGTGGCTGCGGCGAGGGATTCGCGGCTACGCGTCTGGCTGCTGCCCGAGCGACCGCTGGCCACCTGGGCCTGGCTCGCGCTCGCGCACATCCGACTGCCCGCGGTGATCGCGTTGGAGCGTACGTTGGTGATCAATGTCGAACACGCGCCGCCGACCTGGTGGCAGCAGGGGGATCCGTGAGGGCGACGGCCGCTGCAGCCGCGATCCGTGAGCGCGCCGCCGCGGCGATCGCCGCGGACGAGCATCAGCGCGCCTGTGTGGATGCGCACCTGCTCGCTGCGGCCGATGCGTTGGCCGCAGCCTGCCTCGACTCCGGGCCCGCAGAGCGTCGCGCCGGCCTGGTCGCCCTGTTCGCGGGCGTGATCGAACCGCTCAACGATGGCTTCGCCCGCATCGGTCGGCGCGTCTCCACCCGGGTGATGGCGCGGGTGATCTGGCGCTGCGCCGAGCAGGATCCGGATCTGGCTGCCGGCCTCGCCGCCCACAATCTGCACAATGAGGCGCAGCTGCTCGCGCGTCACGCGCGCCTGCGAAGCGCGGATGCGCCGATCACCATCGAGCCGCAGCGGATCGCTGTGCTCAGCCGGGTCACCCTCGGCGCTGACATCCTGCTCACCTCGGTGGTGATCCAGTGGCTGCATCAACGATGGCCTCAGGCGCAGATCGTGCTTTTCGGCGCAGCGAAACTCGCGGCCCTGTTCGCCGGGCTGCCGGCCTTGCGCGTACATCCACTCAGCTACGAACGTCGCGGTGACCTGCGCGAGCGCTTGCATGCCTGGCGGTCGCTGCAGCACGCGATCGCCGACGAGGACATCGACCTGCTGGTCAACCCGGACTCGCGCCTCGATCAACTCGGCCTGCTACCGTTGATCGCGGAGGAACGGACCGCGCTGTGGGAGCACGGGCTGGAGGCGGGTGCTGCGGTGATCAGCCTGGCCGCGGCCTGTGACGCATGGTGCGAGCGACGGTTCGCGGCGCCCGGCGCGAGCTGCCTGCCGCGGCTGTGGCCGGATGCAACGACCGAGCGCTGGCGTACTGCGCTCTGCGCCGCGCTCGGCCCGGCACCGCTGGTCGCGGTCAAGCTCGATCACGGCGGCAACCCGGCCAAGGCCCTGCCGCGGGCAGCGGAGGTCCGCTTGCTCGCCGAGCTGCGCAAGCGTGGATGGCGTATCGTGCTCGATCGCGGTTTCGGTGCCGAGGAGCTGGCCAACAGCGATGCCTTGCTCGCCGCGGCCGGGCTCGTCGCGCTCGACGTGGTCGAGGATCCCGGGCAGGCCGGCGGTCGGGCATGGAACGCGCTCGAGCCGGGCGAACTCGCCACCGCCCCGGTCGTACGCTTGCATGGCAGCATCGGCTTCTGGGCCGCCGCCGTGGCCGGATGCCGGCTCGCGCTGGCCTACGACAGCGTGGGCCATCACCTCGCCGCAGCGCTGGGGGTACCGGTGGTGGTCGCGTTCACCGGCTATGCGCAGCCGGAATTCCCGGTCGCCTGGCAGCCGCGCGGCCCTGCCTCGGTCGAGCTGGTGTGCATCGCCTCCAGCGAGCGGGAGCAGCCACGCGCCTGGCAGGCGCTGTTCGCTGCCATTCCACACGCACCCGGCGGCTGAGCCTGCGCGCCCGCGGCCTCAGCCGCTGATGGCGCAGTCGGCTTCGGCGGCGCTGAGCCTGGCGAGATCCTGCTGGGCCTGATCGTGCATCGGGGCAGGTGGATCGTTGACCAGCAGCGTCTGGAATGCAGCGCGGCCGGCCCCGGCGAGCAGGTGGATCGCGGCGCGGGCATCGGAGACGATGCGGGGATTGCAGCGCGGCAGGAAGTCCTGCAGTGTCGCGGCGTGTCTGGCACAGTCGGCGAGCAGGTCGGCCGGCACCGCGCGCGCCGTATCGGCGATCGCCATGCGCTCCTCCTGCGGCAGCGAGTCGTCTCGCCAGCTGCGGGCGAGCGCGGCATAGGCGCGGGTGTCGGCATCGGCGCGGACGAGCATCGTCGCCGCGGCCTGCCGCAGGTCGGCGGCCAACGCAGTGGCTTCGGCCTCGCGTTCGGCCCACTTGGGCCCGGTGGTGTAGGCCGCGGCCATCGCGCCGAGCGCGCTGCCGATGGCCGCGGCCGCAGCGGCGGCCGCTCCACCGCCGGGGGTGGGCTGGCGGCGGCCGAGGTCGAGGCAGAATGCGTCGAAGGTGGCCTGGGCGGTGGTCATGGCTTCGCTTCTCCAACCCGCTCGATCCGGGCGCCGAGACGTCCGAGTCGACGTGCGATGGCCTCGTAGCCGCGGTCGATGTGATAGATGCGATGCAGCAGCGTCTCGCCTTTGGCAGCCAGCCCGGCGAGCACCAGCGCGGCGCTGGCACGCAGGTCGCTGGCCATGATCTCGGCGCCCTGCAACTGGCGCACGCCGTGGACCACGGCCTGGCCGTTGGCGACGCGGATATCCGCCCCCATGCGTTTGAGTTCGGCCGCGTGCATGAAGCGCTCGGGGTAGACGCGTTCGGTGATCACCGAGGCGCCGTCAGCGAGCGCAGCCAGGACCATGGTCTGGGCCTGACAGTCGGTGGGGAAGGCGGGGTAGGGCAGGGTGACCACGTCCTTCGGCTTGAAGCGCCGCGGCGGTTCGACCCGCAGGCTGCGCCCCCGCACCGCCACGCCCACGCCCATCTCGCGCATGACGTGGATCACCGACATCAGGTGGTCGGGGCGGCAGCGGGTGATCTCGATCGGTGAACGGGTGATCGCCCCCAGCGCGAGGAAGGTCGCAGCCTCGATGCGGTCCGGAATCACGCGCCAATCCGCTGCGTGCAGCCGGCGAACGCCGTCGATGATCAGGCGCGGGCTGCCGGCGTTCTGGATCCGGGCGCCCATCGCGTTGAGGCATTCAGCGAGGTCGACGACCTCGGGCTCACAGGCGGCGCACTCGATCACCGTGCGGCCACGCGCCAGGGCCGCCGCGCTCATCACGTTGTGGGTCGCGGTGACCGAGCTGCCCCACTTGCCGCCGAGGTAGATCTCGGCCCCGCGCAGGCCGCCCTTCGGCGAGCGTGCCTCGACGTAGCCGTGGTCGATGTCGATCTCCGCACCCAGGGCCTCGAGCCCGCGTAGATGGAGGTCGATCGGCCGTTCGCCGATGATGCAACCGCCGGGCAGGCTGACCCTGGCGTGGCCGCGCTTGGCCAGCAATGGACCGAGGACGCACACGCCGGCGCGCATCGTTTTGAGCAGCTCGTAGGGGGCGGTGCTGTTGTAGGCGTCGACCGCGCGGGTCTCGATGGTACGACCCCGCCAGCGTGTCTCGATGCCCAGGGTGTTGAGGATCTTGACCTGGGTCTGCACGTCGCGCAGTAGAGGGATGTTGCGGTAGCGGCAGGGCTGATCGGTCAGCAGGGCCGAGGTCAGCACCGGCAGGGCGGCGTTCTTGGCCCCGTTGACGGCGATCGAACCGCTCAACCGTGCCCCGCCGATGATGCGGAAGGCGTCCATGCGCTAGGTCTACGCCCCGGGGCGACGTCCGCCAGCCCCGGGCGGCCCACGGCGCAGGGCGACTCAAAGCTCGCAAATGAGGGCCATGCCTCGCCTCCAGCTGCGTCAAAATGGCCCAAGCACCAAGGAGAGCCGGGCGGTTGGACGCAGGTGGAGGCGACGCAAGGCATGCCGACCTGGTGATCGGCGCTCCCGGGGCGTGCTTTGAGTCGCCCTGGCCCACGGCGTGGACCGCCTGGGGCTGAACTGTAGTCTGCGCGGATGCGCACCCGTACGCTGTTCCACCCCGACCTGGCGGCGGGCAGGCTGACCATCGCAGACGATGAGGCCCACCACGCGCGTAATGTCCTGCGGCTGCGCGCGGGTCAGAGCGTGCGCCTGGTCGACGGGCGGGGGTCGGCGGCCGAGGCGGCGGTGGTGGCCGTGGAGCGGCACCGGGTGGTCTGCGAGGCCCGAGCACCCGTGGCGGTACCGGCTCCGCAAGCCAGCCGGCTGCGGGTGGCGGTGGCCGCGCCCAAGGGCGCACGGTTCGACGATACGGTGCGGGCGCTGACCGAGCTCGGCGTGGGCTGCATCGCCCCGCTGCGTTGTGAGCGGGCGCAGCGTGTTCCGGACCTCGCGCGTGGTCGGCGGATCGCCCGCGAGGCGCTCAAGCAGTGCGGTCGGGCCGACCTGCCCGGCATCGGCCCGGTGTTGGATATCGAGACAGTCGCGCAGGCCGGAACGGCGTGTATCGTCCTCGATCGTGAGGGACTTGCTCCGCAGCCGGGTGCGCCACAGGATACCACGATGGTGATCGGTCCCGAGGGTGGCCTGACTGCCGAGGAATGTGAATATCTGCGCGTGGCCGGCGCGCGATGTGTGCGTCTGGCGCAGCCGGTCCTGCGGATCGAGACCGCGGCGGTCGCCGCGGCGGCCGTCTGGGCCGCGGAATGGGAGCGATATGGCTGAGACCGATGACACGCAGCCTGCGAGCGCAGAGGAAGCGGGTACGACCGGCGAACGGTCCGCGGACCAGGCCGAGGACAAGCGCAAGCGCAGCCCGTTCACCTTCACCGATGACGGCTGCCGTAGCGAGATCCGAGTCGGTGCGTTGCTGATTCTCGCTGCCGTGTTCCTGTGGCTGTGGCTGGGGCCGGCCTGGTCGAGCCGGCTCTACTTCATCGGCCTGCCTCTGTTGTTGATCGGCGTCCCGCTGCAGGTGCGCGATCAGCGTCGCATCGCGCGGCCAGGCTTTCCGCTCAAGCTGGGTCTGGTGTTCGCGCTCGGCGGCGCGCTGATGTGGCCGGACCTGCTCTATCGTGAGAGCGTCGACGGGGCGGTCGCGGTCCAGCCGGTAGCGCCGCTGCTGGTGGTGGCCGGCGTGTGGATCCTGGCCTGGTGGCCGGTGAGCCGCCTGCGGCCGGCCGGGGCGACGGCCGGCGGAGGTGACGGTGAAGCCTGAAGCCCAGAAGGAGTTGTTGATCTGGGGCGGGGCCACCTTCGGTGGCCTCGTGCTCGGCTATCTGCTGGTGATCGCACCGATGGTCGAGAAGGTGGATGACAAGGAGGCCATCGTCGCGTCCGACTATCAGCAATACCGGCAATTCTACCTCGATGACGGCGGCGGGCCCCGGGCCGAGGCCGAGGAGGCGATCGACGCCTTGCGCGTGGTGCGTGATGCCCAGGGCGCGGCGCTCACGGCAATGGAGTTCGGCTGGTGCTACGGCACCGAGCTGTCCGCAGCGGCGCTGACGCCCGATCTGGCCGAGGAGCTCATCGCCGCCTATGCCCCATTGTACGAGCGCGATCTGGCCGGTACGCAGGAGATCGCGGTCGCGTCGCCACGACAGCAGGCCCTGTTGCTCATCGACCGGTTGCGCGAGGATCGCGCCCGGACCATCGCCGAGGAGTTCGTCGCCGAGGATGGCACCCTGTTCGACTTCCACCAGCCGGTGAGCTATAACGAGGCCCGTGGCTACGTGCGCGAGGTGCATGTCCGCCTGGGGGTGCGCGCCACCACCTCGCAACGTGCTGCGGGGGTGCCGGTGCCCTTCCCCGCGACCGAGGAGTTGCCCTATCGCGGCGAACGCGACATCGACTCCGACAGCGCACTCATCCGCGGTCTGCAGCTGGCCGAGGTCTGCTGCTTCGCCACCACCTGCGATCTGGTGCTCGACGTCTTCGAGCTCGGCGACGAACACAAGCAGGTGCACGCAGTCAGCGTTGGCGGCCCCAATCGGCGCTATCGCACCCCGGATGAGGCCTACGCGATGGTCCAGACCAGCGTGACGCTGACCTGTATCTATGATACGGCGAAGGAGATCCTGCAGCGCTTGGATCGCTCCCGCAGCGGATTGTTCCTGTGGGATCTGCGGCTGCGCAAGCTCGAGGGGGCGGCATACGAACTCGACATGACCGTCGGCCTGTTGCTGCGCAACCACCCGGACTGGGGGCTCGAGGCACTCACCGCCGCCAGGGCGCCGCGAGGACGCGCGGGGGCGAGCACCTACGGGAGCCGGAGGAGGGCACGATGACGAGCTTCCGCCCGACACCGCAACAGTGGACCGTCGCCGGCCTGCTGTTGTTGGCCGTGATCCTGCTTGGCGGCCACATGGTCAGCCTTCCGGAAGACCGACCGATCGAACAGCGGGTGCTGCATCTGCCGTTACCGGCGCCCGAAGCGGTGATCGGCGCGGCGGAGGCCCTCGGGCCGGTGGTCGCCAGCGCCCGCCGGCCGCGGACCATCAATCCATTCACGCTGCGTGCCGATACGACCACGATACGGGTCAAGATCGGTGAGCCGCCACCGCCCGATCTTGTGCTGCCGGACCTGCCGGTGTTGCCACTGGGCAAGCAGGTGGCGCCATGAGCCCTGTCTGCAACCGGCCGTCGTCATTGCGCCTGTTGGCACTGCTCGCCATCGTTGCGGTAGCCTGCGGCGCGGACGATCTCGAACTGCCCGGCTTCCGGATCGAGCCCTATGACAAGGTCTACCTGCTCGATGGACCGGTCCACGGACACATTGAAGAGATCGATCCGGAGACCGGAACGGTGCTGTTCCTCCCGCCTGACGCCAAGGATCCGATCACCTTCCTTCCGGCGCAGTACACCCGGATCGTACGCAAGAGCATGCCGACCGACATCATTCGCAAGCGGAGCCGGATCCTGCTCAAGGCCCCGCGCGAATACGAGTCGGAGATCATGCGTACGCTCGAGCACGGCCGTGAATGGGCGCAGAAGTACGCGGTGGAGGACCGCGCACGCGCTGACAGGATCCTGCAGCTGACGCGCGACCTGGCCCGCGATGCGGCGCAGAAGTATGCCGGCAACGAACGCCTGGCCCTGGAGGCGATCGAGTTGTTGCTGCCGGTTCCCGGCTACCATCGCGCGCTCGAAGAGATCATCCGGGCGGTGTTCGCCAACGAGCGGGTCGCCGGATTCGAGAGCGGGTACGCGGCGCTCGAAGAGATCTATCGCGTCCAGAACCGCACCGACCAGTTGTACGAACTGGCCCAGGAATGGGTCGACGATTCGCGTTCGAGCATGCCCGGCAACCGTCTGCTGGCACGCCTGGCCGAAGCGCGCGGCGACTGGGAGCAGGCGCGCGACGCCTACAGCCGACTCTACAACCTGCGCGTCGACGACAACGCGCAGGCCGGCGTCGCCCTTGCGCGCTGCCATTTCCGTCTGGGCAATCTGCCCCGCGCAGCCGAGGTCGCCCAGGAGCTGTTGGACGCGGGTCATCGCGCCCCGGACTGCCTCGCCATCACCGGGACCGCGTTGCTCAAGTCGGGTGGTGCGGAGCGGCTGCCCAAGGCGCATGAGTTCTTGCGCTCCGCGACCGAGGCCGGTGTATCGGCGGGGCTGCGCGTCACCGCCCACTACAACTTCGGCCTGACCCACTACCGCCTCGGCGATCGTACCGCCGCCCGGCGGATCTGGGCGCGGCTCGACCATCCCGCCGCCAGACTGGGCGTCGCGCAGTGCGATCGCCGCCCGATCGAGGATGTCGACGCGCTGCCGGAAGGCCTGCGACCGGTCGCGCGTGAGCTCAACGCCTGTCTTCTGCTCGAGCGCGGCAATGCCCAGGGCGCGCGCCGCTTCCTCGCCGACCACGACGGGATCAGGGTCACCTTCCTGAGCAGTATCGCCGACCTGCTCGACGAGAATGGCAGCCTGGCTGCCGTCGATCGCCTCGGCTATGCTGACACCCGGGAGAGCCAGCGGTGGCAACTGTATGGTCACATCCGCGCCGGGCGCTTCGATCGGGCACATGAGCTGATCGAGCAGATGCCAGAGAACGACGGCTACGCCGCGGTCACCCGGGTCTACCTCGCAGCGGTGGCCAAGAAGGAGGACGAGGCGCGCGAGTTCTATCGCCAGGCTTTGCGCAGCGATGATCCGCCCCGCGGTTATCTCGAACGCATCGGCGAGCAGTATGCCGAGGAACAGGACGTGGTCCGGGTCTACGACTTCTCGGAATGGCCGACGGGTTACGCGTTGCGCGACGGATGGAGCGCCAGCAGCGAGGGCACGGGCATCCTGACCCTGATCGAGCACGGCGCGCTGATGATGCGCGGCAAGCAGTTGGCGACCAGTGACCCGGTCTGCCGGGTCTGGACCACCGCTGATGCCGAGAGTCTGCGTCGCGTGAGCTGCAGCCTCGACCTCGGCCGCGTGGGCACGGCGATCGTGGGGATCGAAGTCACCGACGAACGGCGGCGCTCGGGCATCGGCTATGGTGTCCAGGGCGACGGCGTACTCGCCTATCGCGTCCTCGACGAGGAGTGGGGGCAGTGGGTCCGCCTGGGACGTTCGGTATCCGGACTGCAAACCCACTTGCGGCTCGAGTTCGACCACCGACGCAGGGACCGGATCGTGGCCCTGATCGATGGCGAGCGGGTGCGGCTGCAGGCCGATGTGGATCTGGGCACCAGCGAGGCGGTGGTCGGCTTCTTCGGCTATGCCGAACCGGGTGAGGAGTGGGAACTGAGCATCCAACGCTTGTTGGTGCAATTGCGTGGTGATGAACCGGCGCGGCCGGAACGCCGGCGGGAGCGGCGTCGGTGATCGCCCGTGGGCTGCTGCTTATCTGCGTATCGCAGCTTCTCCCGATCCCGGCGGCAGGCGACGAAGCGGTCGCGGTCTTCGACCATCTGCCGGCGGTGGCCTACGACGGCGAGGCATTGACGGTCGCCCTGCGCGCGAGCGCGGGGCGCACCACCAGTCGCTGGCGGGTGGTCGAGCCGCCAGCGGAGATGCAGCTGAGCCGGAGCGAGCGCGATGCCGTGCTGCAGATCACGTTCGTTCCGCGCCTGGCGCGCAGTGTACGGGTGGTCGATGCCAGCGATGCGCTGGTCGCCGGGCTCCACTTCGTGCGCCCTGGTTCGCAAGCGCCCTTGGAACTGGGCGATCACGGCCGGTTGCATTTCGCCGACCTGCCGGTGGTGCTGTTGCTCGAACGGCGCGAGGCCGAAGCCGACCGGCGCTGGGCCTTGTTGCGCGGCATCAGCGAGAAGGAGCGCCCGCGCTGCGATCTGATCCTGCCGGCGCCGACCGTCCCGTTCGGCCATCCGGTGTTGTTGGCGCAGATCCATGCGGCGCGGCGGCGACCGACTGTTGGCCGCAGCATCATGGTCCAGCTCGGCGGCGATGACGTGTTCGCCAGCTGGAAGCATCGCGCCTACCGCCAGGCTCTGGCCTGGCTGGTCAGCGATCTCAAGCAGCGCGGGGCCCTGCGCGTGGTACTGGTCCAACCGGTGGCACCCGACGACGGCAGCGGGGCGCTCGGTCCGCTGCAGGAGCAGGTCGTTGACGTCGGGCGGACCTACGACTGCGAGGTGATCGCGCAGCCGGGCCTCGAAGCGCCCGCGGCCTGGGCGGTGGCGCCCGGCGTGATCGGCCCCGATCTCGCGCCGGAGGCGCTGCGGCGCTACCGCCAGCGTTGCGCGGCCGAGCTCGCTCCCGGCGTTGACATGCCGGCTCCGTGAGCGCTTTCGCCGCGCGCACGCAGCAGTCTCAGAACACCTCGGTTTCATCTTCGTCTTCGTCCTCGTCCTCGTCTTCGTCTTCGGTCCAGGTGATGTCGAGCGTGTGCTCGAAGACGCGCATCTGCGACAGGGCTCGTCGGACGTCGACCAGGCGCGTGGTGATGTTGGCGTCGAGCAGGGCGATGCGGTTCTTGTGTGAATAACAGGTGACGCGATAGATCCCATACCTGGTCAGGGTACGGATCGAATAGCAGTACTCGAACAGGTTGGGCGCGTGCTGCTTGAAGCCGATGAAGGCGACCAGCGGCGGTTCCTCGCCTGCGGTCGCTGCCATCAGGCCCTTGACGACCTGAAGCGACGCGGCGCGTTCCTCGATCTCGCGTGGCTTGCTCGCCAATGGCGCGATCAGCGTCTGCAGGGCTTCGTCGAGCTTGCCTGCGTGGGCGATGAAGATCGGTTTCGCGAGCTTGACGATGTTGGCCTTGCGTTTGCCGACCTCGATCCATTCGGCCAGCGGTGGCAGGGATTCCTCGGCGCTCGCGGCACCGAGGAGGCCGACCGAGAGCAGCAGCGCGGCGAGCAGGGGGGTACGCATGGAGGGCTCCTGATCAAAGGCGACCGGCGGCGCGCCGCTTCGCGGCGATCATGCATAGCGCGTCGGGAGTGCCGGAGAAGACCCGGCAGGCGACGGCTGGCGACAACGCCGGAGACAGCGGGGCGTAAGACCGTGGGCCGCGGGATACATGCGGCATCCATACCTGGGTCGGACGCCGCGAGCGCCCGGTGGCGGCCCTGCCGATGATCGGGTTCCACCCGTAGCGCCACCAGTCGGATGGCGCATCAAATGGCACTTGATACCACGAGGCGTAGCCGAACATACGCAGCCATGTCAGAATCGGGCGAAATGCAGGGGCGTCAGGGCGGCGGCACGCCCCCTTCCGACGCATCACACGCGCAGCAGCCAGCCAGCCCGGCGAGCACCAGCACCGCACCAGCGACGCTTCCCGGCGATACCCGGCCACCTCAGCCACCGGACACGCCTGCGAGCGGCACGACAAGCGAGGACGACTTCGGTCCGGCCGTGCGCCCGATCATGTGGGTGCTCGCCCCTGTGTTCGCCCTGTTCCTGGCCGTGTTGGTGCCCTGGTTCACCATGGCCGCGTCAGATGGCCTGATGTACTCCAAGTGGTTCTACGTCCCCGTAGTGCCGCTCTCCATTCTCAGCGTCCTGGCATTGGTCTGGAACCCGCTGCTGCGATTGTTCGGAAATCGCGTGCAGTTCCTGGTGGTGCGACCGCGCGAGATAGTGGTCCTCGGCTGCTTCCTCTACATCGTCGCAGGACTCGCCGGCACTGGTGGAGCCCAATCCTGGCGTTCCATGCTGATGCGCGAGGAGTTCTTATCGCGGAAAGACGATTACACCCGCCCACCGAAGCGGCGTCCGGTCTCGATCAAGGAAGCCTTCCCCAACGGCATCGCCTTCGCCGCCAGAGCCGACATGGACGCAGCTGCGGAGCTCGCCGTCCGTCTCTCCAGGCTGGTGGTCGCAGCTGCGACGGAGCAGGTCACGGATGCAGCCGAATGGAGCGAGGACTACACCGCCCGTCGCGAGGCGTTGCAGGAGCTCGATCTGCCGCAGCGGCATCGGCCCGCTGAGGAGTTGCTCGCGGCGCTCGCGGCTGTGCAGCCCGGCGCCGCCGCATCGAGCGCCGCCCACGCTCTGGACCTGCTGGCGACGTACCACCGCGAGCTGCAGCCCGAGCTGCGCCTGATCCGCGGACTCTCGGGGCGCGAGAACCAGCTTTCGGGCTTGCTGCGCAGTGTCGGCGAGAGCGAACGCCTGCGGCGCCTCGATACCGTGAGCCAGGACCTCAAAGTCCTGGCCACCGGCCAGATCGACGAGCTGCCGACAGCCGACGAGATCGCCCATGAGCTGGACCGGCCCTTCCTGCCGCCGGGTTTTCATGAGCGCCTGCAGGAACACGCCGCTGCAGCTCGCGCACCGCCGCCGGCGGTATTGCTCGAGGATCTGCTGCAGGCTGACCACGCGTATCTCTCAGATGGTCCGGCCCTCTTGAGTCTGCGTTCCGCGCTCGAGGAGCACGGGGCCGGAATCGACGCCGAAGCGCTCAAGGCCGCCCTGGGTCTGCCGATCGAACCGGCCTGCGTGATCCAGGCCCAACGGGTGGTGCTCGAAGCCGGCACCGCGGGGCTGTCGGACGAAGTGCTCGGTGAACTGCTGCAGCGCTGGGCGCTGATGGACACCTTTGGCGATTCCCCGGCCAGTCGACTGGCGGAGCCGGTCGGGCCGACCCTCTGGTTCGTACTCGCCGGCATCGCGGTGATTCTCGGCTTCGTCGCTTTCACCGCCCGGCAGTGGACCCACCATGAACGGCTGCAGCATCCGCTGGTCCAGGTGCCCCTGGCGCTCTCCCGCAAGAGCTTCCTGAGCAATCGGGCATTCCAGACCACCGTCGCCATTCTGGTCCTGTTCTGGCTCTATCAATACGGCGCCACCAATGGCTGGCATCCGCTCCCGGCGCTCGCGACCGATCCCATGGTCTCCTCATCCGAGATCTACAAGGGCTTCGGAATTCCGGCGAACGTGCCCGGTCGCTGGGCGTTCTCGGGCTTCTTCGGCACGTTCAATATCGTTCCCTTCGCCATCGGCATCGCCTTCCTGCTCAGTGCCGATATCGGTTTCTCGGTCTGGGGTGGCTTCTGGTTCGGTGCGCTGATCAGCGGCTGGCTGGCCGCGTTCGGTCTCCAGTTCAGCTTCGCCGGCGATGGGCGACTGGTCGGCGCCGGTGCCGGCTTCGGCTTGGTGGTGCTGGTATTCTGGCTCGGTCGGCATCACTACTGGCGCCTGTTGCGCGCAGCGGTGTTCACCGGGCCGGACCCCCACGATCCGGTAGGGGTCTGGGGCGCGCGTGCGCTGCTGGCCGGCAGCCTGATCACGGTCATCCTGATCGGATCCTACGTCGGTGGCCCCTGGTATCACGGCCTGTTCGCCGGCCTGTTGGGGCTGGCCTTTTTCCTCACCTCCATCGTGGTCGTCGCCCGCGTGGTCGCGGAGAGTGGTCTGGCGGCCTTCCAGGCGCCGGAGGTGATGAACAAGGTCGTCAACGGGCTCGGACTGCAGTTCGTCTTCCCGATCCAGGCGATCCTGATGACCAACTGGATCAGCCGGGTCCTGGCCCAGGATACACGCGAGAACCTCGCCGGCTTCGCGGTCCAGACCTCGGCCATGAGCGAGGGGGCCGGGGTGCGCCAGGGCCGGACCATGCTGCTGCTCGGCGGCTTCGCCGTGGTGGTGGTCGTGGCCACCGTGTTCAGCGAGTTGCTGGCCAACTGGGTCATGCAGCCCGACGTGGGCACGGGCAAGCTCGAAGCCTCCGTATTCGGCAAGGAGTTCAAGCCGGACATGCTGGGCATGACCAACCAACAGGTCTACATCGTGGTGGGCTTCGTGCTGATCTTCGCCGTGGCCTGGTTGCGCCGGGTGTGGAACAAGTGTCCGATCCATCCGCTGGGGCTGGTGGTCGCGGTCAGCTGGCCGATCTATACCATCTGGGCCAGCCTGATGCTGGGGTGGGCGGCCAAGGTTCTGGTGTTGCGCTTTGGCGGCGCGGGGCTGTACAGCCGACTCAAACCAGTGGCGATCGCCTTCATCCTCGGCGACATGCTCGGCTTCGGGCTCCAGGCCCTGCTACAGATCTACAGCCATCAGACCGGGCTGAAGTGGGAGGTCTGGCGCAGCTGGCCGTGATCAACGCCAGCTGCGTGAGCCGCGCGCGGCGCCTTCAGAGTTCGCCCAGGATCTCGATGCGCGTCTTGAGCTCGGCATAGGACTCGAGCAGCAGACCCGTACAGAGATCGGAGGAACCCGGGGGGAAGCGTTCGAATCCGCTCACCGGCACCACCCGCAGGTCGATGACCGGCACGCCCGGGAAGTCCTCCTCGACCATCGCCAGGACATCGGTCCACAGTTCGCGTGCCTGTGGCACGCTCTGTTCATGGGTCTTGTTCGGCCCCAGCGCCACCACCGGCAGCACGCCGCTATTGATCGCTTCGATGATCATCTTGCGCCAGAAATTCTCGCGTGCACGACGCACGTCGAGGCCGATCGCGAACTCCTTGCCGCCGGTGGCGACCACGATCATGTGGTGATGCGCCTTGTCGATCAGCTCCGGTGGGATGATGAAGGTCTTGTCGAGCCAGGCATCGACCATCTGCAGCGGGGCGACCGAGCGGTCCTGCGGGCGCTCGTCGTTGAGTTCTTCGAGGCCGTCGTAGAGATCGCGTTGGAAACTGCCCTTGAACAACTGTTCGCCGACCAACAACTTGACCTTGGTCGGATCGAGGCCCTGCTGCCAGGGCACGCCGGTGGCGCGGCGTTGCCAGACGTGCTGCAGCAACTTGGCCAGGTGCTCGGCCTCCGGGGCGCGCAGCGCGCGGAAGCGCAGATCGAGGTCTTCTTGCTGCGGAGCGCGCCCGGTGATGGCGACCGTCTTGCCGAGGAGGAAGGCGGTCGAGATGTCGTCGACCGCATCGGTCAGGGTCAGGCGTGCGAGCTGGCGCGGATCGAATCCGGAACGTGGATCCTCCGGCAGGGGGATGGTGCTCAGATCGATGACATAGGGCGACCACGCGGGTGTCTCGGCGGTGAAGATGACATCCGGCAGCTTGTGGCGCCGCCCGGCCGTGTCCACGAGCGTCGCACGCAGAGAATTGCGCACCAGGCGCATGGGATGGAGCAGCAGCACCAGCCCGCCGTCGGCGAGTTCACGCCCGCTGAGGTCGAGATGCAGGGTGTGACCGGTGTTCAGGCGGTCTTCGGAGGCGTAGAGCTGTGGCGAGCAATTGCCGGGCAGGCTCGCGGGTACCAGATCGCGGGGATCGTAGTAGTTGCGTTCCTGCCACCTGCCCTCCAGATCCGGTTCGAAGACGGTGACGGTGACTTCCGCCTGTGCGTCAGCAGCGGCCGGTCCGTCCTCGCCGGGCGCGTCGGCCCAGGTCGCCGAGGCGATCGCATCGATGCCTTTGGGCGCGTGGTCGGTCCCCGGATCGGCCAACACGATGCGGAACACGTTCCACCCCGGCTTGCTCCCGACCACGTCGAGTTGCACCGCCTGGTCGCCGACTTCCACCGCGGCACCGGGGATGCGATGCCATCGCGCCCGCTGCCCGGTCTGCACCGTGCCCGGCAGTTCGAAAGTGGTTCCAGCGACGCTGACCAGCAGGTAGCCCGAATCGTTGGTGTCGCGGAGCTGGACCCAGGGGACGTAGGCGCCGGGCGGCAGCGCGAGCTGACGACTGAGGCTGCCGAGGGTGGCCTCGAGCCGGGCGCCACGGTCGTCGCGACTCCAGGCCTGATCGTCGTCAGCGACCAGGTCCGCGAGTTCGATCTTCACTGGAGCGACCGGCGACGGTGATTGAGCCCCCGGCGGCGGTGGGTCTGGCGCAGCGGTCGCGGCCTGGGCGTCGGCTTCCGTTTCCGGCTCTGTTTCCGGTTCCGACTCTGGTTCGGCTGCAATCCCGACGTCAGCCGTTTCGGCCGCGACCGGATCTGCATCGGTTGCGGCGAGCGCGGGTTCTGGTTGCCCGGTCTCGGGCGGTGGTGCCGTGGCAGGGCCGGTGGGTCCGCGCGGCGGTGGCTCCGGCGCGCCATCACGCGAATCCGTGTCACGCGTGCGACGTTCGGCCAGCCGGGCCCGGCGTCGCTCGAGGTCGGCAATGCGATCGGCCAGCAGGGCGGTGCGCTTGTGCTGGCGGGCGAAATCGGCGTGATCGGGGTAGACGACCTTGGCGAGCGCTGCGCGTGCGGCGACCGGATCCTCGGTCGCCAGGGCGCTGCGGACGGCGTCGAGCGCCTGCTCCTGGCTGCGGGCGAGCTCCTCGGCGATTGAGCGGCGTAGCGGGTCGCCGGTGTCCAGGCGGGTGGCGGCGAGCGACCAGGCGCGCTGTGGGTCGGCGGGGAAGTCTGCACGCACGGCCGGAGTGACTGCATGCTCGTCATCGCCGAGGGTGAAGGTCAACGCGATGCCGGCGATGACCGCGGCGGCGGCGATGCCGGCCCCGACGCCCCACCGCCTGGCGGTGGGTGCGCTGCCAGCGGTGGGTGCGCTCGCCGTCGTAGCGGCCGAGCGTGGACCGATCATCGGGGCGGTGAAGTCCTCGCCACGGTTGCGCGCGCGACGATGCCGCATGAGCTGATGGGTGCTGGTGAAGGTGAAGCTCTCCAGCTCGGGATGCGCCGGATGACGGTAGCGATAGACGGTGGCGTCGAGGCCGCGCTGCGCGCGCAGGCGTTCGATGCGCAGCTTCACCTGGGTCGGCAAGGCGTCGGTACAGGCAGTGCAGACCGGTTCGCCGGCGATACGGACCGCCAGCCCCTGCTCGAACTCCTCCGGAGCGATGAAACTCCCGCACTTGCTGCAGGCGGTGGTGACGGCGTCGTGGTCCATCCGACTCATGCTCTCCCCGATGCGATCATGGGCGCTGCGGCGCGCATGCCATGGCCGTCGTCGTCGCGATCGGCCGTGCGTGTGAGAGAAGCCGGGGCTTTTGCAGAGGGGGCGCTGCCCCCTCGCGGCTTCGCCGCACCCCGGCTTCCTCCGCCAGCTGCGCTGGCGTTTTCGGCGGTCCTGCGGGCCATTTTCGCCAGATACACCTTCTCTTCCGGCGCGGTCTTGGATCTTTGATGAACCCGACCAACAAGCCGGTCGATGTCGGTGGCGTGCGTGGCGACCGATTTCGTGGTCGATTGAACGCCAGCGGTACCGGCCTGGCCCGGATCCCTCATGAGCAACGTCGCGAAAAGTCGTAGCGTGCTGTCAATGCAGGGCTTCGCGATCGAGGCGAACCGGAGCGTAGCAGCGCTACGTGAGGATCCGCCGACCGAGCGAAGTCCTGTAGTGGCGGTGCGATACGGCTTTGCAGCAGTTGTCTCGTGAGGGATGCGCTCTAGCATTAACGCACCATGGATGTTGATGCGACAAGCACAGAAGATGGCCCGACCCTGGTGATGGCCATGCCCCGGCGAGAACTGTGGGCCGTGAGCGGGCTGGAACGCCAGGTGCAACTCGAGGTGCTGGAGAGCATCGAGCACGAGTCCTGGTTCGCGACCCGCGAGGCGATCGCCGGAGATGTCGAGACCAAGGAGGTGCGCATCGGCTTGGTGCTCCACCGCGAGGATCAGGTGCTGGTGCATGAAGATGGGGTGATCCTGCACGCCTGCGCCGTGCCGCCGGAAGTGGAGAGGCTCGCGCCGGGTCTGCGTGGGTTGCGTGAATTCGCCCGCCTGGCCGCGCGTCGCCTGCTCGGCACGCAAGAAGAAGACCTGCGTCTGCTCGGGTATCTCAACGAGGACCGACTCGAGGAGGCGGCGGGGTTCCTGTTTCTGGTCTATACCGTGCAGGTCGCTCCAGGCTGCGCCGCACCCCTGCAGACCAGTTGGGTCGGTACCGCACGGCTGGGCGACCTGACGCTCGATCCCCTCAGCGCGTTGTTCCGCGATGAATTCGTCGCCTGAGTCGATCGCAACCGGATCGCCCGACGACCCCTCGCGGACCCGGCGGATGGAGAGCCAGGCCTTCGAACAGCCCGGAGCTGCGCCGAACGATGGATCGTATGGTTCGCGTGGCGCCGATGTCACGCGCTTCCGCGGCGCCGGGAGCGCCGAAAGCCTCGAGCACATGCTCGGCACATGGCAGGATGGACTGATCGGCGAACCAGGTGAGCCGCGCTACCAACTGCGCGGAGTGCTCGGTCGCGGCGCCCAGGGGATCATCTTCGACGTCTACGATCGCGACTGCGGACGTAGCGTGGCCCTGAAGACCCTGCAGAGCCTGCGCACGGGCGAGCGGCACATCGCCCGCTTCATCCACGAGGCCCAGGTCACCGCCCAACTCGAGCACCCCTCGATCGTTCCGGTACACGAACTCAACGCGCTCGCCGACGGCACCCTGTTCTACACCATGAAGCGGGTAGAGGGGCAGAACCTCCACGACTACACCCAGGAACGGGCGGGGCGGCCCGGGGAATACTACGCCCTGCTCCAACTGTTCGACAAGGCCTGCGACGCGCTCGCGTTCGCCCATTCGCGTGGCGTGATCCATCGCGACGTCAAGCCGGGCAACATCATGATCGGGCCTTTCGGCGAGGTGCTGGTGGTCGACTGGGGTCTGGCCAAGGTCACCGGCCGCAGCGACGTGCTCTCGCTGCGCGCCAGCAACGACACTGACAGCGACGCATACCGCACCCACGCCGGCAGCGCGGTCGGCACCCCGGCCTACATGAGCCCGGAGCAGGCCTGCGGTCGCAACGCCGAGGTCGACGTGCGCAGCGATGTCTACTCGCTGGGGGTGGTCCTCTACGAGCTGCTCGCCGGGACCTCGCCCTACCGCCGCGGCGACGCCGATCGCACCATGCGCCAGGTCGCCCATGGCGACTGGCGCCGGCTCGACGACCCCGCGATCCCGGTGCGGGTGCCGCGGCCGCTGGTGGCCATCGTCCACAAGGCGATGGCGTTGGAGGCCGACGACCGCTACCGCGACGTGGCCGCACTCAAGGCCGATCTCGACAACTACCTCGCCGGTCTCGCGGTCAGCGCCCACCACGAGACCCTGCTCGAGCGCATCTCGCGGTGGACCACCCGCCATCGGGCCCAGGTCCGCACCGGTGCGGTGGTTGCGGCGGTGGTCCTCGCCGCCTGGTTCGGCGTGGTCACCTGGCGGTTGCAGCGCGAGCGGGCCCACCTCGTCTGGCTGTGGCAGGCAGCGGCCCAGGCAGAGCGGCAACGCGACCACGCCGAGGCGCGCGAGACCTACGTCAAGATCCGCGAGCACGACCCGGCCGACGAGCGCGCTGCGCGGGCTCAAAAGCGGGCCGAACGAGCGTTGCAGCGTCAGCTACAGCGCGAGAAGGCCCGCGACATGTTCGCCGAACGCATGGCCAATGCCGCGAGGCTGGTGCAGGAGGCCGACGCCGCGCAGGCGGCCGGCGGGCACTCGGGCCTCGAGGCCGCGCGCGAGAAGCTGACCCAGGCCCTGGCCCTGGCCGCTTCGGAAGAGGAACGCGCACGCTGGAACGGGTCGTCTCCGTGGAGCGCGAGCGAGCTGGTTCGCGCGAGCACGGTTCTCGAACGTCGTGACCAGGTGACCATCCTGCTGCGCGATCGGGCCCAACGCGAGCGCCGGCGACGGGCGGCGGAGCACCTCCACCGAGCCGAGCACCAAGCGAAATCCGGCGCCTGGCAGGAGGCCAGCCGGCAGCTGACGCTGGCCGAGCAGCTGGTGCCCAAGGACGAACGCATCGCGCTGCTGCGGGAACGCATCGAACGCGGCGTGGCGACCCAGCGCCGGCTCGAACACGAGGACCACGCGCGCGACCTGCTCGAGGAGGCCGAGCGCAAGGCCGGAGCGGGAGCCTTCGCCGACGCGGTATCGCTGGTCAAGGCCTCGCTCGAGGTGGCGCAGCTCGAGCGATCGACCGAGGTGCTCCAGCGCTACACCCTGGCCGCCCGCGAGGCGGAGCGGCTGCGCGAACAGCGCGAGCGCAGCCAACGGGCGCGCGGCATCATCGAGCGTCTGCGCGCGGCACTCGCGCAAGGGGACGCAGACGCGGCGGCCGAGCTGTTGGCGCAGGTGCGGGGGATCGCCGAGGATCACGAACAACTCGAAGAGCTTGAACGCGCGGTGGGTGCGTGCCGGCGGGCGCGGGCCGAGGCCGAAGCGCGCACCTTGCTCGCACGGGCGAGCGTGCTCGCCGAAAGCGCGGCTGCAGCGCGCGGCAGGGCGCGTCCGCTCACGCGCGAGCAGGCACGGCTGTCGCGGTTGTTGATCACCGGGCGTGGCGATGCCTCCTTGCAGGCGCGGCACGCCGAGCTGCAGGCGCGGGTCGATGCCGCGCGCCAGGAGCGCAGCGCCGCCCTGGCGCAGGAAGTCGCCCTGCTCCAGTCGGCCAACACCGTCGCCCCCGACTATCCGCCGGTCCGCCGTCGCCTGGCGGATTTCTACCGCCGGCAGATCGAAGACGCCCAGCGCTCCGGCGATCGCGCCGCAGCTCAGACCGCGGCCAAACTGTGCCAGCTCTTCGACGATGATGCAGCGCACCGGCTTCACGCCACCGGGCGCTGCGCGGTGAGTGTCCCTGCCGATGGTCGACCATTGCATCTGCGCCGGCTCGATGCGCCGGAAGAGCGCCCCGAGGCGCTGTCGGCCAGCCCGGGCGAGACGATCGAGATCCCCGTCGGCCGCTACCGCGTCGCGTCCACCGACGGGGTGGTGGTCGCGCGTCGCTTCCTCTCGGGCCAGCACCATTCCCTGACCTTGCCCCCGCAGCCAGATCTGCCCGCAGATCTGGTGTTCGTCCCCGATGGTATCGCCATCGACGGCGAAGGGCTGGAGCGCGAGATCCCCGGCTTCGCCCTCGCACGATTCGAGGTCACCTGTGACGAGTGGCTCGCGTTCCTCAATGCCGAAGCGGTACGCGAAGATGTACGGGATCATCTCTGGCGGTTCGAGAAGCGCCGGCTTTCCGACGATCACCCGCGTTGTGCCGAGCCGCTGATCCTGGTGCCGCGCCCGCATTACGCCGCCATGCGCAGCCTGTGGTATCCCGGCTTCGCCGACAACGATCGCGGGCGCGATCTGGAGTGGTACGCCTCGCATGCCTGGGAGTTCCGCCACATGGTCCGCTCGCTCGATGCCGACCAGGAGGGGACCTGGATCGCCGGCGATCCACGTTGGCCGGTCACCGGGGTGAGCATGCTCGACGTACGGCGATACATCGCCTGGCGACGCACGGTCGACGGCATCGCCTGGCGGTTGCCCGACGAGGGCGAATGGCTGCTCGCGGCCCAGTGCGGCGATGGGCGCGCGTACCCCTGGGGCGACTACGGCGATCTCAACCGTTGCCATTCCCATCTGAGCAAACCGGCTGCGGCCCAACGGGTCGAGCTGACCGTTGGATCCTTCCCGCAGGATCGCACCGTGCATGGGATCCACGACATGGCCGGGTCGGTCGCCGAGCTGGTCGCGACCACGGTCAGCGACCACTTCCACCTGCTGCGCGGCGGCTCGTGGACCGACCGCGATCCGCGCCGCTTCCGCTGCGACGCCTACCGCATCGTCGACGAACGCGTGCCGCTGCGTCACGTCGGTTTCCGACTTGCGGTCGATGTCGTCGACGCAGCGGCGGCCCAGGCGCCCGCAGAGCCCTGAGCCCTGAGGCCGGCCCCGGCTGGCATTCCCGGCCACGCCGCGAGCCCGGATCCCTCATGAGCAACGTCGCGAAAAGTCGTAGCGTGCTGTCAATGCAGGGCTTCGCGATCGAGGCGAACCGGAGCGTAGCAGCGCTACGTGAGGATCCGCCGACCGAGCGAAGTCCTGTAATGGCGGTGCGATACGGCTTTGCAGCAGTTGTATCGTGAGGGATGCGGGCTAGCATGCGCGTATGCGCTGGCGCGATGCCGACCACATGACCCTGCATTCCTTTCGTGCCCGGTCCCCGATCCTCGGTGGGTCATTCCTCATGCTCGGCCAGGCGCTCGTCGTCATCGCCGCGATCGGCCGCGATCGGCCAGCGGTGCTGATCGGCGTGCTCGCCGTCGCCCTGGTGCTGTGGGTGGTCGCGTGGCGCTTGGCGCTCGGCAGCCTGTGGCGCAGTTCGCTGGTCGCCAGCGCGCTCTGCGCAGGGGCACTGCTGTGGGCCAGCCGGAGCTGAAGCCATGACCATCGCCCGTTGGGGCATCGTGCCCATCTGTATCGCCCTGCTGCTGCTTTCCGGCGGCGCTCTGCTGCTGCCACCAGGGCAGGTGCGCTGGGTCTACTTCGTGCTGGCGGGGATGGCCCTGTTGTTCGTCATCGCATTCTTCCGCAATCCGCGGCGGCGGCCGCCGCCCGGAGAGCACCTGCTGGTCGCACCGGCCGATGGGATCGTGGCGGATATCGAAGAGGTGGAGAGCCCGGGCTACATCGAAGGCCAGACCCTGCGCATCGGTATCTTCATGAATGTGTTCAACGTCCACGTCAACCGCGCGCCGGGCAGCGGTACGATCGAATGGGTCCGCTATACTCCGGGGCGGTTTCTCGACGTGCGCCATCCCGACGCCAGCCACGCCAACGAGGCGAACATGCTCGGCCTGCGTCTCGACAGCGGCGTGAGAGTGGTGGTGCGCCAGATCAGTGGCCTGATCGCGCGGCGGATCGTCTGTACCCACAGCGTGGGCGACAGCTTGCGCCGCGGCGAGATCTTCGGCATGATCAAATTCGGTTCACGTCTCGAACTCTGGCTGCCAGTCGAGACGGGCCGGGTCGTGGTGCGCGTCGGGCAGAAGGTCCGCGCAGGTGAGACGGTGCTGGTCGAGCTGCCGGAGCAGGAGGGGGCGCAGCGCGGATGAGCGAGGAACGACGCCGACGCCGATTGCGCGATTATCCGGTCCTGCCGACGATCCTCACCGCCGGCAACCTCGCCAGCGGCGTGACCGCGATCCTCTGTGCGATGAGCGCGCATGGCGAGGCGGGCCTGTTGTTCCACGGCGGCGTGCTGATCTTCGCCGCGATGGTCTTCGACATGTTCGACGGCAAGGTCGCCCGGCTGACCGGAACCGACAGCGAGTTCGGCGCCGAACTCGACAGCATCGCCGACATCGTCAGCTTCGGCGTCGCGCCGGCGATGCTGTTGCATCGCATCGTGCTCGGTGGCCCGCCGGATCTGGTCTTGGGTGAAGGCGAGCGGTGGATCTGGTTCCTGAGTGTGTTTTTCGTCGTCATGGCGGCGATCCGGCTCGCGCGGTACAACGTCGAGCACGACGATCAGGCGCAACGCTTCTTCCAGGGCCTGCCATCGCCGGGTGCGGCCGCGGCGTTGAGCGCGTGGGCCATGCTCTACAGCTGGTTCACCACCAGCCAGCTGCGGTGGGATCGCAGCTTCCTCGCCACCGAATGGGGCATGCGCCTGGAAACCTTCGAGTACGGCGCACGGTGGATCATGATGGTCCTGGCCCTGGCGATGGCGCTGTTGATGGTCAGCCGCCTGCCTTTCATCCATGTCGGCAACGTGCTGCTCAGCGGACGGCTCTCGCTCGGCCGCTTGATCGCGTTGTTCCTGCTCATCGGTCTGCTGATCATCCAGCCGCTCTACCTGCTGGTGGTGCTGACCACGCTCTACATCGTCGTCGGCTGCGTGGTTGCGCTGTTCGCCCAACATCGCGAGCACGACGGTGGCCGCGCGTCCACCTGACTCGGCGCCCCGCTGCGGTCCCGGCGCCAACCATCCTCTGCGTCCGCTCAGCCCTCGCGCTTGCACCCGTCGTCTCGGCATCGGCAAGAGCGTGCTCGCGCGCTGGGTCGCGGCGGGACTCCCGCAGCGCGAGGACGGCAGCTTCTGTCAACTGACGGTGGCCAACTGGGTCGCCTGGCATCGACTCGACGAGGCGCCGGTGCTCGCGCGCGCCTGGCGCTCCTACCTCGACCATTTCCGCCCGTTCGTGATCCGGACGCAACAGCCGCGCCCGGTGCGCTGGCACGACACCCGCCGCTTCTTCCTGCCCGCAGGGGTTGCGCAGCTGGAATGGGAGCTGCCGCTGCCATGCGCCACCGCGAGCCAGCAGGTCCGGCAGGAGGGGAGCTTCGGCGGGCGTGCGCTGGAGGGGGGCGGCGAACACGGTGTGATCGATGCGCCGGAGAGCGCTCCGGCGCTGCGCGCCACCAGCCGGCTCGTACTGCGTCCATTACGTTGCGCGGTTCCCGGCGAGCTGCGCCGATGTTTCGCCGAGCTCGCCAGCGACTGGATCTATGTCTATCAGGATCGCCGCGTACCGGAGATGGATGCGACCGGCCACCGCGGCGACTGCCTCGCCGCGGCGCTGACACTCGGTGAGCAGATGGCCGCGCTCGGTCGCAAGTGGCGCCTGCTGGCCGGAGTGATCGCGCGCGACGATCTGATCAACCCGCATTACTGGATCGAGGTCGCCGACACAGATGGCTGGATCCCCTTCGATCCGACCCTGCCGGCGATCGCGCGGATGCTCGGCGAAGATCCTCAGGCCTGGATCGCAGCGTACGCTGGCGGTTGCGATGCCGGGCGCGTGGCCGTGGCCTGTGGGGCGGCCTGCGCGGTCTACCCGCACCGCGCGCCGGGGCGGCTGTCTCTGAGCGGGCCCGGGATCGGGACCGGGGTCGACGGCTGGGCCTGCATCGATTGGGTCTGCGGCTCCTGCACCGGATCCTTCGCGCCCGACGCGGTCTGAGTGCTCAACCGGGCACAACGCCCTCGGCGACGGCTTCGGCATTGTAGCTCGAGCGTACGTAGGGCCCGGCGAACACGCGCAGGCCGAACTCCTCGCCGATCGTGCTGTAACGGCGATAGGTCTCCGGTTCGACGAAGCGCATGACATCGTGGTTGGCCAGACTCGGACGCAGATACTGCCCGATGGTGGCGATGTCGACCCTGGCCGCGGCCATCTCGCCCAGCACCGCGGCGACCTCGTCATCGGTCTCGCCGAGGCCGACCATGATCCCCGACTTGGTGCGGATGTCGGGTGCGAGGCGGTCGGCGCGCGTGAGCAGCTCGAGGCTGCGGCGGTAGTCGGCGTGGAAGCGGACCTGCGGGTAGAGCCGGGGAACGGTCTCGAGATTGTGGTTGAGGATGTCCGGTCGCGCCGCGAGGACCGTCTCCAGCGCGTCCGCATCGCCACGGAAGTCGGGGATCAGCACCTCGATCCCCGCCTGGGGCAAGGCCGCGCGGACCGCGGTGATGACCGCCGCGAAATGGGCCGCACCGCCATCGGCGAGGTCGTCGCGGGTGACCGAGGTCACCACCACGTGACGCAGGTCGAGCTCGCGCGCCGCAGCGGCCAGGCGGGCGGGCTCCTCGGGATCCGGCGCAGGGAGGGCTCCGCGATGGTCGGTGACGTTGCAGAAGGCGCAGTTGCGGGTGCAGCGGTCGCCGAGGATGAGGAAGGTCGCAACCCGGCGCGAGAAACACTCGTTACGGTTGGGGCAGCGGGCCTCACGGCAGACCGTGTGCAGCCGGTGGCGCGCGAGCAGCTCCCCGGTGCGCACGCTCTGCCCACCGCGCGCGAGGCCGCGGCGGAACCATTCGGGCAGGCGATGACGGGTGGGGGAACAGGGGAATGTGCGCATGGCCCGACGCTACCCCGGCCCCGGCTCGAGTCCACGCTGCGACCATCGAGCGGCATACGGCTTGGGATTCTGGCGCATTGCCGCGCAGGCCCTGTTGCATTAGGCGTTTATGGCTCCATGCAACGCTCTGCAGGCCGTCCTTGCCCACCGGTGGCTGGTTCGTATCGTACCGCCTTCCTTCCACAGGAGCCATCGATGCCGTTGATGCGTCCACCGCTCGCCTTTTTCGGTGGGCTCGGCCCCATGGAGATGGGGATCATTGCGCTGATCGCGCTGCTGCTCTTCGGTCGGCGTCTGCCCGAGGTGATGCGCGGGCTCGGCCTTGGGGTCCGCCAGTTCCGGCGCGGCCTCGACGGCAGCGACGACGAGGACGACAAGACGGCCAGGCACGAGGAACTGCCCGACGCGGAGCGCAAGCGGATCGAAGGCTCTGTTCGCGACACCGATGCCGAGCACCAGACGACCGAAACGGATTCCCGCTCCGGGGATCGCACAGACAACGAACGATGACCAACCGCCCCGGCCCAGGGCCGGGGTCGAGTGACGGGCGCGACTGCGGCGCCCGAGGAGCAGACGAATGACGGATGTGGCGGCCAAGCTCACCAGGGTACGCGCCTATATGAAAGAGCACGACCTCGACGCGGTGGTGTTCTCCTCCCGCGCCAATTTCGCGTGGCTGACCTGTGGTGGCGACAACCACGTCGTCGCCCAGAGCGACTCCGGTCAGGCGGCGGTGATGGTCACCGCCCGGCAGGTCTGCGTGATCGCCGATGCGATCGAGGGGCCCCGCATCGAGAAGGAGGAGCCGGTCAACGGCTTCACGCTCAAGACCCATCCCTGGACCCAGGACCTGGGCGAGGCCGTGCGCAAGGCGGTCGGCAGCAAGAAGCAGGCGGCCACCGACGAGCCCTGGCGCATGGATCTGCCGCCGCTGCCCGGTGATTTCAACCACAGCGTGCGCGCAGAGCTGTGCCCCGGCGACATCCGGCGTTACCGCCAGCTGGGACGAGATTGCGCCATCGCGATCGAGACCGTCGCCCAGCACATGTCTGTCGGCGACAGCGGCCACGTGGTCGAGGCCGACCTCTCACGCCATCTGCTCGTGCGTGGCATCCAGCCCCATGTCCTGCTGGTCGGTTTCGATGATCGTCTGCGTCGCAGCCGCCACCCGATCCCCAGTGTCAACCATCTGCGCCACCTCGCGATGCTGGTGGTCTGCGGCCAGCGTGGCGGGCTGATCGCCAATCTCACCCGCATGGTCCACTTCGGTCCGCTTTCGGCCGAGCTCAAGGCCCGTCACGCCTCGGTGTGCAAGGTCGAGGCGACCATGTGGGAGGCGACGCAGCCGGGCCGCGCGTGGAAGGACGTGTTCAAGGCGGCACAGAAGGCCTACAAGGACGAGGGCTTCGACAAGGAGTGGGAACAGCACCACCAGGGTGGCCCCACCGGATACGCCGGGCGCGACTTCCTGGTCACGCCACAGGAGGACCGGTTGATCCACAACAACCAGGCGGTGGCCTGGAATCCGTCGATCTCCGGGACCAAGAGCGAAGACACCTTCATCGTCAACGAGGAGGGGCGTCAGGTGCTCACCGCCTGTTCGAAGAACTGGCCGGTGTGCAAGGTGCGTCTGCCCGGTGGCGTGATGATCGAACGCCCGGACATCCTGGTACGCTGAGATGCGCCTCCGCTGCGCGCTCGCATGCCTGGCGCTCTGCCTGTCAGCAGGTTGCGGTGAACCGCATCGTCATCCGCCGCACCTGCAGATCACGGTGGTTCCCGATTCGACCGTGTACGTGCTCAACGGCCGCAAGATGGGCAAGGATCAGCTGTGGCGCGAGCTGGAATACATTGCCGAGCGCAATCGCAACGCGATCACCGGCAGCGCTCGTGCCCGCGTCGCCGTGCAGTCGCAGCGTGGGTTGAGCGACCGACGCGTGCAGCAGCTGACCAACTACCTGATCTCGCTGGGGCTCGACAAGATCTATTACCCCGGCCAGTGACGCGGCCGATTCAGGCCCGCTCCCAGCTGAAGGCGAAGACCGCATCGATGTCTGCGCAGTGGCTGGCGAGCATGCACACACGGTCGAAGCCGACCGCGACGCCGGCGCAGGGGCCCAGCCCAGATCGCATCGCCGCGAGGTAGCGGGTGTCGAGCGCCGGAGCCGTATCCGCTCGAGCGGCGCGTTCGTCGGCGAAGCGCCGTTCGAGTTCCGCGCGGTCGTCGAGCTCGTGGTAGCCGTTGGCCAGTTCGAGTTCGCCGCGATAGACCTCGAAGCGCGCGGCGACGGTATTGCCGTCGGCGACCTGACGCAAGCGGGCCTGGGCCGCCTGGTCGGCGGGGAAGTCGACGATGGCCGTCCAGCGATCCTGCGGCAGGGCCGGTTGGACGTGTCGGGCCATGAGCAGGTCGAGCATCAGCGCACGCTCGCCGGCACAGGCGCTGCACTCGTCCGCGCTCAGCCCCGCTGCCAACGCCTGTGTGCTGGCCGCGAAGGGGTCGACCCCGGCGTGACGCTCCAGCGCCTGGCGGTAGCTCAGCACGTCGGTGACGGTGTCGACGCCACAGAGCGCGGCGAGCAGTTCGACCGTCTCGCGTTGCAATGCGCGGTCGTCCCAGCCGACACGGTACCATTCGAGCATGCGGAACTCGGGATTGTGCCGCTTGCCGCGCTCGTCGCTGCGGAAGGCGGGAGCCAGCGACCAGACATCGCCATAGCCGGCGGCGACCAGACGCTTGAGGAAGTGCTCGGGGCTGGTGGCGAGATAGCGCCGGCCCTGCGGGGTGTCGACTGCAAAAGGATCGATTCCGCGGTCGAGGTTGGCACCGTTCTGCAACACCGGCACCTCGACCTCGAGCACATCGCGTTCGGCGAAGAAGGCGCGGGTGCGCTGCAGCAGCCGGGCTCGCGCACGCAACCGGAGCAGATCCGCCCCAGGTGCCCAGCTGGTCTCCACGCTCAACCCTTGTCGCGGCCGAGGTACTCGCGGCTGCGGCAATCGATGGTCACCTTGTCCTCGACATCCACGAAGGTCGGCACCTGGACCACCGCGCCGGTCTCCAGCTTGGCGTCCTTCATCACGCGACTCTGCGTGTCGCCCTTGACCGCCGGCTCGGTGTATTCGACCGCGTAGGTGTGGTTGTTGGGCAGTTTGACCGCGATCGGCTCGTTGTTCCACAGCGTCACGGTGCAACGCATGTTCTCGACCAGCAGGTCCGCGTTCTCGCCGATGGCCGCGGCCGGCACCGAGATCTGGTCGTAGGTCTTGACGTCCATGAACACGTAGGCGGCGCCGTCGAAGTAGAGGTACTCCATGTCGGTGTCGAGCACGTCGGCGGTCTCGACCTTCTCGCCGGAACGCAGGGTCTTGTCGAGCGTGTTGCCGGTAAGCAGGTTCTGGACCCGGATCTTGTAGAACGCCGCGCCCTTGCCGGGTTTGACGAAGTCGACGTTGAGGCAAGTGTAGGGCTCGCCGCCGAACATGATCTTGAGTCCGTTCTTCAGTTCACTGGTGTTGATCTGGCCCATGCTTGCGTCCGTTCGATCGACCTGGTGGTGAGGGGGAACGCCGTCTGCCGGCGATCGACGCACACTAGCACCCGTGGCGGCGCGTTCCAGAGGGGCCTGTTCCATGCGCATCCCAGCGTCGCAACAGCGACCGGTGAGCGATCTGCGAGTGGCGCTCGCGCGTGCCGGTCTGCGCGATGACGACCCGCTGGCCCACACGGCCGCCGCCGCCTTCCCGCTGCGCATACCGCAGGCCTGGCTCGCGCGCATCCGGCGCGGCGATCCGCACGATCCCTTGTTGCTGCAGGCGCTGCCCACCGCTGCCGAATGCGACGTGCCGGCCGGCTACAGCGACGACCCGCTCGCGGAGGAGGAGTTCACGCCGGTGCCCGGGCTGCTGCACAAGTACGCCGGTCGGGCACTCCTGCTCTGCGATGGTCCCTGTGCCCTGCGGTGCCGCTTCTGCTTCCGGCGCGGCGCCGGTCGGCGCCTGCCCAGCGGTCCGGGCCCCGCCGCGCTGGACTACATCAGACAACGACCCGATCTGCACGAGGTGGTGCTCTCTGGCGGTGACCCTTTGGGCATGCAGCCGACTGCGCTCTGCGCGCTGTTGCGCGAACTCGACGCCATCGGCCATCTTCGCCGCATCCGGCTGCACACCCGCTATCCGGTCACCGATCCGCTCCGGGTCGATGCGCAGCTGGTTCAATGTCTGGGCACACTGCGTTCCCGCTGTCTGGTGGTGCTGCACGCCAACCATCCGCGGGAACTCGGGGCGCTTTGCGCCGGTGCCTGTGCGCGCCTGCGTCAGGCGGGGGTCATGCTGTTGTGCCAGAGCGTGTTGCTGCGCGGGATCAACGATCGGATCGGGGTCCTCGCGACGCTCTACGAGCGTTTGGGCGAGTTGGGGATCATTCCCTACTACCTGCACCAGCTCGACCACGTCCGGGGCGCGGCCCACTTCGCCGTCGACGATACGCACGCGTGTCGGCTCGTCAGCGCCCTGCAGGCGAGCCTGCCGGGCTACCTCGTGCCGCGGCTGGTGCGCGAGATCCCCGGGCAGACGAGCAAGTCGAACATTCGTGCTGTCCCGCCTTGTGCCAACGACGCGGCCTGCTAAGCGTATCGGATAGCTGGAGGCCACCCTCATGCGTATCTTGCTCATCGTCGTCTCGCTGTTCCTCGGCTCCCTGCCTTCGCTCCTTGCGCTGGAGATGCGCGATCGGGTGTTCTGCGACTACGAATCAGGCACCGCCTTCCGGTTCCCCTACCACTACCGCGCGCCGGACATGTACCGCGGCGTGCTCTATCGCCCCGGTGCGCAACGCGGCGGGACCATGATCAGCGTACCCGAGGGCAGCGAACTGTCGTCCGAGCAGATCCAGCAGTTGGTCCGCCAGCGCAACCAGCAGTCCTTCGATGACGCGAGTGTGCGCCATTTCTCGACCCCGGCGGGCGAGGTCCCGCCGGTGATCCGGCGCGCCGGCCTCGAAGCGGTGTTCGGCCTGATCAGCGCAGGGTCCTTGAGCGAGTTCACGTCCTTCGCCTATTACGCAGAAAACGACGCGCAGCGCCCGCACGCCGATCCGGACTGGGCCCCGGAGGGCATCACGGCGGTCATGGGCAGTGGTGAGGATCGTTGCGGGCTGTTGGTCAAGCATGGCGAGCGCTATTCCGGCGTGTTGTGCCAGGGCTCCGCGAGCGATCCAGAGAACCAGGCGATCCTCGATTCGTTCGAGGTCCTGGCTGGCGACGAGGACGAGCGGCAGACCTGGCGTGCAGCCCAATTCGCCCGGGGGCGGGTCATCGACGCCGGGGGTGGCCTGGTCCGGGCGCGCGGCAGCCGCGCGATCAACGCCGTGTGGCCAAAAGCCTGGGAGGCCGAGACCGGCCACTACCACGTCACCTGCAGCGTCTCACCGGCCAGGGTGGCCTACTGGGGCGCGATCATGGATACCCTCTACACCGCCTACGTCGGGATCTACGACCCGGACAAGCTCAGCCCGTTCAAGATGGAGATCCACGTCTTCAACGATCAGCAGCAATTCCGCATGGCCGCGGCCGAGACGGGCTTCGGCGGGCTCTCGCCCACCGCGCTGGGTTTCTTCTCGCCCAGCCACCTGTGCATCTACGCCTTCGACAAGATGCCGCCGCGAATGCCGACCACCTGCGAGAGCGTGCTCGCCCACGAGGCCAGCCACCAGTTCCTGCACATGACCTGCAACGGCAGCGGTCACGTGCCGACCTGGGTCAACGAGGGGCTTGCGGTATACTTCGAGACCGGCCAGTACATCCCCGGCCGGATGCGCTGGGAGCCCCCGACACAGCGGATCCAGCAGTTGCGCAGATACTACGGCCGGGCCAAGAGCACCGCCTGGCCCCTGCAAAAGTACATCGACTACCATGGCCACATCCCGGCGCTCAACTACGCCGAGGTCTACGCCATCACCCATTTCTTCCTCTTCCTCGACCGTAAATACAAGAAGGAGAAGCGGTTCCAGCGCTATTGGGAAGCGCTGCGCAAGGGTGAAGACGGAGCCAAGGCCTTCGAGGAGATCTTCCTCCAGGACATGATCGAGGCCAACGACGGCAGCCTGACCGAGGCCTACAAGCAGTGGAGCAACATGCTCATGGAGTATGTCAACCAGAACGGCCCGCTGCGGGAGCTGCGTTGAAGTGGCGGCTTCGCGACGTTGTCGGCCCGCCCTGCGCGCAGAGCGCGCAGGCGCGACCACGACGTCATCAGCGCTCGACGGGCTCCGTTGCCGACGGCGCAAGGTAGCGCAGCAGGCGCCCGAGTTCATCCTTCAGGTCCCGCCGCGGTACGATCAGGTCGATCTGGCCGTGTTCGAGGCAGAACTCGCTGGTCTGGAAACCGGGTGGGAGCTCCTGCTTGATGGTCTCCTTGATCACCCGTGGTCCGGTGAAGCCGATCAAGGCCTTGGGCTCGGCGATGATCACGTCACCGAGCGAGGCGAAGCTGGCCATCACCCCGGCCATGGTCGGGTTGGTCAGCACCGAAATGTAGGGTAGCCGGGCTTCGGCGAGGGTGGCGAGCGCGGCCGAGGTCTTGGCCATCTGCATCAGCGAGACGATGCCCTCCATCATCCGCGCTCCGCCCGAGGTGCTGACCACCACCACGGGGAGTCGCTCGGCGATGCAGTGCTCGACCAGCCGGGCGATACGCTCGCCGACGACGCTGCCCATCGAGCCCCCGATGAAACGGAAGTCCATCACCGCCAGACCGAGCGGGCGGCCGTGAAGCTGGCCCACGCCGCTGATGATCGCGTCCTTGATGCCGGTCTTGGCCTGCATCTGCTCGATGCGTGAGGGGTAGGGCTTGCGGTCGGTGAAGCCGAGCGGGTCTGCGCTCTCGATTTCCGCGTCGAGCTCCTCCCAGGTGTCCGGGTCGATCAGACTTTCGACCCGGCGCGGTGCAGGCATGGGGAAGTGGTGGCCGCAGTTGGGGCAGGTCTCCTGCTGTTCCTCGACCAGGCGCTTGAAGACGGTTTCCTCGCAGCTGGGGCATTTGATCCACAGCCCATCGGGGATCTTCTTCGGATCGCGACGTCCGCCGCCGCGTCGCAGCCGATCGAGTACCATTGCCGGCCCCTCCTGGGGTCCACAGCATGGTGGGAGGTGGGGGGTTGTCCACGCCCGGTCGTGGGTCAGCGGGGTGAAAGAGCGCCGCGTCGACGGACAAGCCACTGGTAGTCGGGGTGAGCGGCTCGGCACGCAGGAATGAGCCGCGCCGGTGGTTGCGTCGCTGGCAGGGTGATCTAGCGTCGGTCTCTGCGGGTATCGTGTTCCGCCCCAGGGCCGTCGTCGAGTGGCCCCGCCCGGCCCGACAGGAGGAGAGTCATGCGTTCGTGGACCCTGGTGATCATGCTCTTGTGCCTGTGTCTGGACCCGGTCACCGCTCAGACGCGCCCGGCCACCATCAGTGGGCGTGGCAACATCCGCTTCGGTCCATCGACTCAGGCGCCGGTCGTGACCACGCTCGAGGACGGGACGCGGGTCACGGTGATCGGCCCGGTCGCCGGGAAGGACGGCTGGTATGAGATCGAGTTTCCCGCCCAGGGCGGGGCCTGGGTCCACGGCCGCAACCTCGCGCAGACCGAGGATCCGCGTGCATTGCGAGTGACCCAGGACGGGGTCCGGGTGCGCGATGATGCGCGCCTCCGCTCCAATCTCGTGACCCAGCTCGACGCCGGCGATATCGTCACCTGGAAGGGGCGCGTGGTCGACGGCGAGTGGGCCGGCATCACCCACGGCGGCTGGTACAAGGTCCATCCGCCCAAAGCGGTGGCCTATGCCCACCGCATCGTGCTCGATTTCGGCCGCGAGGCCCCACCCCGGCTCGCAGAGCGCGATGGCGGCGCCGACGGACAGCAGACCGCCGGAGCCGACGCCGCGTCGGAGCGGCTGACCCCGGTCGAGCGCACCTGGCGCAACGCGCGCACGCTCTATGAGCGCTACCGCAAGGCGGTCGACGCCGACCCCCAGCGGGCGCTGGAGCTCAATTGGCAGGGTCTGGTCGACCGCCTCGATCGCGTGGTCGAGGACCACGCCAGCTTCCGCACCCGTCTGCTGGCAGACAGCCTGCGCAAGCGGGTGGGCAAGATCGCCTGGCTGGCCCGCAAGCATCAGAGCGATCGCGGCATCGAACCCCGGCTCGACATCCCCGAGCTGACCGGCTCGGCCGACGAGCCGGAACCGGCCGACGAGCCGGAACCGGCCGAGGAGCCGGCCCTCGCCGCGGTCGAGGACCTGCCGCGCCAGGTGCGCGAGGAACCGCGCGAACGCCCGCAACCGCAAGCACAGCCAGCGCCGGAGGAGCGCCAGGAGCGCGAACCGGTCGTCGAAACGCCACCTGCAGTGAGCACGCCCGGACCGCCGGTAACGCAGGAGCCGCGCGTGGAGCCGGATCCGACCCCGCCGACGGTGAGCGAGGAACCGGAACCGGAACCGGTGCCGGCCCTGCCTTCGCTCGAAGAGGACAGCTATCGCGCCATCGGTTGGCTCGAGCCGCGCGATGTGCCCGGCACCAGCGCAAACTACGTGATCATCGACCGCAACAACGAGATCGAGGCGCTGGTGAAGGTCGCCGAGGGCGCCGGGATCCAGCTGGCCGAATACCATTGGCGCCGGGTCGGGGTCAAGGGCGAGGTTGAGAAGGCCACCATCGGGCGCGGGGAATTGGCCAGCGACATGGTCCTGGTGCACATCAGCCAGATCGATCTGGTCAACCGCTGAAGCGTCCGGACCCGCGTGGCCAACACGTGCTTGCGTCCGCCCCCGGGGTTCAGAGCATGCCGCGCTGAGACGTGGGCGTGGCGGAATTGGCAGACGCGCTGGATTTAGGTTCCAGTGGGGCAACCCGTGGAGGTTCGAGTCCTCTCGCCCACATGTTCATCCCGGTGTCCCGCGATGCCATCCCGGCCTACCGATCGGAACGGGCAACGGCGCGCGCAAGGCTCCCGGCAGGGCTGCGCACCAGCGTCAGGAGGTGCTAGCCCGGATCCCTCATGAGAAATCTGCTGCAAAGCCGTATCGCACCGCCATTACAGGACTTCGCTCAGTCGGCGGATCCTCACGCAGCGCTGCTACGCTCCGGTTCGCCTCGGTCGCGCTGCCCTGTACTGACAGCACGCTACGACTTTTCGCGACGATCCTCATGAGGGATCCGGGCTAGAACTCCTTGCGCACGGAGAAGGTGACCACGTTGCCCTTCTCGTTGTACTCGATGCTGTCGCTCATGCGGGTGATCATCTGGAAGCCGAGGCCGCCGAATCCGCCTGACTGGTACCGGAGCCGTGCGGCAGAGGCTGCGTCCAGGTTGCGGACCTCGCTCAGTGCCTTGTTGTGGTCGAAGCCCTCGCCCTCGTCTTCGATCGTCAGCCAGACCGCTTCGCCATCGTCGCGATAACGGACCACGATGACCTTGGACTCGTCATATTCGTGACCGTGCCGATGGGCGTTGAGGATCAGCTCCTTGGTGCAGGTCATGAAGGCCTCGATCTTCATCTCGTCCATACCCGACTTGCGGATGAGGCGGGCGAGGAACTGCTGGCACTGGTCGATGAAGCGATCGCGCGAAGGGATGCGCAAGGAGATCGCCTGCTGGAGCGCGGGTTCCTTGGTGATGAGGTAGAACAGATCCTCGGTCGCGAAATCATAGACCGTGTCGTCGCCGTCCAGGGTATCGAGCAGTTGGCTCAGCCGGTCGTCGACCCAGCGCCGGGCCTGTTCATCGATCACGCGGAACTTGAGCGGGCCGACGGCGAGCAGATCCTGGTGCTGCAACTCGCTGTGGATGATATCGCGGCCATTGAGGAAGATGTGTGCGTCCTCATCGACCACTTCGACCGTGTACTTGCCTTTGGTATTGCGGTTGAGCACCGCATGGACCGGCCGCATGTCGCGGTGCTTGGCCCGCAGGGAGCAGGAACGGTCCGATCCGATCTTCAGCTCGCCGTTGATGGCGATCCTCTTGCCGGCCTGCTCCGGGTTGAGGATTTCGAGCTTCAACATTCCACCTGATCCCCTGCTGAGGCGCTTGCTCCCGTGGCTGCCGCCAACTGAGTCCGGAGCCTCCGCGTCGGTCGCACACTGACCGGCGATGAGCGTGGACGGTGCGTTGGCGACTGCAGCGCGGCCGGCCTGGGCCGGCGACAAATGACTGTATGGCAGCGGTTTCCGCTACGCAAGGGCCGAAGCCGGGCCGGGCTGGGGCTGAACCCCTGCGCGGCCGCTTCGGCCCGCGACCGCCAGATCAGTAGCGGTAGTGATCGGGCTTGTAGGGGCCCTCGACAGGCACGTTGATGTACGCCGCCTGGTCCGGGCTCAGCTTGGTCAGCGTGGCGCCGAGCTGGCCGAGGTGGAGACGGGCGACCTCTTCATCGAGCTGCTTGGGCAACATGTACAGCTTGCGCTCCAGCTCCTTGTGGTTGGCGAAGATCTCCATCTGGGCCAGGACCTGGTTGCTGAAGGAGTTGGACATGACGAAGGATGGATGCCCGGTGCCGCAGCCGAGGTTCACCAGCCGACCCTTGGCCAGGAGGATCAGACGCTTGCCCGGCCCATCGGCCGTGTCTGGCCAGATGACGTGATCGACCTGGGGCTTGATCTCCTCCCATGCGAGGTCGGCGAGGCCGGCGACCTGGATCTCGGAGTCGAAGTGCCCGATGTTGCACACGATGGCGTTGTGTTTCATCGCATCCATGTGCTGACGGGTGATCACGTCCTTGTTGCCGGTGGTGGTGACGAAGATGTCGCCGAAAGCGACCGCTTCTTCCATGGTCACCACCTGGTGGCCTTCCATGCAGGCCTGGAGCGCGCAGATCGGATCGATCTCGGTGACGTAGACCCTGGCGCCATGGCCCTTGAAGGTCTGCGCACAACCCTTGCCCACGTCGCCGTAGCCGCAGACGACGCACTTCTTGCCCGAGACCATCACGTCGGTCGCACGCTTGATGCCGTCGACCAGCGATTCGCGGCAGCCGTAGACGTTGTCGAACTTGGACTTGGTCACCGAGTCGTTGACGTTGATCGCCGGGAACAGCAGCCGGCCCTCATCCTGCATCTGCTGCAGGCGATGCACGCCTGTGGTGGTCTCCTCGGTCACGCCGCGGATGTCGGCGCCGAGTTTGCTGTAGAACCGGGGATCGGCGTCGAGGCGCTGCTTGATGGCGGCGAACAGGCAGCTCTCTTCCTCGCTGCCGGGATTCTCGAGCACGCCGCGGTCCTGCTCGGCGCGCACGCCGAGGTGGGCGATGAGCGTGGCGTCGCCACCGTCATCGAGGATCATGTTGGCCCCGCCGTCGGCGAACTCGAAGATGCGGTGGGCGTAGTCCCAGTACTCCTCGAGGCTCTCGCCCTTCGTCGCGAAGACCGGCACGCCGGCAGCGGCGATGGCGGCGGCGGCGTGATCCTGGGTCGAGAAGATGTTGCAGCTGGCCCAGCGCACGTCTGCGCCGAGTTCGACCAGGGTCTCGATCAGGACCGCGGTCTGGATGGTCATGTGCAGCGAGCCGGCGATGCGGGCGCCAGAGAGCGGCTTGGCCTCGGCATACTTCCGCCGGATGGCCATCAGGCCTGGCATCTCGTGCTCGGCGATCGCGATCTCGCGCCGGCCCCAGTCGGCAAGGGCGATGTCGGCAACAATGTAGTCGGTGGCAGCGGTGGTCGGGTTCATGGGATCTCCTTGATATCGGTGTATCACGATATAGCGATGGACGGTAATGCAAGCCGTGCTCGTCTTCGCGCCTGTACAGCCGCTCGCCCAGGCCCGTGCTTGCCCGGACGCCGCGCGGGACAGTATCCCCGCGGGAGGCGATCCATGGCCAGTCCGGAGCAGATCTACCGCGTCTACGCCGAGCTCCACGCCAATGCGCAGACCGTACGCGATTTCCAGGTCGCGGCGGGCGAGCGCGTCTCTGGCACGGTGCAACTGCTGCTCGCTGGCGATCGGGCCAGATTGCTCGCCCGTTGGGGCGACGAGATGACCGAGCTCTGCGGGGTGCTGGACGGCTCGCATGCCGATCCCTACATCCTCGAAGCGACCCAGGTGTTCTATTGGGCCAGCCTGTATGCGGTCACCGCGGGGGTGAGCTGGGAGGAGCTGCACTTCGTCGATCTGCGTCAGCAGGCGGCGGCAGCCCGTATCGAGTCGGTCGATCGCCTGCGCTCCCAGGCGCAGCGGTTGGTCGATCTCGGCCCAGAGCGCGCCGGGGTGCAGAAACCCTTCCTGCTCTGGTGGATCGCCGACGGCTTCTACCGCGCGGCCACGCCCATGGAACGGCAGTGGACGCTCGAGCAGTTGATGGAATACGATCTGCAGGAGATGAAGAAGCGGCCGTATCTCGCGCCGATCCTGGATCGGGTCGAAGCCTGAGGGCGGTCACTCCACTGTGACCGACTTGGCCAGGTTGCGCGGCTGGTCGACATCGCAGCTGCGCCGCTGGGCGACCAGCAGGGCGTAGAGCTGCAGCGGCAGGATGCTGATCAGCGGCTGCAGCATCTCCTCGGGCGGGGCAGGCACCGGGAAGACGACGTCCGACAGATCGTGCAGCCGGCGCTCCTCCTCCGGGCCGACGGTGATGATCCGCCCATCGCGAGCCCGGGTCTCCTCGACGTTGGCGAGCATCTTCTCGAACATCTGATCGCGTGGACACATGCAGATCACCGGCAGGGCGTCGGTGACCAGTGCGATCGGTCCGTGCTTGAACTCGCCGGCGGCGTAGCCGGTGGCGTGGACGTAGGCGATCTCCTTGAGCTTGAGCGCTCCCTCCAGTGCAGTGGGGTATTCGCCACAGCGCCCGAGGAACACGCTGGCGTTGGCCGCGGAGAACAGCTCGGTCGCCTCGTCCACCGCCTCACGGCAAGCAGCGAGCGTCTGCGCAGTGAGATCCGGCAGGGCGCAACAGGCGTCGATCAGGCGCGTGCGGGTGGCGTCATCGAGGCGACCCTTGGCCTGGGCCAGCTGGAGCGCGAAGAGATAGAGCGCGAGGACCTGGGCGGTGTAGGCCTTGGTGCTGGCGACGCCGATCTCCGGACCAGCGAGCAGCGGCAGGACACCGTCTGATTCTCGGGCCATGGTCGATCCGAGCACGTTGACCAGGCTGGCCACCGGCATGAACTTCGACCGGGCGAGCCGCACCCCGGCGAGGGTGTCGGCCGTTTCGCCCGACTGGCTGATCGCCACCACCAGCGTGTCGCCGGAGGCCACCGGATTGCGGTAACGGTACTCCGAGCTGATGTCGACTTCGACGTGGATCCGGGCCAGACCCTCGAGGAAGCGTTTGCCCAGCAAGGCAGCGTGCCAGCTGGTGCCGCAGGCGAGGAAGACGACGTGGTTGATCCGGGCGAGATCGACCGAGATCTCCGGCATGGCCAGGCGACCGTCGATCAGGCGCGAATCGAGCAGGCGCTGCAGCACCTCAGGCTGCTCCGCGATCTCCTTCTCCATGAACGAGTCGAACTCGCCGCGGGAGACATCGTCGACGGCGAGCTCGATACGCGAGAAGCAGCCTTCCACGGGCGCGCCGTCGCCGTCGCAGATGGTGACCTGTTCGGCGCGGATGTCGGCGATCCAGCCATCCTGGAGCTGGCAGACCTCGTGCGCATGCGGCAGCAGTGCCGGGACGTCGGAGGCGATCAGGTGCTCGCCGCGGCCACGGCCGAGCAGCAGCGGAGAGCCCTCTCGTGCGACGACGATCCGGCCGGGGTGATCGGCGAATATGATCGCGAAGGCGTAGCTGCCTTCGAGGCGACGGATCGCCGCCCGCACCGCGGCGAGCGGATCGCCGGTGTCGGTATAGAGCTCGGCGACGAGGTGGGCGATGACCTCGGTGTCGGTCTGGCTGGCGAACACGGCGCCACGATCGACCAGCTCGCGCCGCAGTTCCTCGTGGTTTTCGATGATCCCGTTGTGAACCACCGCCAACCGTTCGGCGGTGTCGCTATGGGGGTGGGCGTTGCCTTCGGTCGGCGGGCCGTGGGTGGCCCAGCGGGTGTGGGCGATACCGGTGGTCCCGGCGAGGCTACGCGCGCCGAGGCTCTCCTCGAGCTGACGCAGACGGCCCGCGGCCTTGCGCACGAGCAGATCGCCGTCGTCGTTGATCGCCATGCCGGCGGAGTCGTAACCGCGATACTTCAGCCGCTCCAGGGCGACCAGGAGCAATGACTCGGCCTGGCGTGGCCCCACGTATCCAGCGATTCCACACATGGTTGCATCCCTTCGGCAGGAACTGGGCCGAGTGTGGGTTCAGGGCATGTATTGCAAGTAGGCGGCGCGATCGCGGGTGCTGTGCGTCAGCGGATCCGGTTCGACCAGCGACGGACCGTTGCAGCGGAAGCTCGAGAAGCCCTGCTCACCGCCACGGCGCATGCAGCCGGCGGCGCCGAGCAGCAGGAGGCCGGAGAGGAGCAGCAACAGCGTGCGACGCGTCATGGAGGTGATTGTCAGATCATCTGCAGCGGTGCAAACCCCGGTCGGGGACCGGACGGCCGGTGAGGGTGACAGCCAGGGCGCGCGTTCAGGCCTCAACCAGAACCGGATCGATCTCGCCGGTCGAGCGCATCCACGTGCGCAGGCGGTCCCAGAGTTCTGCGCGCAGGGCGACGAGCAGCGGTTCGGCGACCAGGTTGTTCTGCTGATGGGGATCGACCGTGTTGTCGTAGAGGAAGGTCTCCTGCCAGTGCGGTCGGCCGTCCGGCGCCAGGCTGACCTCGTAGGTGTGGTGTGCGGTGCGGATGCAACGGCCGATGTGGCTCTCCGAGATCTCGGCGAAACAGCAGTCGGGCCAATCCTGCGCAGAGCCGGTCACGGCGTCCTGCAGCGCCCGCCCGCGGAAGGTGGTGGGCTGTTCCAGGCCGGCCGCCCGGACCACCGTCGCGGGCAGATCGATCAGGCTGGCCAGTTCCGCCCGCTCGCCGCCCTGCGCGAAACCCGGTCCACAGGCGACCAGCGGAATGCGCAGGCAGCCGTCGTGGCAGCTGCGCTTGTACTCGTCGTTGCGGGTGCGGAAGTGCGAGCCGTGGTCGCTGGTATAGATCACCACCGTATCGCGATCGAGGCCGGTTTCGGCCAGGCGCGCGCGGACGCGGCCGAGGTTCGCATCGAGCGCGTGGACGCAGCCGAGGTAGTCGGGGTACTCCTCGCGCCAGTCGCCGTCGTGGCCGATCAGATCGCCGGGGGGGGCGAAGTCGGCGAAGCGCTCACGTGAGCCGTGCGGACCCTCGTAATGCTCGTGGTCGTTCTGGTGATGGGGCTCGATGTAGGAGGCCATGAGGAAGAACGGTCGCTCGGCCTCGACGCGGGTATCGAGGTACTCGAGCACCCAGTCCGTCTGTGCATCGGCGCGGTAGCGCCCGGGCGGGAACTCGCGTCGCTCGCCAGCGTCATCGAACATGTGCCCATCGTAGCTGTGTGAGGTGAACTCGAGCACATCGGCCGCCAGCCAGTGGTCATAACCGCCGCGCAGCGCAGGCGGCACCGGACGGGTGCGGAAGTCGTCCGGACCGCCGAGCGGCCCGCAGCTGGCGAGGTGCCACTTGCCGATATAGCCGGTATCGTAGCCCGCATCTCCGAGCAGCGTGGCGATGGTCGGCGCGTCAGGCGGCAGTCGGGTGTGGTTGACGTCGCAGCCGACCTCGCTGGCATAACGCCCCGTCTGGATCGCAGCGCGCGCCGGGCCACAGACCGGCTGACAGGTGAACGCGTGGCTGAAGCGGGTGCCTGCGGTGGCCATGGCATCGAGGTTGGGCGTCAGCGGGAGGCTTTGACCGTAGCAGCCGCAGGTGTCCCAGCGCTGCTGGTCGACGAAGAAAACGAGAATGTTCGGTCGGCGCATGGCCTCTCCTGGATGCGGTTGGCTCGATCGGCCAGTGTCCGGTTGGCACTGCGCGAACAAGCCCGAGGTGGAAATACGGTGGACGTGTGCGGCGGGCGATCCAGCATGCGCGTACACAGGGGGCGCATATGGGATTCCCGTCGGATTTCGCCTGGGGTGCTGCCACCGCAGCCTACCAGATCGAAGGAGGCAGCACCGCGGACGGCCGCGGGGTATCGGTCTGGGACAGCTACTGCGATGATGGCAAGGTCGAACGTGGCGACAGCGGCCTGGAGGCCTGCGATCATTACCACCGTTGGGCCGAAGACGTGGGGCTGATGGCGGAGATCGGTCTGAAGGCCTATCGCATGTCGGTCGCTTGGCCACGGATCATGCCCAACGGCACCGGCGCGGTGAACGAAGCCGGCCTAGCCTACTACGAACAGCTGGTCGACGCGCTGCTGGCGGCGGGCGTCACCCTATGGGTCACCCTGTTCCACTGGGACTATCCCCGTCCGCTCTACCTGCGCGGCGGCTGGCTCAACCCGGACTCCCCACGCTGGTTCGCCGATTATGCCCATACGGTGGTCGAGCGTCTCGGGGACCGGGTGGACCATTGGCTGACCATCAACGAGCCGCAGTGCTTCCTTGGCCTCGGCCATCGGACCGGCGAACAGGCGCCCGGCCTCAAGTATGGCATGTCCGACGCGTCGACCGTGGTCCACAATACCTTGTTGGCGCACGGTCATGCGGTGGAGGCGATCCGCGCTGCATCTCCACGCCCGGCGCAGGTCGGCGCGGCGCTGGTGGGCAAGATCGCGATGCCCCAGACCACCGCACCGGCCGACATCGAGGCTGCCCGACGCGCCACCTTCGGGCTGCATCGCCCCGGCATCGGCGGCAACACGCTCTACATGGACCCGATGTACCGCGGATGCTATCCCGACGACCTCGCCGTGGCCTACGACGGCATGGTGCCTGAGATCGATGCCGACGACCTCGCCGTGATCCATCAGCCGCTGGATTTCTTCGGCACCAACATCTACTTCGCCGAGGTGGTGCGGGCCAGCGATGCGGCCTGCGGCTTCGAACAGGTCCCCGGGCATACCTCCATCGGTTACAACATCCTCGGCTGGCCGGTGCAGCCGGAGTGTCTCTACTGGGGCCCGCGCCTGTTGCACGAGCGCTACGGCCTGCCGGTGGTGATCACCGAGAACGGCATGGCAGCGCACGACTGGCCCTCGCTCGATGGCGCGGTGCACGATCCCCAACGAGTGGATTTCCTCGCGCGTCACCTCGGCGCGCTCGGACGGGCGATCGACGACGGCGTCACGTGCGCCGGCTACTTCCACTGGTCCCTGATGGACAACTTCGAATGGTCGCTCGGCTACCGACCACGCTTCGGGCTGGTCTACGTCGACTACCCGAGCCAGCGTCGGATCGTCAAGGATTCGGGCCGGTGGTACCGCGAGTGCATCGCGAGCAACGGCGCGGTGGTCGCTGATGTCGGCGAGCCGGGGTGAAATGCTCTGCGGGCGTGTTGCTGTATCGGCGCGGCGCCGCCGGGATCGAGGTGTTCCTCGTCCATCCCGGTGGGCCGTTCTGGTCGGGACGGGAGATCGGTGCCTGGTCGATCCCCAAGGGCGAGTGCGATGACAATGAGGATCCGCGCTGCGCGGCCGAGCGCGAATTCGCCGAGGAGACGGGCGTCCGGCTCACCGTTCCACTCGAGGAGTTGACCACCGTGCGGCAGAGCCGGGGCAAAGAGGTGCGCTGCTGGATCGCCGAAGGCGATCTGGACCCAGAGCGCTTGCGCAGCAACAGTTTCACCATGGAATGGCCGCCACACTCCGGCCGGCGGCAGGAATTCCCCGAGGCCGATCGTGGCGCATGGTTTGCCGTCGATGCCGCGCGCTCGGCCCTGGTGCCGGGACAGCGACCGCTGATGGATGCCCTGTGCATGCGACTGCAGAACGGGCGGGGCGATCCGGCAGACGCTGCCGCGCAAGGTGAGGAGCAGCACCGATGAGCCAGACCGACGGTTTCACGACCCACCCCATCGGGGTGGTCCACTCGCCGTTCACCGAACAGCCCGGCACGCCGATCCAGAGCGTGCACGGCCAGGAGCACGAGGGCACGATCTGTGTTGATCCCGCCTATCGCGCCGCGCTGCGCGACCTTGAGGGTTTCACGCGCATCTGGTTGCTGGTGTGGTACCACCGCAGCGGACCGGTGGACCTGCAGCCGGTGCCCTATCGCGACACGGTGCCACACGGCCTGTTCGCCACCCGCGCGCCAGCCCGGCCCAATCCGCTCGGCATCTCCTGCCCCGAGCTGCTCGCGATCGAGGGCGAGACCCTGCGCATCCGCGGCGTCGACCTGCTCGACGGCACGCCGGTCCTCGACATCAAGCCCTACGTGCCGGAATTCGACGCCTTCCCCGATTGTCGCGCCGGGTGGCTCGACGCGCGGCATTCGCAGCGGACCCGGGCCGACGACCGCTTCGTCGCCGATTGAGTCAGAGCCACCGTGACTGCTCAGGGGCTTCGCCCCTACACCTTTGTCGTGGTTCGCTCGCATCTGCATGCAGATGCGAGCGTGGGCGGCGCGGCTGCGCCGAAATGTATCCGCCCACCACCACTCGGCGCCAGACCCCATCGCATGCGATGGAGCCCCATATACGGCTGGTAACACTCATGCCCGAGGGGCCCGAGTGGTTACGAGCCGACAAGTATCGTTGCATCGCCAACAGGCCGCAGGTACGATGGTCCGCGGATGCGCAAGACCATCAAACTGAAATACACCACTGGTTTCCGCACCGGGAACAAGGCCCTGGATATGCAGATCCGGATCCTCGTCGGCCTGTTCCAGGATCTGATGGACGCCTACGGCGAGGAACGCCCGCCCACGGAGGTGGCCGACATGGAGCGCACCGCGCTCGATTACCTCAAGCGCTATGTCTCGCAACAGGAGACCGAGATGGAACAGCGCGGATATCCAGCCATCGGCAACCACCGCCTGCACCACCGCAAGTTCGCGCTGCAGCTCAAGCAGATCACCGCCAACGACGACATCGCCCAGCGGTTGATCGACTACGCCGCCTTCGTCGATGAATTCATCGAGTTCCACGTCATGGTGCTCGACAAGGACTTCTCGCGCTTCTACCGCGCTGTCGACGATCGCTGAGCACGCGGTCGATTCAGCGGCACGCCGCCTCCGCGCGACACAGCGCCGCGACCCGCTCGCCATACGCCACGGGGTCGGCCTTGCGCTCCAATCCGCTCGCGGCCATGTACCGCACGGTGCCGAAGACCGGCCGGCGGGTCCAGGGCCGGTCGTGCAGGCCGAAGAGCCAGGCCACGCCGACGTAACTGTTGGGGTCGCGGCCATCGATGAAATAGCGGTTGTTCAGCGACAAGGCGAGACGGAAGGCGTAGGCGGGGGTATTGGTCCACTCGATGATCTTCTTGCCCCAGTACATCCGCATGTAATTGTGCATGTAGCCGGTCTCGCGCATCTCGCGCATGGCGGCGTTCCAGTAGGGGTCGTGGGTCTTTGCCGCCTCGAGCTGGCGGCGGGTGTAGCGATGCGCACGGCGGTCGTCCCGCCGTTCCTCCAGGGTGGTGCGGGCCCACTCGGGCAGCGCCGCATAGCGATCGTAGCCGGGCTCGTGGCGTACGTAGTTGCAGGCGAGCTCACGGCGGACCAGCAGCTGTTCGATGTACGCGGCGACCCCAGAGTCGCCGCGACGGGCCCCTTCCAGCTCCAGCGCCATCCACACCGGCGAGATCTGGCCGAAGTGCAGGTAGGGGCTCATGTGCGAGACATCGTCGGTCTGGGGCTGGTTGCGGTTGGTGGCGTAGGCGCCCAAGCGGGTGGTGAAATCGGCGAACAGCTCGCGGGCGCGGATTTCGCCGCCGGTGAACCGGGCGACCGGCGCGACGCTGCGATCGAGGCGCAACCCGGCGCAGACCTGGTCTGCATCGCTCAGGTCGATGCCGGTGACGTGCAAAGGCAGCGAGCGCTTGGCTACCGGCTGACGGGGAAGGGGGGCGAGGAAGTCACGATAGCGCGCATGCAGCTTGGGGCGGATGGTCCGCGCGGCGTACTCGCGATGGTCGCTGACCGTGTCGACCGGCACGATGACATCGCACTCGACCTGGATCACCGGGCACGCGGCCGCGGCGGCGACGCGCGCACGCCAGCGTTGCTGGATGCGCAGATAGCCACGATCGACCACCACCAGCGCCGCATCGGCGGCGAGCGCGAGCGCGACCTCGTCCGGTGCACCACGGCGCACCACCAGCTTGAGTCCGCGTTCTCTCAGCGCGGCGGCAGTGTCGATGAGTCCCGCGGCCATGAAGTGGTAGTGGCGATGGGTCGCTTCGGGATAGGCGTCGGTCAGGCCGAAACCGATCAGCAGCGGTTTGTCGAGTGCGTTGGCGTGCGCGAGCGCATATTCCAGGGCCGGGTTGTGGTGCTCGCGTTGCGCGGCCTGCATCCAGTAGAGCACGTAGCTGCCCGCAGCCGGCGTCGTTCCGCCGCCGAGGATGCGTACGCGTTCGGCCTCGACCACCCGACTCGGGCCCATGACGCGCTCCTCTCCGCTTCTGCTGACTGCAGCGGCCCGGCGGCGCAGGTCAATCCCCGGCCGGCGGATCGGTGGCGAGCAGTTCGAGCAGGCGTCGGGCGTCGAAGGCGAGGCTGGTCTGGGCGAAGCGGTCCCTGACCCAGCGCAGATCCGCAGCGTAGGGGGCGACCTGCTCCCGCCAGCGCGCACGCGCAGCTTCGGGGTCATCGACTGTGCGCAGGCCGAATCGGACCTGGATCTGCACACCCGGCGGCGGACGACGCGAGAAACCGGCGTGGATATAGAACGGATAGAGTCCGGGTTGCAGGCGCAGCCGTTCGCCGTTGTCCACCCGTTCGCCCGCGAGCACGAGCGGCAGTTCGGAAGGGTTTGCGCAGCTGACGACCTGGCGGCGCGAGACCACCAGGTTGGTCGCGATCCAGCCCTGGCGTGCATCGCTCGCGCCCAAGGCGGCGGTGTGATCGATCGCCACCTGACGCAGGCCACCCTTGCAGGCGTAGGTCGCGGGCGCGAGTGCGCGCAGCTGCGCCGTGCCGAGGCCGGAGCGCATCCGGGCCGGCCGGGCCAGCTCGGCCTCGGGGGCGGCAGCGTCGGTGGTTGCGAGCAGCAGCGTGGTTGGCGCCTGGCCACCCAGGCGGGCCGTGGGCAGCGCTTCGGCGTCGTCCGGCCAGGCCACCGGCGCGATCGCACGCACCTCAAAAGCCTTGGGTGGCGGATAGCGGCGCAATTCATCGAACAACTGCTCTGCCCGCGCGCGTGCGGCGTAGTCCTGCCCCTCGGCGCCGGTCGAACCGATGCACAGCAGCCCCGTGTGGGTGCGCACGATCATCGCATCACCCGCGAACACAGGCGGGGCCTGCATCCGTGGCATCGGGTTGACGGCCACCGGTCGTGTGTGGTTGTCGAGATCGAGCACCGCGATCGCGCTCTCTGCTGCGGGGCCGCCGGGGCGGCCGGGAAAGCATCCCGACGAGGGGTCGCCCGAATCGACCAGGAACAGATGGTGCCCGGCGATGGTCGGCGGGGTATAGCAGTGCGCCACCTCGCGGAAGGCGGGCTTGAGCCGCAGGTCCAGCGCTCCGGTCTGGCAATCGACCACGTTGAGCACCTGCCAGGGGCAGGGGTGCTTGAGATCGTGTTCCTTGACCACCGTATTGAGATAGGCCCGGCCGGCGTAGAGGCAGGCGTAATCGCCGGTGAAGAAGTGGTGGCTGCCGCCGCCCCACCAGATCGGTTGCCACAGCGGGCGCGCACCGACGCAGTCGCGATCACGCAGAATCAGGCGTTCGCTGGCCATCTGGGCGTAGTACATCGGATAGATCAGGCGGTCGTCGTCGACGTTGACGATGGTCCACCCGGCACTGGCCTGCAGGCCACGGCTGGGCAACAGCAGCTTGCCATCGCTGCAGCGCAGGATCGCTCCGGTGGGGGTGACCAGCACCCAGAGGATCTGCTCACCATCACTCAGGCGCAGTGGCCGTGTGGTGCCGCCGGCGCTGCGGCCGGGAACCGTCGTGCGCCAGCGCACCGCACCGGTGTCGGCCGCGTAGGCGACGAAACGGTCGCCCTTGGTGTGGTGTCCGCCGGCCTTGTCGCCCATCCAGCGGACGATCAGCAGGTCATCGACCAGCAGCGGCGAGCTGGTCTGGTAGACGTTGGGCCGGACATCGGCGGTGATCTGCCAGACACGTTCGCCGGCAACGGTGAAGCAGGCGATCACACCGGAGCCGAGCTTGATCCAGATCCGTTCGCCGTCGCTGACCGGGCTGGCGAAGGTCTGGCCCATGAACGCACCCCAGGTCGGGCTGGCGATGCGGCCAACCTCGGCCGCAGCCTCGGCCCGGTCGAGCTGCGGAGCGAGCGCCGCGAGTTCGCTGCGCAGCGCGGCGCTGCGCTCCTGTGCGTCTGCTGCGCCGCGCAGATCGCGGATCGCGCGGCGCAATTGCTTGCGCTTGGCCTGCAGGTCGCGGTGACGTGCGGCGTCGCGACGCAGCTGCGCGGATTCATTGGCGGGCATCTCGTCGAACGGACAGGCGCTGTGTCGCCATAGTTCGGCACCATCCGCGATGGCGTGGCAATGGATGTGGTGCGGCTCGCTGAGGGTGATGACCCGATCGCCGAGCACCAGCGGGGTGGCGTTGCTGAAGGCGGGCAGCGGCATGTGCCAGCGCACGTTGATCCCCTGTTCCAGATCCCAGGCGGTGACCGGTTCGGCCTGCGGGAACACGCCGGAGAGATCGCCGCGGAAACCGGTCATGGCGAGCCCCGGCTGTTGGGCCAGGTGTGCGCGGCGCCGCTGGTTCCATGCGGCGACCTCAGCCTGCGTGCGGGGCGGAGGGCCGTGATAGAGATGGCAGCGGAAACCCAGCGCCTCTGTGCTCGGGCTGTCCACCGCGAGCAGGATCCGGTTGACGCCCGCCTCCAACGTGACCGGTACCACCGCGCGGTGCTCGCGCAACTCGTCGGTGCGCGCGCCGCTGCGCCAGAGCGGTGCGTCGTTGATCCAGGCCGCGAGATGGCAGCGACGGCCACGCCCCCACTTGTTGTGGACGGTGGTGCCGCTGAGCGCCAACCAGGCCTGCGTGGCATGCGCGACATGGATGGTGGCGCTGGCGAGGTAACGACGTCCGGCGAAGCCATCGCTGGCTCCATGGGGAAGCGGACCCGGATCGACCAGCGGCTCCTCGGCGATGACTTCCTGCCAGCGCCACTGCTCCGCTGGCGTGGAGGCAAGGGGGAGCAGCGGATCGCCAGTGCCCGCGTAGGCCGAGGCCCCCGCAGACACCACCGGCGGCAGCAGCGGGTGGAGGGAGCGAGGGAAGGACTGGGGCCTGAGGGGACCGAGAACGTGCCAGCGCGTCAGATGGACCCATGCGCCCTCCGGGCCCAGCCGGTGATGGCCCGCGTTGTCGCAGGGGGCCGCGCGCTGGCGATACCAGGGACCGAAAGCGGGGTCCTCGGTCAATGTGGTGCCGACCAGCGGCACAGCGGGTCGTTCGGCGATGCAGCTGGCGATCGCCGCGAGGCGTGCGTGTCCGCCCTGCGGCAGCAGGATCGCCCGCCTGGGCACACCGGTGCGCACGTGACAGGAGGCGAAGGGCAGGCCGGTCCGCAAGGCCATTTCCGCGCTGCGGGCGTAGTGGTAGCAATCGTCGGCCCAGTCGAGCAGTTCGGACAGGACCTCGCTCGCCGGGGTGCGGGGAACCGCCGGTATCTTTCCGCTGGCGAGCGGCACCACACTGCCGCGGATCACGCCCTGGCTGGCCGGAACCACGTTGCCGACAGTTTCGATGTCATGACTACCCTGGAGCGAGGCGGTGGCTGGATCCAGGCTGCAGCGCAGGCTGAGTTGGCAGTCGACCCGGGCCGCGTCCGCCGGGACATGGCCATCGCTGCGCAGCGACAAGTCCACAGTGCCGGCGTAGCCGTCGGCAGTGAATGGGACCGGCGTGCGGGCGACGTGATGGCGCGCCTTGTTCCAGTGCGGCGTGCGCGCCTCGAGCAGGTGCAGCGCCTGGTCATCGGCGATGGCCAGCAGGTGGAGGTCGCGTCCGGCGATGGCCCCTGGCAGCAGCAGGCGGCAGAGGCTGCGCGTGATGTCGGTTCGCGACCAGTATCCGTTGATGCGATCGCCGCGAGTGGGGCGATCGGGCGCGTCGACGTAGCGTCCGGACACCTGCCCGGTGGCAGCGAGCTGGCAGTCGAGCAGGTAGACCAGCTCCTGCTGGCGCGGAGCGTTGGTGGTGAAGACTCCATGGCCGCCAGCCTTGCCAGCCGGCGGCTGAATGACATCGATGCACAGACGACCGGTCACCCGATCGGCTGCGACCCGATCGGCGGTGAAGCTGGCGGTGAAACGCTCGGCGCGATGCGATTGCACCCGGACCACCGCAGGCATCCAGCGCCCGGCGTGATGTGAGAGCGTCACGCGCAGATCGCTCTGGTCCGCATCAACGCCTGCTGCCGACAGCAGCAGGTGCAGCGAGAGATCGCCCGGCGCGCCCTGGTCGCGTGCGACCAGACGTTCGCGCCAGACGCGCGTGGCCGTGGCGATCCGCGCGGTCGCCTCGGTCGCCTCGGCGGCCGCTATCGCGGTGCTGGCCGACACCAGCATACCCACAAACAGCAGGTGGCGGATCGCTCGCAGATCATGCAGCATGACGTCTCCGCGGCCGTGAGCGGCCAGCGAGATGGTACCCACGGCTGGTGTTGCTGTTGCCGTGGCAGCGCTGCGGGTGGCGGGCGGTCGGGGTACGGCGCAGGTGGTATGTGCTGCACCGACCGCGTCGCTGACGAGCGCGGCCGAGGGCAGGGCAGATACTGACTACTCAGGGCCTTCGCCCCTACGGTCCTCACTGCGTGAGGACCTACCCCTCTGGCTTTGTCGTGGTTCGCCTGAATCTGCCGGCAGATTCAGGCGTGGGCGGATCGGCTGTGCCGAAACGCATCCGCCCACCATCACTCGGCGCCAGACCCCATCGCGTACGATGGGGCCCCGAAAAGGGCGTTGTAACCACTCATGCCCGATGGGCCTGAGTAGCGACAGCTGATATACTTAATACAAAAAGCTGCAGTGTGGATGTTGACGAGTTGGCCACAATGGCGGCGGCAAGAGGCCTGGATAGAGGCAAGATCGCGTCAAGATATCGTAAAGGATTGTTGGCATTTTACTTATATTGTCTTCAGCCATATTCCTGGCAGTCTGTGGACGACCCGGGTGGCGAGCCAGGGGAAAAAGCGCTGGCATCGGAGGGGGAGCAGGTATAGTAATCGCAATCCCTCGCCGCTCAGTGCGGATTGAATTTCTTTAATCGCAGAAAGGGTGCGCCATGCGTCACCACGTCCGTTACTCGCTTACTCGTCGTCGGCCCGAAACCGTGATCCGCAAGGTCAAAGGCGATTACTCGCGCACTGGCTTCGCCCTGTTCGACGTGGCGACGCAGAAGCAGCTCGACCTCTACATGAATCCGGACGCGAAGATGGCCTTCCGCATCCTCAGCCGGCGCAGCCGGGATCTCGGATATCGCACGCCGCAGTTCGAGGACGTCGATCGCGCGACGGCGTGAGCCACACCCGGACCAGGGTGTATCCGCTTGCCTGGCGCGCGGCATCCCACTTCAGGCCGCGCGCCTCGGCCAGCGGGACGAGCTCCGGTTCGAGTCCCTGTCGTGGATCGGCCAACAGAGCGCACCCTTCGGGGGCGAGCGAGGCCATGAGCGTATCCAGCAAGGCGGCGAAGCATTCCGGGCGATAGAGGATGTCGCCCCCGATGATCAGGTCCCAGGGCCCCTGCGGCAATGGCGTGCCCCAACGGTGGACTCGGGTCTGGGCCCGATCGCTCAGGGCGTTGGCTTCCAGGACGGCCTCGACCCAGCCGAGAGGATGGGGGCTGGCATCGGCGAACAGAGCCCGGGTGCAGCCGGCGAGCAACGCGGCCAGTCCGCCATGCCCGCGACCGCACCCGAGATCGGCCACTCCCAGACCCCGACAATCGATCAGGCGTGTCAGGTCCTGGGCCAAGCGGTCACCGGTCGGCCAGGCGTAGGCCCAGGTCGGGCGATGGTCGCCATCGCTCGCGGCCGCTTCGATGGCCCGGTCCCAGGCAAAAGCCGGTTCATGCAGCCGTGCGAGGCAGGCGGGGCCGCGCATCAGCCCCGCCGTGCAGCGATCACCAGCTCGGGCAGCACCTGCAGCCCGGCGGCGTCGATGCCCGGCAGCACGTGCTTTGCGGCCGCGCGCACCGCCGGTGCGGCGTGCCCCATGGCCAGACCCGCTCCTGCCCACTGCAGCATCTCGATATCGTTGGCGCCGTCGCCGACCGCCCAGACGGCCTCGCGGGCAATACCCAGATGGTCGGCCAGGGCGGCGAGGCCGCGGTCCTTGGTCACCCCGTGACGGGTTATCTCAAGACGGTCATTCTGGCTGGTGGTGATGTGGTAGCGTTCGGCGAAGCGCGCCTGCAGCGCCGGGCACAACTCCGCGATCTGCTCGGGCTCATCGGCATAGAGGATCTTGCAGCTGGGCGCGCTCCAGTCGCTACGCAGAGCGGGGTCGAGCTGGATCGGGACCCCGTAGAGCTGTTGCCAGCCGGCGGTGGTCGGACAGAGCTGGTCCATGATCCAACGTTCGACGTCGGGATACAGGCTGATGCTGCCGCGCTCGCGACATACCAGTTCCGGCAGGATGCCGGCGACCTCGTCGGCATCGAGCATGTCGCTATGGATCGCCGGGCCATTGGGATCACCGGCCCAGACCCCGTTGAAGCAGACCACCGGCCCATGGAGGCCGAGAGCACGATGGATCGGGCGCGTGCTGAGCACCGGACGTCCGGTGACGATCGCAACCGCCACGCCCAGCTCCTCGAGTCGGGCGAGCGCGTCGCGATGCGCTCTCGGGATGCGGTTGTCGGGGGTGATCAGGGTGCCGTCGAGATCGAGGGCGATCAGCCTGGGGGCTGGCAGGTCCATAAGGGCGGGATCTCAGCAGGGGCGGCGACGAAATGAAGTCAATTCCGCCTGCCTGTGCGGCAGTGACGCTGATGCCCGTCCAGGGCCGAGGCCTTGCTCCATCTCGCAGCCGGGGAACACTGCAGCTATGAGCGGATGGAACCTGGTGATCTCCGGGTGCGGTACCAGTCACGGCTCTCCCCCTTGGGGTTGGCCCGAGCAATGGTCGGAGGATCCCCGGGATCACCGGCGGCGGTCGGGGGCGATCATCCGCGGACCGGACGACCAGGTGCTGCTGATCGATGCCGGACCGGATCTGATGCACCAGATGCGCGACCCCTACCGCGACTGGGATGGCATCCACTACCCACAGCGGTGCATCACCCGTTGCGACGCGGTGCTCCTGACCCACGAGCACGCCGATCACACCCACGGAATCAACGAGTTGCGCCATCTCAACCGCCTTCAGCACGGCGACCCCATCGTCATCTATGGTCATGCGACCCATCTGGCGCAGCTGCGGCGACGTTTCGACTACTGTTTCCCGACCGAGGAGGAGGAGGCCTACTACCTCTCTCGCCCGGTGCTGCGCACACGATCGCTCTCCGACGGGTTGACGCTCGAACTCGCGGGCCTGCCGGTGACGGCATTCGAGCAGAGCCACGGGCCAGCCGGCCGTACCACCGGCTTCCGCTGCGGCAGCATGGGCTACTGCACCGACGTCAAGGTCTTCCCCGAAGTCAGTTTCGCCTACCTGCAGGATCTCGAACTCCTGGTCCTCGGTATGTTGCGCGAGGACGAGCACGAGACCCACATGCACCTGGCCGAAGCGCTCATGGTGGTCGAACGGGTGCGTCCGCGCCGGACCGTATTCGTCCACATGGGCCCCGAGATGCGCTACGCGCGTTGGGCGGGTCGGCTGCCGCCGGGCGTCGAGCTCGCCTACGACGGCATGGTCCTGCCCTTCGGAGACACCTGAGATGCGCCTGGCGATGATGTCGACTGGCCGTGCCGGCCTCATCTGCCTGCTGGGGCTGGTCGTCCTCGGCGGCTGCCAACGCCGGACCGCGCATCCCTGGTGGCGCAGCCCGGATCGTTCCACCGCGATCCGGACCCGACCGCAGCCGGCGAACGCGGTACGCGCGGCACCGCGGAGGGACCTCGGCTCGCTCGATGGCGAGCCCGAGCTGACCGTCCGGCTGGGATCAGCCACCGAGCTGGATCTGGTGCTGCTGCGCCCCGCAACGCTCGCAGGACGCACGCTCTCGCCGGGTCCGCTCGCGGTGGGGATCCACGCGCATCGTCTGCAGATCGCAGGCACGCCTGTCGCCAGTGAGCAGGCCGTGCTGCGTTTCGCGGGGTCGGGCCCGGCATTCGCGTGCGAGCGCGGCGCCGCAGCGCGGCAACGCACCTTGCATGGTGGGTCGCTGGTGCTGCTGCACGACGGCGGCACGGTTATGGTCTGCGAGCGGCTCGGATGCGAAGCCTACCTGCCAGGCGTGCTGGTGCGCGAGGTCGAGCCCGACTGGCCGGTCGCTGCGCTCGCGGCCCAGGCGGTGGCGGCGCGCAGCTATGCGCTCTCGCGCTGGTTCGCCCGACGCGATCAGCCCTGGCAGCTCGACGCCACACCGGCGATCGACATGGCCTACGGCGGACTGCCCGAGAAGATCCATCCCAACCTCGCCGCGGCGCTACGGAGCACGCGGGGTCAGGTGCTCGCGCTCGACGATCAGGTCCTGCCGGCCTACTTCCACTCCTGCTCCGGCGGGATGACCGCGGATGTGGACAGCGTCTGGCCCGGACGCCGCTTCCCGGACGGCACCACCGATCCGGCGCGGGCGCTGCGCGCGGTGCGCGATCCCTTCGCCGAGGTCGGCGCCCACGGCCTGGGACGCGAGCAGGTGATGCATTGGGAATGCCGGGTGGAACTCGGCGAGGTCGCCCGTCTGTTGCGGGGCCTCGGCGAGCCGCCCCTGCTCGCACCACGCGTGCAGGCAGTACACATCGCCACGCGCCACGGCGACGGGCAGCGCGTGGCAACGGTGGAGTTGCGCAGCGATGCCGGAGCCCACCTGGTGCCGGCGACCGTATTGCGGCGCGCCCTGGGCAGCCGGAGGGTGCGCAGCACTTTGTGGGATACCTGCCTGAGCACCCGGACGCATCTCCTGCTGCGTGGACGCGGCTACGGACACGGCGTGGGGTTGAGCCAGATCAGCGCCTGGGCCATGGCGCATCGCGGGCTGGATGCGCGGCAGATCCTGGCCTTCTTCTATCGCAGCGCTCGCATCGAGCGCTGCTGGTAGCCCCGCAAGGAATCCGAGAGCCCGACCGAACACACCGCGTCACGCACGGCAGCTGCTCTGCAGCGTGTCTCCCGCGAGCGTAGGAGGTGGGGGGAGTGCCGAGGCTCCGGATCAGCCGTCGTGGCGCCAGGAGACGAAGGGGTAGAGTTCCGCGGGCATCGCACGGCGCTTGACGAAAACCCGCCGTGCTCCGGCGACCTCTTCGGTGAAGGCGACGTAGAGCACCTCGTTCTCGGCATCGAGTGCCAGACTGGGATCGGTTGCGTTGCGCTGCGGGTCGACGTTGACGGCGTCACCGATGCTGCGCCAGCGATCGGCGAAGTGGTCCCAATAGGCGACGTGGACACGGTCGGGTGCGTCGTCTGCGTCAGCGCGCTCGTGCCAGGCGGCGAGCAGATAGCCGTTGACCAGCAACAGATCAGGATCGCCAGCAGCGCCGCGTTCCTCGGGCGCGAGCGCCGAGAGCGGAGCGGAACCGAGGATCTTCCAGGTCGAACCACTACGACGTTGGACCCAGACCCGGCGGTTGCCGGCGGTGTCGGTGCGTGCGTAGGCGACGTAGACGGTCCCGTCGAGATCGACCGCCACGCTCGGTCGCCCGAGGTCGGTACCCGAACTGTAGTCGGTGGCGATGGCCACGTTCTCGGCAGTGCCGAAACCGCCGTCGCTGAGATAGGAGACATAGAGCCGCGTCTGCGCTGGATCGTTGTCTTCCGCCTCCCAGTGGGCGATGTAGTGGTAGGTGCCTGCGGGGTTCCCGGCGATGTCGACCACCCGCACCGGGGAGCCGTTGGTGTCGTTCTCGGTGTCGCGCTGCAGCGGACCGTAGCGGACCGAGGAGGGAGCGGTGACCTCGGCGGCCCAGACCGCCTCGTCGTCATCGTCACCGGCGGCCTCGGCTTCGACCCAGGCGACCACCGGCTGGCCACCCTCGCCGGTGGTCAGGGCCGGTGACAGGGCATCGGCGCCGGCAGACTGGTTCGGGCTGTAAGGCACGGAGACCTCGTCGCCGTCGTTCCATGTGACCCAGCCGGTGATGTCGCCCCAGCGGCGGACGAGCACCTGGCTGTTGGCGCCGGCGCCGCCGACGGCGCCATCGCCGGCCTGGGCATAGGCGAGGAAGACCGCGTTGTCGGTCGCGACGAAGGCCGGACCGGTATAGAGCACTGGGGCCAGAGGGCCGGCGTTGGCCTCGCCGCCGAGCGGATCGCGCCAGCCGATGCCCTCGTCCCAGGCCTGGAGGTAGGCTTGGGTCTGCGCGTGACGGTAGCCGACCAGGGGCTGGCCGGCGCTGATCATCATCGTCGGGTCGACGGATTCACCGGCCGGGGCGCCGGCCGGGTCGAGCTGGGCCCCGAGCAGACGCCAGTTGGCGTCCGGGCCGGTCGCGTTGGTGATGGTGAAGTTCCAGGTCACGCTGGTCGGCATCGAGACGCCGGCTGCGTCCTGGACCGAGGATCCGATGCGTGCGACGTAGGTGAAACCGTGACGCAGGGGGGCATCGGGGGTGAAGGCCACGGTGTTGCTCGTCGCAGCGTAATCGACCGTGCCCGCCACCGGATCGTTCGCGGGCATCTCGTGCAGGGTGACCGTGCTCGCGACGATGGTCGCGGGATCCATCGCTTCGCTGAAGGTGGCGGTGACGACGATATCCGGGGCGACGCCGGTGGCGCCTTCGATCGGCGTCGTCGCGACGACGACCGGCGGTACGCTGTCGATCGGAGTCTCGAAGTTCCAGGCGAAGTCATCGCCCAGACGCGTGCCGTCCTCCGCGGCGATGCTGTCGCCCAGCTGGGCCCGATAGCCGGTGGCATCGCTCAGGGGAGCGTTGGGGGCGAGCAGGGCCTTGTTGGCGCTGTGGTCGTAGGAGACGCTGGCGGCCACGGGAAAGACCATGCCTTCGGGATAGAGCGTGAAACTCGTGGCGGAGATGGTCGCGGGGTTCATCGCTTCGCCGAAGGTGGCGCTGACGATGCTGTCGTTGGGTACGCCGGTGGCGCCGTCGTCGGGCGTGGTGGCGGTGACCTGCGGGCCGTCAGGAGAGAGCGGGGGGCCTCCACCGCCGCCACAGGCGCCGAGGCCGAGTACGAGCAGCGGCGCGCTCAGTGCGACCAGTGATCGTGGGACCTGGATGGCCATTGTCGTGTGACCTCCCGGCCATGTGCGTCGGGCGCATCATGGCCTGCTCTACCCTCATATGTCACAGACGCCTCCGGCGTCTCAACCCTTTCTCTCTCCATTGTCTGTGACCGACCCGCGAGCTCAAGGCAGTGCGCACGCTTGCGGGTGCGGGCGTGCGCACCACAGCCCGCAGTGGCTCAGGGCTCATCGAGTGTCACCGGGAGGCGCACCCGGAGGTTGCGATCGCCATAGACGTTGTCGATGCGCGCGACCGGCGGCCAGTACTTGCGCTCGGCGACCCAGGGCAACGGCCAGACCGCGCGGGTACGCGAGTAGGCGTGCTCCCAATCGTCGCCCGCGGCCGTGGCCGCCGGGTGCGGTGCGTGCTTGAGCGGGTTGTCTACCGCATCGCTGGTGCCTGCGGCGATGGCGTCGATCTCTTCGCGGATGGTCAGCATGGCCTCGCAGAAGCGGTCGAGTTCCTCGCGTGGTTCGCTCTCGGTCGGTTCGACCATCAGCGTGCCGGCGACCGGGAAGGAGACCGTCGGGGCATGGAAACCGAAGTCCATCAAGCGTTTGGCGACATCCTCCTCGGTCACGCCGGCGAGCTTGCGGAAGGGCCGCAGGTCGAGGATACACTCATGAGCCACCAGCCCGCCCGGGCCGGTATACAGCACTTCGTAGGCGCCGGCGAGGCGTCTGGCGATGTAGTTGGCGTTGAGGATCGCCACCGCGGTCGAGGCTGCGAGCCCGTCACCGCCCATCATCGCGATGTACATCCAACTGATCATGGTGATGCCGGCGCTGCCGTAGGGCGCTGCGGCGACCGCGCCGAGGACCGATTCGCTGCCGACCGGGATCACCGGATGCTGGGGCAGGAAGGGGGCGAGGTGCCGCGCGACGCAGATCGGGCCGACACCCGGGCCACCACCGCCATGGGGGATGGCGAAGGTCTTGTGCAGGTTGAGATGGCAGACGTCGGCGCCGACATCCCCCGGCGAGCACAGGCCCATCTGGGCATTCATGTTCGCCCCGTCCATGTAGACCTGCGCGCCGTGCCGGTGGACGATATCGCAGACCTCGCGGACCGTCTCCTCGAACACACCGTGGGTCGAGGGATAGGTGATCATCAGCGCGGCGACGTCCTCGGCATGCGCTTCGGCCTTGGCGCTGAGGTCGGTCAGATCGATGTTGCCCTGGTCGTCGCAGGCCACGTCGACCACTTCCATCCCAGCCATCCGCGCGCTGGCCGGGTTGGTGCCGTGGGCCGAGGCGGGGATGAGACAGACGCGGCGGTGGCCCTGGCCCCGGCTCTTGTGATAAGCGCGGATCGCGAGCAGGCCGGCGTATTCGCCCTGGCTGCCGGCATTCGGCTGGAGGCTCACCGCCTCGAGGCGAGTCACCGCGGCGAGCCATTGCTCGAGTTGCTGGAACAGTTTGCGGTAGCCCCGCGCCTGATCGGGCGGAACGAATGGATGGATGTCGGCGAACGCGGACCATGTGATCGGCGCCATCGCCGCGGCCGGGCTCAGCTTCATGGTGCACGAGCCGAGTGGGATCATCGACTGCGCGAGCCCGACGTCCTTCTGTTCGAGGCGCTTGATGTAGCGCATCATCGCGGTTTCGCTGCGACAGCTATGGAACAGCGGATCTGTGAGGTAGGCCGAGCTGCGCGCGACCTGCTCATCGACACGCTGCTCGCTCTGTTCGGCGACCGCATCGTAGGTGAACGGGGCGGCGTCGCTGCCGGCGAAGATCGCCCACAGCTGTTCGACGTCCTCGCCGTCCACCGTCTCGTCGAGGCTGATGCCGATGGTTTGGGAATCGAGCGAGCGCAGGTTGACCCCGCGCGCCTCGGCGCGCTCGAGGATATCGGCGCTGGCCTGGTGGGAGAGGTCGACGCGCACCGTGTCGAAGAAGCGTCGCGGACCGACATGCAGGCCCAGGCGCTGCAGGCCCGCGGCCAGCACGCGCGCGTGGGCGTGGACACGTTCGGCGATGCTGCGCAGACCCGCCGGCCCGTGGTGGATGGCGTAGAAGGCCGCGAGGTTGGCCAACAGCGCCTGGGCGGTGCAGATGTTGGAAGTCGCCTTCTCGCGCCGGATGTGCTGCTCGCGCGTCTGCAGCGCCAGACGCAGGGCCGGACGGCCGTCGGCGTCGCGCGAGACCCCGACCAGGCGCCCAGGCAGCCGACGGAGGAACCGCTGCTGACAGGCGAAGTACCCGGCGTGCGGGCCGCCATAGGCCAAGGGCAGGCCGAAGCGCTGGACCGAACCGATGCAGATGTCGGCCCCGAATTCGCCGGGCGGGCGCAGCACGCACAAGGCGAGCGGGTCGGCGGCGACGATCGCCAGCGCCCCGATGGCATGGCATCGCTCGATCACCGGCGCGTGATCGTGGATCGCGCCATCGGTGGCCGGATATTGCAGCAAGGCGCCGAAGATACTCGGGCCCGGTTCGAGGGTCCGGCTGTCGCCGATGATGATCTCGATTCCCAGCGGCCAGGCGCGGGTGCGCAGCACGTCGATCGTCTGCGGGTGGCAATCGCGCGCGACGAAGAAGGCGTTGCGCTCGGGGCCGCCCTTTGCGTTGTAGGCCAGGGTCATCGCCTCGGCCGCGGCGGTGGCCTCGTCGAGCAGTGAGGCGTTGGCCACCGGCAGACCGGTCAGATCGGCGATCACGGTCTGGAAGGCCAGCAGCCCTTCGAGTCGTCCCTGGGCGATCTCTGCCTGGTAGGGGGTGTAGGGCGTGTACCAGCCGGGGTTCTCGAGCACCATGCGCTTGATCACCGACGGCATCAGGCTGGCGTTGTAGCCCATGCCGATATAGCTGCGGCAGATCTTGTTTCGTCCGGCGATGGCGCGCAGATCGGCCAGGGCATGGTGTTCGTCGCGACCGCTCGGCAGGTCGAGTTCTTGCCGCGAACGCACGCTCTGGGGCACGACCGCGGCGAGGAAGGCGTCGAGATCGCTGTAGCCGAGCTCGGCGAGCATCGCGACGCGATCGGCCTCGGCAGGGCCGAGATGGCGGGGGATGAAGCTCGTGTCGGCGACGGGGTGGCTGGACATGGGGATCTCCGGAGCAGGGCGGGATGGGCCAGGGCCTCCCGCTGGATGAAGATCCCCCGTACGGTTGCCTGAGAGCGTGACTCCTTCGGCGCCCGCTCACCGGTGCCGGCGTGCGAGTCTCTCCAGGGGCTACGTCGGGCGGAGGTCCTTTCGCCTGAGAGCGTTACTCCTTCGGCCCCCGGTGCCGTGACCGGGCGTCTCCCTGCGCCGTCATGCGTAGGCGCGGATTGTCGGAGCATGGTCGCGAGGTGAAGGACTTTCCCGCGCTGGCTCGTCCTTGCGCCCCCACCGCGCGCACGACCATGCGGCGATGCTGCGCCGTCATCTTCCGAGCCAGGCCGCGACCGCTGCCCTCGCCGCCGAGATCGCGCCGAGCCTGACGACAGGCAGTGTGCTGCTGCTCACCGGGCAGCTGGGCTGCGGCAAGACGACCTTCGTGCGGCATCTGGTCACTGAGCTCGGCGGATCACCGGACCAGGTCGCCAGCCCGACCTTCGCCCTGTTGCACTGGTACCAGACCACCCCGCCGGTGGTCCACGTCGACGCCTACCGCCTGCACGCGGCCGAGGATCTGTGGGGCATCGGATATCACGACCTGGCCGAAACCGCGATCGCCTGCATCGAATGGCCGGAACGGGTCGCCGAGGCCTTCGTGACCACGCACTGCTGGCGGATCGAACTCGAACACGCGCGTGGCGAATCCCGGCAGGCTACCGTCTTTCCTCCTTTCGGTCAGGCTCTAGCCCGGATCCCTCATGAGCAACGTCGCGAAAAGTCGTAGCGTGCTGTCAATGCAGGGCTTCGCGACCGAGGCGGACCGGAGCGTAGCAGCGCTACGTGAGGATCCGCCGACCGAGCGAAGTCCTGTAGTGGCGGTGCGATACGGCTTTGCAGCAGTTGTCTCGTGAGGGATGCGGGCTAGGGTGACGCGCCCGGTGGCAGGGAGCTGCCGGATTGACTGCCAACGTTCTGGAGCACCAGGGTATGATTTCCAACGATGACTGAACCCAGTGCGCGCGAGAGCGGCGAGATCGTCACCCTGCCATCCGGCCCTTCTGGCGGGGACCCATTGGTCCAGGAATACCTCGACACCAACCTCGCGATCTGCGCCTTCCGCGTCTTCAGCTGGAGCTGGCTGCTCATCGGCCTGCTCGGAACTCTGGCCGGCGGAGTCGTCGGCAATCGGATCGTCGGACCGCCGCTGACCCCGCCCGATTGGGCCGCGATGGGGTCGCCCGCGTTCATCGGGCATACGTTGCTCGGACGGGTCGAAGCGACGGTGGTCGGCATGGCACTCGCCGGCTTGGTGATCGCGGTGCTTGGCCGCGTGCGGCGTCCGCACGGCATCGCCGCGGCGCATGAGCCGCTCCTGGTGATGCCGTTGGTGATCCTGCTCTACCTCGCCACCCGCGACCATCTGATCGCGCTGTGCGCGATTACCGGTCTCATCTGCCTGATCTACCTCGGGGCGATCGTGTTCCGGCTGTTCGCGCTTGGCGTCGCAGGCCGGGTCCACGGTCTGCATGTCGATGACCTGCATGAACCCGAGGAGGGCTGGCCGGTCTACACCATCCTGGTGCCGCTCTATCGCGAGACCGCGGTGGCCGAGAAGATCCTGCGCAGCATCCGGGAACTCGACTACCCGCCGGAGAAGCTCGACGTCAAGCTCATGCTCGAGGCCGATGATCCGGAAACGGTCGAAGCCGTTCGCGCCGCAGGCCTGCCGGGCCATGTCGAGGCGGTGATCGTCCCCGATGCCAACCCCAAGACCAAGCCGCGAGCCTGCAACCATGGCCTGCGCCGGGCCCGCGGCGAGTTCCTCGTGATCTACGATGCCGAGGACCGCCCGGAACCAGACCAGCTCAAGCAATCGGTGCTCGCCTATCGTCAGCTCGAAGAACACACCAGCCAGGGCAGCAACGGCGGTCGAGCGCTGGGCTGGATCCTCGCCACGATCGGCACCGTGCTGGTGCTCGCCCCCTTGCTGACCCGCTGGGCCGACATGTTTCCCGGCATCGAGGTCTCCGCGGTGCTGGTACTCGTCGGCCTCGCCCTGGGGGTCTGCGGGGTGTTGCTCGAGCGCGCCTTCCGCCGCAAGGGCCCGGTGGCCTGCCTCCAGGCCCAGCTCGCCTATCACAACCACTCCCAGAATCTGCTCACCCGCTGGTTCGCGCTCGAGTACAATGTCTGGTTCCGCCGCTATCTCCCCGGGCTGGTGCGCCTGGGCGGGCCGATCCCGCTCGGGGGGACCTCCAATCATTTCCGGACCCGGGTCCTGCACGAGCTCGACGGCTGGGATCCTTTCAACGTCACCGAGGACTGCGACCTGGGCATCCGCTTGTACATGGCCGGGTATCGCACCGAGGTGCTCGACAGCATCACCTGGGAAGAGGCCAACTCGCGCCTCGGCAACTGGATCCGCCAGCGCAGCCGTTGGCTCAAGGGCTATCTGATCACCCATTTCGTCTGGTGCCGGCGACCGGGGCAGCTGGTCCGGCGCCTCGGGCCTTGGGGCACCTTCGCGTTCCTCGTCTCCATCTTCGGCGTCGGCGGGCTGGCGGTGCTCAACGTGCCGCTGTGGATCAGTCTGTTCACCTACCTCGTGCTCTTGGCGATCGACGCGACCCACGGCTACGGCGTGGTCGAACTGCTCCGCAGCCGCGGCGATGCGGTCAGCGCCCACGATCGGCTGAGCTGGCAGATGTATTTCAGCGGACCCGAACAGGACCCGTTGTGGTCGAGCCTGAGCATCGTCTTCTTCTGGACCTCGGTCACCCTGCTGGCGGCAAACCTCCTGTTCGTCCTCGTCAACCTCATCTACGGAGCCCGCCGCGGGCAACGCGGCCTGCTGCTGCCCGCCTGTCTCACGCCCGTCTACTGGGTGCTGATCAGCATCGGCGCGTGGAAGGGTCTGTGGCAGATGATCGTGCGTCCCCACTACTGGGAAAAGACCGTCCACGGCCTCGACGACGACGACTGAGATGAGAGGGGGGCCGCGCAAGGCACGCGCAGACCATACCTGAATGGCCCCACCAAAGAGACAGACCCGCCCATCCGCAGGGTACGCGCCAAAGCCGCGAGGGGGCAGCGCCCTCAGAAAAGGCGCCCCCTCGCAAACCGGAGCCCAGCCAGGCCCGGCTGGGCGACCGGCCGACAGAGGAGCGTTTTTCGGCGACAATGGCCCGCAGGGCCGCCGAAAACG
>CAZTGE010000002.1:0-113018 GCA_964612995.1 uncultured candidatus Brocadiaceae bacterium | reverse complement strand
CTCTGTGTTCTCTGTGGTTTATGAGAGCACAGGAATAGGCCTGAGTAGTTACGGTCATTTTTCTCACAGAGCACCAAAGACGCGGAGAAATCTTGAGAGGCCACCATTGATGGAGCTTGACTGCGCAATCCACGAGCATTGTTCCAATATGGTTCCCAACCATCTCCGTGACTCCGTGAGAGACCTCTTCAGTGATCGAACAGGCCTGATAGCGCGAGGAGCTCCCGGAAAGAAGGTGCCGCCCCCTCCCTCATACGATGATACATCGTTTGATCATCTGCCGATCGATCATGGCGCCACGCCGGGCCCGGCCCTAGACTGGATTCCGGTATGGCCAGCGATGATCGACTCCGCGAGCGATTCCTCACCGGCTTCGCCGCACCCGATGAGCTGCTGCCACTGCTCGGGCCGGGCCCGGCGGCGGAGCTGATCACCGTGGTCGGCCGGCTGCATCAGCCGGCCGACCACGAGATCACGGAAGTGCTGGAACGCACCGAGGCGCTGCTCGCCCGGCCGTCGGACCCCGAGGCCATGATCGCCAGCTGGCTCGGACTGCTGGCCCTGCCGCTATCGAGCCATCGCGCCGAGCTCTGTCGCTGCGTCGTTCGCCTCGCCACCGGGGCCCCGGCCCCCCTGGCCGATTTCGTCGCCGGCGCGCTGGCCGACCGGCTCGCGCGCTGCGCCGAGGCCGCACCCCCGCCCAGCCTCGCCGCGGCGCTGGGCTGGGCTCCTGGTCCGAGCGATCTCGCAGGCGCCGCCGGCCGCGGGCGCGCTGCCGCCGCGCTGGCCGGGCGCACGACCCGGGGCCGCCACCGCCGCTGCGGGGTGGAGGACCGCGGGGAACTCGACCTGCGCGCCTTCATCGACGCGGTCGAACGCGGCGAGCTGGCCGGCGCCAGCGCCCTGCTCGACAGCCCCGCCCATGCCGCCCACCACCCCGAATGGCAGACCTACGAGGCGCTGCTGGTGCTGATGCAGTCACTGCAGATCGGGCGACCGCTGAGCACCAACGCCATCCATCGCCTCGCGGCCGAGTTCCCCGATGCCGCGGCGTCGGTGCTCGAACAGGTCTTCCGCGCCGCGACCGGCACCGCCGCCTCGATGGCCGAGCTGGCCACCGATACCCCGGCGATCCGCCGCCAGGTGCTCGGCGGCTCCTCACTGCGCGCGCTCGCCCCCCTGCGCTGCGCGGTCATCCTCGGCCACAGCGAGGTCGCGATGGCCCTGTTGGCCCACCGCCGCGCGCACGCTCAGAGCGATTGGCTCGACGACTGCTTCCAGGCCCGGCTCCTGGCCCAGGCGGGGCAACGCGATCGCGCCGCCGCACGGCTCGAGACCTGCCGCCAGCGCGCCGAGGCCCACGGCGCTCGCGAGCGACTGGCGTTCGAACTCGCGCTCAGCCGCGAACTCTCGCCACTCGACCTGCTCGCCTTCGGCCGGGCGATCGCCCCCACGCTCATGCCGACACCGGCTGCCAGGCGCCGGCCGACCCGGGAAGCGGACAGCATGCCGCCGCTGGTCGGCGAGAGCCCGCCGATGCGCCGTCTGCGCGACCGCCTGCCGGCGATCGCCGGCTGGGACCTGCCGGTGCTCCTGCTCGGTGACACCGGCACCGGCAAGGATCTGGTCGCGCGGCACCTCCATGCCGCGAGCCGACGCGCGGATCAGCCACTGGTGGCGATCAACTGTGCCGGGGTGACCGAGAACCTGCTCGAATCCGAGCTCTTCGGCCACGCCAAGGGCGCCTTCACCGGCGCCGAGGCCGCGCGCCGCGGGCTGCTGGCCAGCGCCGGCGAAGGCACGGTGTTCCTCGACGAGATCGGCGATTCCAGCCCCGGCTTCCAGGCCAACCTGCTGCGACTGCTCGAGAGCGGCGAGTACCGCCCGGTGGGCAGCGACCGCAGCGAACGCCTCGCAGCCCGGATCATCGCCGCGACCAATGCCGACATCGATGTGCAGGTGGCCGCCGGCCGCTTCCGCGAGGACCTGCTCTACCGCCTGCGGCGGATGGAGATCGAACTGCCGCCGCTGGCCCAGCGTCGCGAGGACATCCCGCTGCTGGCCGAGCACTTCCTCGCCGCCTTCCACCCCACTGGCGATGATGCCGGTTTCGCCCCCGATCTGCGCGAGGTCTTGTGTGCGCTGCCCTGGCCCGGCAATGTGCGCCAGCTGCGCAGCGAGGTCGAGGCGCTGGTGGTCCACGACCCGCAACGGACCCGCTACGAGCTCGACGACTTCCGCGAGGCCGGTGCGCTGCGCCACGACGCCGACGAACGCGCGCGGCTGATCGAACGCGCGCGCAACGGCACCGCCATGACCGGCGAGACCGAACGCCGCCCTGCCACAGCGCAGCTTACGCCTGGCAGCGGCAACCCGCGCATGCGTCGCCTGGCCGAACTGCGCCGCCTGTTTGCCGAGCATCAGCGCCTGACCCGCAAAGAAGTCATCGCGCTGCTCGGCATCACCTCGAGCACCGCCTCGAGCTACCTCAAGGAACTCTGCGCCGATGGCGCGATCGAACGCGTCGAACCCACCCCCGCCCCCGGTTCGCACTATTTCGTGCTCGCCGCGCCGGAGCGGGGGACCAGCTGATCCCGAGGAGCTGCGTGCACCGCATCTACGACCACCCGCGCTACTACGACCTCGCCTTCTCCTATCGCGACATCGCGGACGAGGTCGACACCGTCGAACAGGCCTGGTGGCGCTTTGCCGCGGGCCCGCTGAACACGGTCTGCGAACTCGCCTGTGGTCATGCGCCCCATGCCGATGCCTTCGCCGAGCGCGGCGTCCACTACATCGGCGTCGACATCGCCCCGACGATGCTCGGCGAGGCCGCGGCCCGCCATCCGCGCGCCGGGTTCATCCAGGCCGATGTGGCCGACTTCGCCCTTCCCGAGCCGGTCGATCTGCTGTGCGTGTTCCTCGGCTCGCTGTACCTCGCTGATCGTGAGGCCCTCGACCGGCACCTCGACCACGCGAGCGCGGCCCTGCGCCCCGGCGGGCTGTATTTCATGGACTGGTGCGTGCTCTTCGACGACCCGACGGAACTGCGCGATCACTGGACCGCCAGCCGGGGGCCGGTGCAGCTGAAATGCGATTTCCACGCCGAACCCGCGAACGGCGGCTGTTTCACCGAGATCCTCACCCTCGCCGTCGATGACGATGGCCACCGCTTCCATCTCGAGGAGCGGACGACGCAGTTCGCGATCACCGAGGGCGAACTCCTCGCCGCCCTGCAGCGCAACGGGCGTTTCGCCCTCGTCGGATCGTGGAACGCCTGGGACCTGAGCCGGCCGCTGCCGGAACCGGCGTGTCAGGTCGAACGCCCGATCACCGTCCTGCGCAGAAGAGAGGCGCCAACGACGCCCGACGCCGTCCGCCCCCGGGAGAGACGCCCATGATGGTCCCCCTGCCCACCGTCCAGGCCGACGCCACCATCCTCTCCTTGTGCACCGCCGTGGCGCGCGGGCGCGAGAGCGAGATGGACGCGGCGATGCAGATGAGCGACCATCTCGCCGCCCAACGCGACGGCAGCACCGATCTCAGCCGCCTCTCGGTCATCGCCGTGCTGATCGTCGAGCAACTCCGACCGCGCGCACGCGGGCTGCTGATGAACCGCAGTCAGATGGAGGAATGCCTGTTGATGCCGGACCCGATCCCGGAGGAGCACGCCAACATGCACCTCGCGCTGCTGGTCTGCTCCTGTCTGCAGATCACCGCCACCGGCGCGGTACGCGATGGCGCCCACGCGATCGGAGCCGTGTTGGATCGGATCCTGCCGGAGGGGTGAATGCGCATCGGTCGGCCGCCGGCGCGTGCAACGGTGCATGTTCACGCAATCACGACGGCGGCCGCTGCCGCGCCGACCCGAGCCGCTCGGCCGCTGACCCACAGGTGGAGTCTTCCACCCGCGCCCCGTGCTGGTTAGCATGGGATCGCTGTGGAGGCCCCGATGAACGGCACCGTGCTCGTCGTCGATGATACCGAGTCCATCCGGGTACTGCTCCAGGGAGTGCTCGCGGGGCTGAATTGCCACTGCGAAGCGCTGGGCAGCGGCGAGGAGGCGATCGTCTGGTTCGACGCCCACCACAGCCGGATCGACCTCGTCATCCTCGACCTCTCCCTGCCCGATCGCGACGGGGCGAGCGTGTTCACCCATCTGCGCAAACGCGATCCCAGCGTACCGGTGGTGCTGATGAGCGGGCACGGCGAGAACGAGACCGCCCAGCAGCTGCGGCGCCACGGCGCGGCCGGCTTCCTCGCCAAGCCCTTCGCGATCGACACCGTGCGCGAGACAGTGCGACATTGGATCAAGATCCGCACCAACCGGGCGATCAGACGCTGAGCGGAACCGGCTGGCTGCCCAAGGGGCGCCTGTCAGCGGCGACAACCCAGGTGAGCGAGCCGGCGCGAGCTCCAACAGAGCTTCACAATGCAGACGGGGCAGCGTCGGCGACGCTGCCCCGTCTGTGGAGGCCTGTTCGACCGAAGGCTGACTATTCGCCAGCGCCCTGGCCGGTTTCGCCCTCTTCTGCGCCCTCTTCTGCGCCTTGCCCGGTTGCGGTCTTGCTGCCGGTTTCGATGGTCGCGCCGCTGCCCGACTGATCGATGATGTCCAGCAGCTCCACATCGAAGATCAGCGTGCCGGTCGGCTGACTCGACTGCGGGTCGAACTCACCATAGGCAAGGTCGCCGGGGACGACGAAGCGATAGGTGCTGCCCACCGGCATCAGCTGCACGCCTTCAGTCCAACCGGGGATCACCTTGTCGAGCTCGAACTCGATCGCCTGGCCGTGGCGCTCCGAGGCATCGAAGATCTCGCCGGTGGTACGGCGACCGGTGTATTCGACCCGCACCTCGTCGCTGGCGCCGGGCCTGGCCGCGCCTTCCGGGCCGGGTTCGAGCACCTCGTAGGCGAGACCGGAGTCGGTGACGGTCACGTCGTCTTGCTGCTTGTAGGCTTCGTAGAACTCCTGGCCGGTCGACAACGGCAGGCCGGCGTTCTGCTTCCAGAGCTTGGACTTCTTGGCCATGATCTGCTGATGGGCCTGGAACAGCTGCTGCATCTGCTGCGGACTGGGCGAGGCCTCCCCCTCCATCCCGGCGTCGATCCCCGCGACCACCGCGTCCTTGTCGAGGTCGCGGGACTTGATCTGGGCCGCGACCTGCATGCCCAGGACCCGGCTGAAGTCCTCGATGACCTGCTTGTCCTCGTCGCTCAGGGCGAGCTGTTCGTCGTTCTTCACCGCTCCTCCACCGTTCTCGGCCGCGACGAGCCCGCCGGCGGCACAGGTGATGGCGATGGCAATGCACAATGCACGCATGGTATCTCCCTTCTCGTGGACCCATGAGCATGGACCGCGGGGCGCCAATACAACCGCAAGCCCTCGACGCGGCGCATCGCTGCGCCCATCGGGCTCAGCCGGTGAGGCTCCTCTCAGAGGGGGCGCTGCCCCCTCGCGGCTTCGCCGCGTACCCCCCCGGCCTCGGTCGGGGTTCGCGGCCTGCGGCCGCGTTTTCGCCGGGCCTGCGGCCCATTTTCGGCGAAAACCACCCCTCGGTCGGCCGACCCGCTATTCGCGATGTGTGCCGTGCGAGCGCTTCACTGCGAGCTTTGAGGGCCTCGTCAACCGGTCAGCAAGCCCGCGAACGCCGCCAACCGCGCCAGACCGCAGAGCACCAGATGCTCGTGACGCGCGGCATGGGGCACCGCGTTCGCCAGACTCGCCCCCGCCCCGCCGGCGAGCACGACCCGATCGATCGCGCACTGCGCGCGCAACTGCGCGACGCAGCGGGCGACCATGGCCGGGTAGCCGATGGCGATGCCGGCAGCGATCGCGCTGCGCGTCGAGCGTTGACAGGGGCCGTCGACTTCGGCATCCGGATCGACCGCCGGTAGACGGGGTGCCGCCTGACGCAGACCGCGCAGACACGCGGCTGCTCCCGGCAGGATCACCCCGCCCAGGAAAACGGCACCAACCGGCGTATCGCCGCCCCGCCAGGCGTCGACGGTGGTCGCCGTGCCGGCGTCCACGATCACGCAATCACCATGCAGCGCATGCACCGCCGCCCAGCCCGCGAGCAGGCGATCGGCGCCGCAGCCCTGGTACTGGCCCAGCTCCGGCAGACGCAGATCGGCGCCGACCCGGCGCAGCGGGCGATCACGAAAGGGGCCGCTGCGCCAACTCGCGGCGAACAGCTCCGCGTGCTGGTCGTTGCCCGGCAGCAGCACCACGCCGGCGACGCGCTCGTCACAACCGCGGATCGCCTCGGTCAGCGCCTGGGGGTTGGCCGCAACCGTGCGGGCGTGCTCCACGCTCTGGCCCGCCCCGGTGCCGACGCAGCCGAGCTTGATCCCGGTATTGCCACAATCGACCAGCAGCTGCATGTCGGCCCGCCGCCTCAGTCCGCCCCGGTCGAGCCGAATCCGCCGGAGCCGCGAGCGGTCGCGCCAAGGCTGTCGAGCCGCTCCCAGCGCAGAGCGACCACCGGCGCGAGCACCAGCTGGGCGATACGCATGCCGCGCTCGATGGTCACCGGCGCACGACCGAGATTGGCCAGGATGATCTTCACCTCGCCGCGGTAATCGCTGTCGATGGTGCCGGGGCTGTTGAGCACCGCCAGGCCGTGCTTGAGCGCCAGACCCGAACGCGGACGCACCTGCGCTTCGTAACCCTCCGGCACCCCGATACACAAGCCGGTGGGGATGAGGACCCGCTCCCCCGGCGCCACGGTCTGCGGTGCAGCGACGGCGGCAGCCAGATCGACCCCGGCCGCGCCAGCGCTGGCCCGCACCGGCAGCTCGAGTCCAGCGAAGTGATCGAGAACGGAAACGGCGACGGGGATCTCGTGCGGCATGCTCCCGGTCATAACCATGCGGCAATCCAGCTCAACGCGCAGCGCCGACCGAGCGAGCGGCAGCGAGGAGGCTGGGGCGCGCAAAAGGCGCGAGAGGGGTAGCGCCCAGGGCGACTCAAAGCTCGCCCCGGGAGCGCCGATCCCCAGCTCGGCATGCCTTGCGTCGCCTCCACCTGCGTCAAACCGCCCAGCTCTCTTTGGTGCTTGGGCCGCAGTGACGCAGGTGGAGGCGAGGCATGGCCCGCATGTGCAAGCTTTGAGCGGCCCTGGGGTAGCCCCCTTTACAACTTGCGGAGACAGCCCGATGCCGGTCAAATCCGATCCCGAGGGTCGTCCGCGCACTCGAAAAACGAAGATGTTTCCGGCAGGAACATCGGCGCCGCGACATTCGAGGAGACCTGCATGACCATCGATCACCAACGGCTGCCGCCCGCCGACAATCGCGGCTTCGACCTGCGCGAAGAGCGTGATGAACTGCTGGTCGACATGCACAAGAACTTCGACATGTGCCGCGGTGTGGACCGCTGGGCCCAGCGGCTGGCCGAAGCCGCCCCGGGCCCCTACCGCCGGGTGGTGGTCGACGTCGGCGGGTTCACCGTGATCTCCTCGACGATCATCGCCGGGTTGGTCTACATCAGCGATATCCACGTCCGCCAGGGTGCGACCATCGTGCTGCGCAACGCCACCGACCGGGTCATCCGCACCCTGGAGATGACCCGCTTGAGTCACCTGTTCACTTTCGAACCGACCTGACTCAGGCGCTGGCGAAAGGCCCCTGGCCGGCGGTGGCGAAAGGCCCCTGGCCGGCGGTGGCCACCAGCTCGCCATCGGCCTGGACGTCTTCGAGCTTGACGCTGATCTTGGTCGACACACCGCGCTCGTGGTGGGTGACGCCGTAGAGCGCATCGGCGTATTGCATCGTGCGCTTGTTGTGGGTCACCACGAGGAACTGCGAGCGGGCGCAGAATTCCTTGACCATCTGGCAGTAGACGTCGGTATTCGATTCGTCGAGCGGGGCGTCGACCTCGTCGAGGATGCAGAACGGGCTGGGCTTGGACTGGTAGACCGCGAACAGCAGCGCGATCGCGGTCAGCGCCTTCTCGCCGCCCGAGAGCAGGGTGATCGACTTGGGCTGCTTGCCCGGCGGCGAGGCGATGATCTCGATGCCGGCTTCGAGGATGTCGTTGTTCTGCTCGTCGTACTGCAGGACCATGTCGGCCTTGCCGCCGCCGAAGAGCTTGCGGAACAATTCCTGGAAACCGGAGCGCACGCTGCGGTAGGTGCGTTTGAACAACTTGCGCGAGGTGTCGTTGATGGTGTCGATGATCCCCGCGATCTTCTCCTTGGCCGCGCTGAGATCGTCGAGGTTCTGTTCGAGGAAATCATGACGGGCCTCGACCTCCTTGAGCTCATCGATCGCCGCGAGGTTGACCGGCCCGAGCGAGGCGAGCTCCTTCTCGCTCCCGGCGAGCTCGCGGCGCAAGGCCGGCAGATCGAGATCGGCCGGTGGCTCGTAATTCGCGTGGGCCTCGGCCAGCTCGATCTCGTAGTCTTCGAGGATCCGTGCGGCCATGCCCTCGATCCGGACCTGGATCTCATTGGCCCGCATCGCATGTTCCTGATGTTCGCGCTCGAGCCCCCGGTGCTTCGTCTGCAGCGCTCGCGTCTCCTGCCGCTGTTCCTCGACCGCGTTGCGCAGGCCGTCGCGCTCGGTGACCTTGCCCGCGAGGCCCGCGGAGAGGGTCTCGAAACGCTCCTTCTGGGTGGCGAAGGCGGATTCGCTGGTCTCGATCGTCGCGGCGAGTTCGGTCCGGCGCTGGTCGTGCGCGGCGAGCCGCCGCTCGCGCTCGCGCCGCTGGTCGGCGAGTTCGTCGAGCTGGCGTTCGAGGTGGCCGACGTGGTTGCGCAGGGCCTCGCGGCGCTCCTCGGTGGTCGCGAGATCGACCCGCAGGTTGGAGACCTCTTCCTGGATCCGATCGCGCTCGCGGCCCTCGCCCGTGAGCTCCTCTTGCAGCGCGGCGATCTCGGCCTGCATGCGCTCGTGCAACTGCGTGAACCAGGTCTGCTGACCGCCGAGGTCCTTCTCGTCGGCATCGATCCGGGCCAACTCGGTGGCGGTCTCCTCGAGCTCGCCGCCGAAGGATGCGGCGAATTCCTCGGCATGCGAATGGTCGCGCTCGGCCTTGGTCAGTTCGGCCTTGGCGTCGCCGACCGCGCGCTCGGCCTGCTGGATGGTCCGACGCTGTTCCTCGACCGTGACCGCGACATCGAAAGCCCGCTTCTTGGCCGCGTCGCGCTCCTCGCCGAGCGCCTCACGCTCGCCAGCGAGTGCATCGACCCGCTCGGTGAGCCGTTGGATCTCGTTCTTGCGGCTGACCAGCCCGCCGGTGTCCCCGCCCTTGGCCCGGCCGCCGGTCATCGCGCCGCCGGCGTTGACCACGTCGCCGTCGAGCGTGACCAGCATCCCGCGCGGCCGGTGGCGCCGGCGGATGGCCAGGGCGTCGTCGAGGGTCTCGCAGACCACGATCCCACCGAGCAGGTACTCGAAGGCGGGACGGAAGCGCTGTTCGAACTCGACCAGGTCGACCGCGTCGCCGACCACCCCCTGCTCGCGCAACACCGCCGGATCGCTGCGGTAGCCGCCGCGGATGTCGTCGAGCGGGAGGAAGGTGGCCCGGCCGCGACGTTCGCGCTTGAGGAAGTCGATCGCCTCCTTGGCCGCGGTCTGGCTCTCGGTGATGATGTTCTGCGCCCGGCCGCCGAGGGCGGTCTCGATCGCCAGCTCGTATTCCTTGGCCACGCGGAAGCAGTCGGCGACGATGCCGTGGATGCCGGGTTGACGCCCCATCTGCTGGATCACGTCCTTGACCCCGCGCATCAGGCCTTCCTGCTTGCGCTCGTATTCGCTGAGCAGCCGCAGCCGGACCTCGGCCTGGCCCTGCTCGTGGCGCAGGTCGTTCAGGCGCGACTCCAGAGCCGAGCCGTCGGCCTGGGCCTGCTCTCGCTCGCCGATCAGCTCGTCGAGCCGCACGTGTTCGCGTTCGCAGGCCTGCTGGGCGAGCGCGACCTGCTCGCTCCGTTCCTGTTCGAGCGCGCGGCATTCCTCGAGCGTGTCGCCGTGGTCCCGGCTGCGCTCCTCGATCCGCTGCCGCCGCCGGACCAGCCCCTCGCGCGCGTTGCGCAGATTCGCCTGCTCGGTCTCGATGCGCGAGAGTTCACGCAAGACCTCGATCTCGCGGCTCTTGCGCTCCTCGATCGCCTCCACCTTGGTATCGATGCGCGCAAGCGCCGCATCGAGCTCCTGACGGCGCTCGTCGTAGATGCGGGTCATCTGTGCGTCGTTGGAGCCGGCGGTCTCCTGCAGCGCCTGCGCCGCCGTGGCGCGCTCCTCGCGCGCGCGCTCCTGCTTGGCATCGATGTCGGCGAGCGCGGCGTGGTCGTCCTGTTCCTGCTGATCGATCTCCACCAATCGCCGCTTGGCGTCGGTCATCCGCGAGCCGGCCACGTCGCGCTGGGCCCGGGCTTCGCCACGTTCCTCCTCGAGCTGACGGATCGCCTGTTCGAGTTCGACCAGCTGCACGTCCGCCTCGGTGGCCGCGGCCTCGAGCTCGGCCAGACGCGCCCCGAGTGAGGCCTCCTGGCTCTCGAGCCCGGCGATGGCGGTGGCGTGGGTCGTGGCCTCTTCGCTCAGCCGGCCGTACTCCTCGAGCGCGAAGACCATGCGCAGGTCGCGCAGCCGCTCGCTGAGCTCCTGGTAGCGCAGCGCAGTGGCCGCCTGGCGGCGCACCGTGCCCAAGCGCCGGGCGACCTCGCGTTTGACCTGGGCGATGCGCTCGAGGCTGAGTTCGACGCGCTCGAGCCGGCGTTCGGCCGCACGGCGCCGGGCCTTGTAGCGGCTGATCCCGGCGGCCTCTTCGAGGATCGCCCGGCGATCCTTGGTGCTCGCCTCGAGGATGAAGCCGATCCGGCCCTGTTCGATCACCGAGTAGGCGCTGATGCCCACCCCGGTGTCCATCAACAGCTCTTTGATGTCCTTGAGACGACAGCTCTTGCCATTGATGTAATAGGACGATTGGCCCTCTCGGGTCAGGCGCCGGGTGATGGCGACATCGCCGGTGGCGGCGGGCCCGGTGCCATCGTCGAATTCGAGGGTGAGGGTGACCTCGGCCATCGGCATCGGCCGCCGGGTGGCGCACCCGTTGAAGATGATGTCGGACATCTCCGCGCCGCGCAGGCTCTTGGCCGACTGCTCGCCCACCACCCACTTGATCGCATCGACGATGTTCGACTTGCCGCAGCCATTCGGGCCGATGATGGCGGTGATGCCATCCTCGAAGTCGAAACGCATCCGATCGGCGAAGGATTTGAAGCCGTAGGTCTCGAGGCACTTGAGCCGCATGGCGCCGAAACCACCTCCCCGCGCAATGGTGCAGGGCGCAACGATAGCACCGCCGCTGCAGAGGCAAGCACCGCTGACCAGGGACAGCCACAGTCAAAAGCAAGTGCCTGTCCCACAGTCGCTTGCGCCGTTACGGCCGGGCGCCGCCCTCTATCCGCACCAGGCTGGTGAGCAGGTGGCGCGCGCCCGGCGCCAGACGCACGGCGCGGCGGTGGATGTTGCCGGCCTCCAGGCAGACGAACTGCGGCCATTGCGCATCCCCGATTCCGTCGATGCGCTGCGCCCCGGCCTCGCCGGGGTTCCACAAGGTCAGCGTGCTGCTGCCTTCGCGCTCGAGGACCAGGGTCCGCTCCAGGGCCGGATCCGCGACCCGGATCCGCACCGGCCCCCCATCCGGATCATAGTAGTTGCGCGACCACTGGGCCTGGCCCTCGAAGCCGTCACCCTCGTCGACCAGCAGCGGCTCGTCGACCTCACCGCGGTACTGCTGGCCGGTCAGGCCATGGAGCCGGATCCGGCGGCGATCGCCGATGCGCAGATAGCTGTGCAAGGCGCCACCGCTCTCCAGCGCCTGTTCGCCGGTGTTGGTCACCTCCAGCGACACCCGCGCCGCGGCACCGAGGGTGAACTCCAACCGGAGCGCGAAGGGCTGGGTCTGCACAGGGGCCGCCCGGTGATCGGTGCCCAGCACCACCCGGAAGCCACCGCCTGCGCCCGGCTCGATCGACTCCAGGTGCCAGGGGTGGAGCCGCACCAGACCGTGGAAGGGCAGGTCGGCGCGCGGCGCCACGCCGAGCCACGGCCAGCACACCGGCACACCGCCGTAGGGGCTCTGCCCGGGGCGCGGTGGAACCGCCGCGGTCTGCCACAACAGATCGCGCTGCCCCCGCGGCGCCCAGGACCACAGCTGCCCGCCCTGGAGCAGGAAGGCGCCGCTGCCGGCCTCGCCCTGCAACCGACAACAGATCAGGCCGCCGTCGAGGCGGGTGAGCTCGACGCCGGGCAGATGAGCGAAGCGCCGCTGCAAGGCGGTAATGGGATCGGTGTCGGTCATGGTTCCTCCGTGAACAGATCGGGGTCGGCCGCGCCGGGTCGCTGTTCCCGCCGCCGCAGCCGGCAGATCTCCAGCCGGCCGATCGCCGCCTCGACGCCGAAGCCGGCGATGAGGATGATCGCGGCGGCGACCGCACCGAGACGGCAGCAGGCAGTGACCACCGCGCAAGCACCGGCGATCACACCGACCCGGGCCAGTCCGCCGTAACCCATGGCCAGGGTCACCCGCCGCACCAGCAGCCGGCCGTGGTAGTAGTTGCGCAAGGTGATCACCGCCGGCATCAGACACAGGACCGCCAGCACCCACCAGGCCCGCTCGGCCACCGCCGGCGAGGCGCGATAGACACTGCGCAGCGACCACATCGCCGCGGGGCTGAACACGAAGGCGGCCATGATCACGAAGTCCCAGCCCACCAACCAGGCGAGGAAACGACGCAGCAGCGGCAGGTGGGACTCTCCGTAGGTGACCAGGAGGTGGCGGACCTGGTTCAGCGGCATGTGGAACAGCATCGCGATGCCGAAACCGAGGCGCAGCCCGGCGATGGTCGCCTCGGCGTCCGCCTGGCGGCTGACGAAGGCGTACATCACCGGGCGGCTGACGGCGTACATGATGGTGGTGATCGCGGTGGGCAGGAAGAACCGGGCCATCGCGCGATAGGTCAGCAGGTCGGGCCGCTCGGCGAGCCGGACCTCGGCCCGGGAACACACCAGCCACAGCAGATTGGCACTTTCCGCCACCAGCATCGCCACCGGGATCACCATCGTCGCCGGCAGCCCCCGACTCATCCCGCCGAACAGGAGCGCGGCAAGCAGGCCCAGGGAGATGGCGTTGCCAACGGTGACCCGGCGGGTGCGTTCGTTCTGGATCAGCACGCCGGCGTAGAACTGGCGCAGGGCGATCGGCAGCGGGAGGAAGACCAGGATCGCGAGGTAATCGCGCGCGCGGTCGATCAGCACCGGCTGGACCGCATAGGTCGCACGCAGGACGGCCAGCCCGACGGGGGTGTAGGCCATCACCGCCAGGCCGGAGCTGAGGAACAGGGCCAGCGCGATGGAGAACCGTCGGCACACCCGGAGATTGGGTGGGGAATCGGCGAGGACATTGATCACCTGCGGCAGGAAGGCGAGAAAGGCGCGGAAGATCGCCAGCACGCCGAAGGCGATCGCCAGGGTGGCCCATTCGCGATCGGGATCGGGGGCGAACCGGCAAGAGGCATCGATCACCTGCTGCGCCCCGACCATCATCATCGCGGTCAGGGCCAGCGGCCAGTAGAAGTCCCAGCAGTGGCGCAGGCGGAAGTCGGCGGGTACGGATCGGGTGGCGGGCACAGGCGATGGCGGGGTTCGGAACCCGGCTCAGGCGTCGGGCGGCTGACGCCGACGCTGTTTCTTGGAACTCTGCCGCGACTTGGATTCCAGCCGCCGCTCGACGCTGGCGCGGGTGGGGCGGGTCGGCCGGCGCCGCTTGGGCCGCGGTGCGGCCCTGGTGACCAGCTCGCGCAATCGCTCGAGCAGCAGCTCGCGGTTGCGATGCTGACTGCGCTCGGCATCGCACTGCATCACCAGGGTGTCATCGGCGCTGAGGCGTTGACCAGCGGCGCGACGCACACGTGAGAGCTGATCCGGCCGGGCCCCGACCAGATCGGCCAGGCGCAGGTGCAACACCACTCGGCTGTCGGTGGTGTTCGCGTGCTGGCCGCCCGGCCCGCCGCCACGTGCGGCCGTGAACACCAGCCGCTCGCGCCGCACCCGGATGCCCGGGGCCAACTCGATCCATCCACTCGTGTTCGCGTCCATATCCCCGAGTCTCGAAGGCGAGCGCGGTTTTCAAACCCGCTTCGGCGGGCCGGGCCCAGAGCCGGCGGCAACTCGGAGCGGTTCGGGCATTGCTCCGCCAGCGGCAACGGCAGCATCGCGGCGATGGACGCCCTGGTCTTCGGCGGTGGCCCGGCAGGGCTGATGGCGGCAGAACGGCTGCTGACCGCGGGTGCCCGGGTACAGCTGTGTGAAGCCGGAGAGCGCTGTGCGCGCAAGCTGCAGGTCGCTGCGCGCGGGAGCCTCAATCTCACCACCGCCGATCCGCACCTCGCCGCGAGCTATGGCGCAGCCGCCGGCCGCTTCGCCACCTGGCTCGCACGCTTCGGCCCCAGAGCGCTGTGCGCGTGGGCCGATGGGCTCGGCGTCACCCCCTGGCGCGGCAACGGCCACAAGCTGCTGCTCGACGAGACCGCGGGGATCGCGCTGTGTGTCCGTTGGCTCGAACGGCTGGAGGCGGCCGGGCTGGAGCTGCGGTCCGGTCACCGCTTCGTCGGCTGGGACGCAGCCGGCCGGGTGCGCTGCAGCACGCCGGCGGGCATCCGCACGCTCGAACCCCGGGTCTGCGTGCTCGCCTGCGGCGGCGGCAGCTGGCCGGGCACCGGCAGCGATGGCGCCTGGGTCGCAGCGCTCCGGGCGGCCGGGTTGCCGGTGCGCGATCTGCGCCCGGCCAACTGCGGGATCGACCTGGCGCTCGATCCGCAACTGCTGGCGCGGCACGCCGGCACCCCCTTGCGCAACACCGCGCTGCACCTGACTGATCATCGCAGTCGCGGCAACCTGATCTGCACCCGCCATGGCCTCGAAGGCACGGCGGTCTACCGTCTGATTCCGGCGCTACGTGCGGCGCTGGATACCCAGACGGTCGCCCTGCACCTGGACTGCCAGCCGGATCTGGATGTGGCGGCTGTCGCCCGGCGACTCGCGCGCCCGCGCGCAAGCCGCTCGCTGGCCACCCATCTCAAGCGCTGTCTGCGCCTCGATGCGCCCGTTTCCGCGCTGCTGCGCGAGTGCGCGAGTGCGCCCGTGCCGGCCGACCCCGCCCGGCTCGCAGCACTGCTCAAGCGGTTGCCGCTACCGGTGACCGGGCTGCGCCCGCTGACCGAGGCGATCTCCAGCGCGGGCGGGCTCGCGCTCGAAGCGGTCGACGACGACCTGCGCCTGCGCGCACGCCCGCAGGTCTTCTGTGCCGGCGAAATGCTCGACTGGGAGGCACCGACCGGCGGCTATCTGCTGCAGGGCTGTTTCACCACCGGCTGGATCGCCGGCGAGGCGGCCGCGCAGGGCTGAGGAACGCTGCGCAACCGCATCGCCGGCAGGACCGCTCAAAGCCCGGCCCCTGGGAGCGCCGAGCACCAGCTCGGCATGGAAACAAGGTGTCCCGAGCTTTGATTGGCCCTGGCATCGCCGGTAGGCTACAGGCCTTCGATCAGGCAGTCGGCGGTCATGTCCGCAGGCGGCTCGAGACCGAGCAGCTTGACCGCGGTCAGGCCCAGATCGCTGAGCTTGCCACGCTTGATCAGCTGCTTGCCGGCAGCGTCGCGGGCGATGTAGCTGCAGAGCACCGGATTGCAGGAGTGGCTGGTCTTGATCTTGTGGGTCTGCGCGTCGAGCATCTGCTCCGCGTTGCCGTGGTCGGCGCTGAGCAGCACGTGGCCGTCGAGTTCGAGGATCCGCTCGACCACCCGGCCGACGCATTCATCGACCACCTCACAGGCACGCTGGGCCGCCGCGAACACGCCGGTATGACCGACCATGTCGCAGTTCGCGAAGTTGACCACGATCAGGTCATAGGCATCGGGCTGCTCGTCGAGGATCGCCAACAGGCGATCGGTCACCGTGTAGGCGTCCATCTCCGGATGGTCGGCGAAGAGCGCGGGATCGAAGCGGCTGGGCACCTCGACCTGCTCCTCGCCGGGGAAGGGATCGGTCGACTTGCCGTTGAAGAACGAGGTCACATGGCGGAACTTCTGCGTCTCGGCGATGCGCAGCTGTTTCATGCCCGCCTTGCTGACGACCTCGCCGACGAGGTTGGGCATGAAGCCGTCGTCTTCGCTGCCCTCGTCGCTGCCGAGCAGGTAGTCTTCGAAGCCGTTGTAATAGCGGGTCAGGCCGAGGAAGGCGACCTGCGGACGCCGATGCCGTTCGCCCGGGTAATCGTCGCGGACGAAGGCCTGGGCCAGCTGGATCGCGCGGTCCTGACGGTAGTTGGTGTGCATCACCACGTCGCCATCGCGGACGCCGTCGTAGTCGCCGATGACGTAGGGCGGGATGTACTCGTCGCCCATCTCGTTGCCATCGGGGGTGCGATCCTTGTCGTAGCTCTCCTGGACCGCGGTCTGCGCATCGCCCGCCGAACGCCCCTCGGCATCGACGATGCAATTGTAGGCCTTGTCGGTCAGGGCCCACTGGCGCGCCCGGTCCATGGCGAAATAACGGCCCATGCAGGTACCGATGCGGGCCTTGCCGACCTCGTCGAGCACCAGCTGCAACTTGGGCAGGTATTCGAGCGACGAGCGCGGCGGGGTGTCGCGGCCGTCGAGGAAAGGATGGCAGATGATCTCGCCGGCGGGATGCTCCGACCGGGCCCGGCGGATGACCTTGAACAGGTGTTCCTGGTGCGCGTGGACGCCTTCGTCCTGCAGCAGGCCGAAGAGGTGGAGCCGCCCGCCATCGCGTTTCCAGGCCGCGATCAGGTCACGCCACTGCTTGCGCTCGAACAGCCGGCCCGAGGCGAGGCCGTCATCGATGCGCTTGAGCTCCTGGATCACGATCCGTGCGGCACCCATGTTGAGATGGCCGACCTCGGAGGAGCCCTGATAGCCCTCGGGCAGACCGACCGCTTCGCCGCTGCAATCCAGCAGGGTGGTCGGGTACTTTGCGACGTAACGATCGTTGTTGGGAGTGGTGGCCGCAGCCACCGCGTTGCCTTCGCTGTCCTCGTTGTAGCCGTAGCCATCGCGGATGATCAGACATACCGGACGCTTGCTCATGTGCTGCTCCTGGGGTGGAGCCACACAGCGTAGGGGTCCACACGAGAATGCCAGGGGACCGGCCCACGCGGGAGTCAGTCGCGGGTCTGTCCACGGCGCATCTGATCCCAGTCGTGGGGGCAATCGAGCGGCGTGGAGCCGAGCAGGCCGGCGAGCGAGGAATCCGCCACGCTGATCTGGCTACGGCGCAGGCCACCGTCGATATGTTGTTCGGGCAGCATGCTGCTGGTATCGATGGTGCCGCACGCGAGCGGCGGCATCTCGACCAGATCGCCGACCAGGGGCTGCCCGGTGACATCGTGCTCGGGATCGTGCATGAGGATGAAATCGCCGTCGGCGAGGCGCCGCAGCAACAGTCCGCGGTGCTCGCCCACCCGCACCGGGATGTGCAGCATCAGCTCGCCGCCAGCGACCTGGAGCCCGCGGGCGCTGAAGGTGTTCACGGGCTCGACCTTGTTCTTCACCTGTACCGAGGGCATGCGCACACCGAACACCTGCGAGCGCACGTCTTCCCAGGTTCCGTCACCGAGCAGGACCTGGTCGGCACAGGCCTGACTCTGGATCCGCATGGCCGTGTTGACGGTGTTGCCCAACACGGTGTATTCGACCCGGTCGTTGGAACCGATGTTACCGGCGACCACCTGGCCGGTGACCATGCCCACGCCCATGGTGATCGCTGGGCGGCCCTTGCTCGCCATGCTGCCGTTCAGGCCCCAGAGCACGTTCTGCATCGCCAGGCCGGCAGCGACACTGCTCTGCGAGGAATCCTGGGTGCTGAAGGGGATGCCCCAGAAGGCCATGATGCAGTCGCCCATGAACTTGTCGATCGCACCGTTCTCGCGCTCGATGCAGGGCACCATGCGATCGAAGAAGGCGTTCATCATCGAGATGACCTGCTCCGGCGGCATGGCCTCGACCATCCGGGTGAAGCCGATGACGTCGGCGAAGAAGATGGTGCCGCGGCAGGTGCTGCCGCCGAGCGCGAGGTCGATGTGCCCGTCGAGCGCCTGGTCGACCACCGGCCGCGGGAGGAAGCGGACCAGGTTCTGCCGCGTCCGGGTCTGGATCTCGACCTCTTCGACCAGCATCGCATTCTTGATCGCGATCGCGATCTGACGGCAGACCGCGGCGGCCAGCTCCATGTCGCTCTGGGTGAAGGAGCGACGGCGGTCGGGGGTATCGATCACCAGCAGCCCGAGCACCTCCTCCTTGACCATCAACGGCACGACCATCGCGCTGCGGATGTTCAGCGAGACCAATGACATCCCCTGGTCGAAGTCGGTGCGCCCGCCCTCGGTGTAGATGATCACCTCTTTGCGCCGCAAGGCCTCGCGGCAGAGACTCGAGGAGACCTCCATCCGATCGCCGGTGCGGATGCCGCCCTTGCGGCTGCGTACCGCCCGCGCCTGCAGCTCGTCCCACTTGTCGCCGAGGATGAGGAAGCCGCGCTCGGCCTGGGGGAAGACCTCGAACAGCGTGTCGAGCACCTGGCCGAAGAGATCGTCGAGCTTGGTGATCGTCGCCAGCGCTTCGGCGACCCAGATGATCACGTTGAGGCGTTGGGTCACGTCCTGGAGATCCTCGGCGCCGACCGACGGCGCCTGGAGCATCGACATCGACATCGACTGCGAGAGGTCCGAGGCCGACTCGTTGAAGCCGAAGACCGACGAACTGTTGAAATGGCTCGACGAATCCCCCGACCCGACGCGGCGCTGGACGCGGATCCGCGTCTCGCCCATGCGCACGATGTCGCCGTGGTGCAGCGTGCATTCGCCGATCCGCTGCTCGTTGACGAAGGTGCCGTTGGACGAGCCGTTGTCGATCAACTGCAGCCGGGTGCCATCGAACTCGAAACGTGAATGGTTGCGGCTGACATTGAGGTCGGGGACCTCGATGTCGCACTCGGGATGCCGGCCCGATCCCATCACGCCGCGGACCTCGAGAATCGCCCCCGCCCGCGCACCGCTCAGGAACACCAGTTCGAACATCGTGGCTTGACCCCTCGAGCCTCGCTGTGCGCCGGACGACGTTACTTCGCGATCCGTTTCCATGCGAAGGTCACGAGGTCATCATAGTGTAGGCGATGGCGGCGGCAACCGCGGCCCAGCCGACACCTGCGCACCAGACGAGGGCGTGACAGCGGCCGCGCCAGCGGGCGAGCTCCAGTTCGAGCTGGGTGATGCGCTCCTTCTCGGCCGAGATCACATGGAGGATCTGGCTGCGGGTGCTCGGCAGGTCGCCGGCATGGGCCGCCTGGTCGATCTTGAGCATCTCCAGGTCGCGGATCAGATCCTCGGCCGACTGGTAGCGATCGATCGGATCCTTGGCCAGCATCCGCTGGAGGATGCGCACCAGCTCGGCCGGGGTGCCTTCACGCAGCTGACGCAGATCAGGCGGCTGCGACTCGATATGATCGCGCATCACCTTGCTGCAGGAGCCCTCGAACAGCGGCGCACCCGCAAGCATGTGGAAGATGCTCGCACCCAGGGAGTAGATGTCGCTGCGCACATCGAGATTGCGCTCGCCGCGCGCCTGCTCGGGCGAGATGTAGTCCGGCGTGCCGAGGGTGGTGCCCTCCTGCATCAGCTCGGCGTCGTAGACGTTCTGGATGAAGCCGAAGTCGCCGAGTTTGCAGATCCCGTCCTTGGTGATCATGATGTTCGCCGGCTTGATGTCGCGGTGGACGATGCCGTTGTGCGACAGGTAGTTGAGCGCGTTGCAGACCTGCAGGGAGATGTCGACGATGCGCTCGAGCTCCAGCTTGCCCTCGTGACGGATCAGATCCTCGACGGTCACGCCGTCGATGTACTCCATCGCGAAGTAGTACTTGCCCTGGTACTTGGAGACGTCGTAGACCTGGATCAGGTTCTGGTGCGAGAGCTTGCCCGCGGCCCGGGCCTCGAGCAGGAAGCGCTTGCGGAACTCCTCGTCATCGACCCACTTGTCGTGGAGGATCTTCAACGCCACCTGGCGATGCATGGTCAACTGCTCGGCGAGGTAGACCTCGCCCATGCCACCCTCGCCGATACGACGCAGCAGCTTGTAGCCGCCGACCTGTTTGTTCGCCAGCAGCCCCCCTTCACTGCGGACGCGCTCGTCGCGCAGGATCCGCTTGAGCGCCTTGTTGAGCCGGTCGGAGGTGGTCTGGTCGATGATGCCCTCGTCGACCAGCACCTGAGACAACGACGACTCGGTCTGCTTGACCTTGGTCATGCAGTTGTCGAACTGCTCGGGCGTGATCAAGCGCCCTTCGATCGCCAACTGGCCGTACCGGAAATCGTCGTCCATCAGAAACCTGTCCGAGAGGTGGGGGTCCGATCATAGGCAGGTGCGCCTCGGCCTGAAAGACAGCGCCCTCGCATGGCCCACCCAGACCATGACACAGTCGGACACCATCCCCGCCAAGTGACGGCCGATCCGGAGCTTGCTGCGGCCACATGGCGAAGCAACGCCCCGCCTGCTGCGGCTTGCACGACCCGCGGTCCGACCCATCCTCGGCCGGACGCACCAACGGAGAGGGATAGCCATGGACCGCTACTACACGGAGAGTCACGAATGGGCGTCGGTAGACGGCGACCAGGTCGTCATCGGGCTCTCACAGCACGCCGCCGAGGAGATCGGTGAGATCATCCACGTCGAACTGCCCAAGGTCGGCGACGCGGTGACCCGCGGCCAGCCGATGGCCGAGATCGAGTCGGTCAAATCGGTCAACGACTTCTATGCCCCGGTCGACGGCACCGTGGCCGCAGTCAACGAAGAGCTGGAGGGCCAACCCGAACTGGCCAACCAGGACCCGCTCGGCAAGGGCTGGTTCGTCCGCGTGACCCCCAGCAGCGGCGAACCCACCGCCGGCCTGCTCACCACGGCGGACTATGAGGCCCGCATCGCCGAAGGCTGAGATGCACGGCTCACGCGCGCCGCATCCCGGCGCCGACACCGACCGGGCACGGCAGCCATGAGCCCGCGCATCGGCATCGGCTATGACATCCACCGGCTCGAGGACCGGCCCGGCGCGGGCTTGGTCCTCGCTGGCGTCCTGGTGCCCTGCGACCTGGCCAGCGTGGCCCACAGCGACGGCGACGTGGTCCTCCACGCCCTGACCGACGCCATCCTCGGCGCCCTCGCGGCCGGCGACATCGGCGAACTGTTCCCGGACACCGACCCCGCCAACGCCGAGCGCGACTCGACCGACTTCCTCGCCCACGCCCTCGCCCTGGCCACCGCGCGCGGCTACCGCCCCGGCAATTGCGACATCAACATCATCGCCCAACGCCCCCGCCTCGCCGCGCACAAACCCGCGATGCGCACGGCCCTCGCCACCTTCCTCGATCTCCCCCCCGACGCAGTCGGCCTCAAAGCCCGCACCAAGGAACGCTGCGACGCCACCGGCGCCGGCACCGCCATCGAAGCCCAAGCCGCCATCCTGCTCCTCCACCGCTGACCGCCCCACCCGACGAGCAAGGGCGAGCCGAAGCGAGCCCACGCCCGCCGGAGCCCGACCAGGCCTGGCCGGGCGACCGGGCGACCGGGCGACAGAGGGGTGCTTTCCGGCTACAATGGGAGCGAAGCGACCGCCGGAAACGCGGCCGCAGGCCGCGAACCCCGACCGAGCCCGCGAGCAAGGCGAAGCCGATGCGACCCGAGGGAACCAAAGGGGGGGCACCCCCTTTGAAACCAAAACCAAGGCCCCCTCTCAGTCCTCGAGCAGCATATCCTGGACCTCGAGCCCCTCGTCCTCCATGGCCTGGACGGCTTCGATGCTCAGGGGGGTCCAGGGGATCACCTGCAGCCGGATCTTGGGGATCGGCTTGCCGGTGTGCTCGCAGATGCCGAAGGGCAACGGCTGTTCGTGGTCGATCTTGCGCAGGGCGCGCTTGATCTGCCAGCGGATCTCGGACTCATTGCCGATGTTGCCCAGGCTCATGTCCTGCATGTCGACATCGGTTCCGCGATCAGCCTGATGGGTCGGCGTGGTATGGCCGTCCTCGAAATCCATGGCATCGCGCATCAGGTCATTGATGTCTGCGTTGATGTCCTCGAGCTTGGCGCACAGGATACCGCGCCATTTCTTGAGCTCGTCCTTCTTGAACGGACATTTCGGGCTACCGTTGGTGGACTTGGCCATCTGTGCTGTCCCTCCGGGGCACTCCGGGATCGGGGAGGGCGCAAGATAGGATTGTGATGGCGATTGCAAGCCGCTTTTGCCACACCGGCTCAAGACCACCGAAGCCCGGGCTCATCCCTCGAAGACCCACGAGACCGGCAGCAAGAATGCGACGACACGGGCCGAGGAACTACGCGGCGAAACCGCAAGGCGGCAGGGGCGCCTCTGCACGAGCCCGACCGACCAAGGTGCGGCTTCCCTCACAAGGGGCGCTTCCCCCTCGCGCCTTCGGCACGTGCGGAAAGCGGGGCCGGCATCGCGAAACGGCGGCAGGCCCCGGTGGGGCCTGCGGCGAGCGGCAGCGAGGAAGCTGGGGAACGGCGAAGCCGCGAGGGGGGCAGCCCGCCCTCTGCAAAGCGCTCAGGCGTTCGACGGCTCTTCCTCTATCCGGGCCAGTCGCACCCGGCGGACACGGCGATCACTGGCCTCGAGCACGGTCAGCCGGGCCCCGTCGACCTCCCAGATGCTGCCGGTATCGGGGATGTGCCCGAGCTGGGCGGTGAGCAGGCCGCCCAGGCTTTCGTAACGCTCGCTCTCCGGCAGGTTGCAGTCAAACCGCTCGTTGACCTCGTCGACCTTCATCCGCGCGTCGAGGTCGTAGGTGCTGTCGGCGAGCGTCCGCACTTCGGCCTCGCCGATCTCGTCGTACTCGTCATCGATGTCACCGAAGACCTCTTCGATGATGTCCTCGATGGTGATCAAGCCGGCGGTGCCGCCGTATTCATCGAGCACGATGGCGAGGTGGACCCGGTTGCGCCGGAACTCGGTCAGCAGGTCGGCGACGTTCTTCGAGGCGGGGATGAACACCGGTGGGCGCAGCAGGTCCTCGAGCGACGGCAGATGCTCGGCGTCGAGCCCGATGAGGTCCTTGACGTAGAGCACGCCACGGATGTTGTCGCGGCTCTCCTCGTAGACCGGCAGCCGGCTGTGGCCGGTCTCCTTGGCCAGATCGAGCGCGCCGGCCGTGCCCAGCTCGAGACTGCAGGCGTTCATCTCGGTACGCGGGGTCATCAAGCGCTCGACGGTCAGGTCGCCGAGGTTGAGCACCGCCTCGATCATGTCGCGTTCCTGCTCCTCGATCTGGCCGGTGGCCTCACCGAGCGAGACCGCGGCCATGATCTCGTCTTCAGCCTGTTCCTCAAGCGTCTCCTGCTCGCCACCGCGCACCAGATGCTCCATCGCCCGCGTGCAGATCCGGAAGGGCCACAGCGGCACCCACAGTACCGCCACCAGACCGGCCCAGACACGATGCAGCAACAGGGCCAACGGCTCGGACCAGGCCGCACCGAGCGGGCGGACCACGATTTCGGCGAGGAACAGGAAGGCGGCGATGATCAGAGCGAAGGTCAGCCAGCCCGCCGCGCCATCGGCAATGGCGAAAGCCCAGACGAAGACCGCGGCCGCGACCACCGAGCGCGCGAAGTAGTCGATGAGGCGGAAGGCGAAGACGTAATGCCGCAGATGGTGGGCGAAGGCCTCCATCCGCTCCTCGAGCTGCCGGGTCTTGCCACGCTTGCGCAGCAGATCCTCGGCATCGGAGAAGCTGAACTCCTCCATCGCCTCGCGCGAGAGCACGCTGAACAGGCTGATGGCCACCGATACGGGGAAGAGCCAGGGGTTCACAGGAGTCGGCGCGTGGCCCGGGGCCTCCGGGGCAAGAGGGAATGCTGCGAGTACGGCGTTGCGTCCATGGACGAGCGGAGTAAACCCGGTCTCGTCGCCCGGACAAGAGCCTAGATCGAAGGCATCACCTTACAACCGGCGAGCGGCACGCGTACGCGGCCGGAGGAGCAAGGACCCTGGACGTCGACGACCACACCCCGGCCTTCCTGCAGGGCGAAAGCGTGGCGGGAATCCCGATGATCACCGTCACCGGGACGCCCCATACCATGGGCAAGAGCGTCGGCAAACGCCTCAAGCCCAGGATCCAGGTCCTGGTCCAGGAACAGCTCAAGAAGCTGCGCGAGTGGGGTGCGGACTACGCCGGCCATCCCGGTGACACGAGAACCCTGCGCGCGGATCTGGACAGCCTCCACCGGAGGCTCGCGCCGGCCGCCGATGCCATGGCCCGCTACGAACCACCGATGTGGATGGAGCTCAAGGCGGTGGCCGAGGTCTGCGACCTCGAATTCCAGGACCTGTTGCTGGTGCTCGCCTTCCAGGACCTGCTCAGCCTGCTGCGCGCGCCGATCCCCGCGTGCAATTCCTCGACCCTGATCCTGCCGTCCGGCGCGAGTTCGCTCCGGGCGCCGTGTCAGGTTTTCGAATGGTTCCTGCCCACCGATCTCACCCCCTACGTCGTCATCCTCCGGCGGATTCCCGACCACGGCCCCTCCACCCTGACCCTGACCCTCGGGGGGCTGGCGCCGGTCGCCGGCATCAGCGAAGCGAATCTCGCCGTGAGCAGCAACGACCTGCGGGTCACCGACGCCCAGGCCCACGGCATCCCCGCCCTGTTCCAGCTCTGCGGTCTGCTCGACGCGCCGACCTTCGAGGACGCCCGCGCGCGCGTGCGCGCCGCCCCGCGGATGGGCGGCTGCTGTTTCCACGTGCTCGACCGCGACGGCAAGCGGGTCAGTGCGGAAGCCAGCGGCGAACGCACCGCCTTCCTGCCCGCACCGCAGGAGGACATCTGCCGGGTCCACACCAACCACGCGCTCGACCACGGCATCGCAGCGGTCTGCGCGACCCAGGTCGACCCGACCTCTCGCAAGCGCCTGACCCAGCTCGCCGCGCTCGCGCGGCGGCTCTCCCTGGCCGACCTCCAGCAGATCGATGCCTCCCTGGCCCCCGACGAGCTCGGTATCGACGCCTTCTTCGACGATCCCGACACCTACCCCCAGCGCGTGGCCCTGGTGGCAGTGCTCGACCCGCGCCACCGCGCGATTCATCTCCACCGCGGCCCGGCCCCCAGCTTCCTCGAAACCGCGACCCTCTGACAGACCCGGTCATGGCCAGCGCCCCCATCGCGACCCACGGCCGCCACGGCGAGCGTCTGCTCGACGGCCCGGCCCGCGTCCTGGCATTGCCGGGGTGGCTCGCACTGCGCCCGGCGGTCGCGCTGCGCAATCTCGCCTACGACCGCCACTGGCTGCCGATCCATCGTCTGCCGGCCCCGGTGATCGGCGTGGGCAACCTCAGTCTCGGCGGAACCGGGAAGACCCCGGTCGTCGCCGCAGTGGTCGCCGCCCTGCGCGATGCCGGACTACAGCCGGCCGTCCTCATGCGCGGCTACCTCGGCGACGGCGTGGCCAACGACGAGGCCCGGACCCTCGACTGCCCAGTGGTGTGCGACCCCGATCGCCATGCCGGCGGCCAGCGCGCCCTGGCCGACGGCGCCGACTGCCTGGTGCTCGACGACGGCTTCCAGCACCGTCGCCTGCATCGCGACTGCGACCTGGTGTGCATCGACGCCACCCGACCCGGCATCCTCCCACACGACGCGGTCTTCCCACTCGGCCGGCTGCGCGAGCCGCTCAGCGCCCTGCGTCGCGCAACGGCACTGGTGCTCACCCGCAGCGACCAGGTGCCGCCGCAACGGCTCGCGGCGCTGACAGGCCGGCTGGCCCGCTGCGGCCTGCCGTTGTTGCACTGCCATCATCACGCCACCGGCCTGGCCCCGCTGGCCGGTCCGGGCCGGTCAGCCCCCCCGGACGCGCTGGCCGGCGAACCGGTCCTGCTCGCCTCCGGCCTCGGGCACCCGGCCGGCTTCGAAGCCACCGCCCGCGCCCTGGGCATGGACGTTCGCGGCTGCGAGCGCTACCCCGACCATCACGCCTATACCGCTGCCGACGCCCGCTTCCTGAGCGCGCGCGCCCACGCACTCGGCGCCACGCTGGTGGTCACGGCCAAAGACGCGGTCAAGCTCGCCGGATTGCCGCTGCCCGGCGATACCAGGATACTGCTGGTCGAAGCGGTTTTCGCGCCGGCCGATGCCCGGCGGCTCGCCGCCATCTGTGCCGCCGCCGTGCAGCGGGCCCCCCGCCCCCACTGCGCGCGAGCGCCCGAATCGGGGTGAAAGCATGCCACCCGGCGGTACAAGCAAGGCGAGGGTGCGTCGTGTCGCGAACCGACGCACGCTTGCAGCACGCTGGCGCGGCGGATCGAATCGTGCGGCGCACCCGGAACCGAGGAGTCGACATGCACCTGGCACGCTGCCGCCCGACGGCCCTGCTGACCCTCATGCTGGCCCTGGGACCGATCGCCCTGGCCCAGGCCGCCGAACCGCCGGTGACCGCACGAACCCGGATCCCGGTGCGGCTCTCGACCACCGCCATCGGCCAGGTCACCGCAGCCACCCTGTGGGTGACCGAGGACCGCGGCGAGTCCTGGCGCAAGTCCGCGACCATCACCCGCCCGGAACCCTCGCGCGAGCCGGTGGTGTTCGACTTCCAGGCTCAGCAGGACGGCATCTACGGCTTCATCACCGTCGCCAGCTACGCCGACGGAACCACCGAGGCCGGACCGCAACCGGGTGACGAGCCGGCCGCCAGCGTGATCGTCGATGCCACGCCGCCGACGATCCTCGCCTTCGCCGTCGAGCCGCAACCGGTCGCCAACGATCACCGCCCGCTCGCCGTCACCTGGAAGGTGCGCGACCTCCATCTGGCCGAGCGACCCGTGGTGCTCCAGGTCAGCAGCGGCGGAACCACCTGGACCGATCTCCAACCGCCGCGCGCCGCGGCCGGCAGCGACACCCTGAGCGTCGCGCCCAGCGCGCGCCTGCGTCTGGTCGCGCGCGACCGGGTCGGCAACCGCGCCCGCAGCGAGATCTGGACCCCACCGGCACCGCCTGATTCGCAGCCCGAGATCGCGACCGACGAAGCACAGAGCGCAACCGCCGAAGCAGAACCGGCGATGGCCGAGACAGAGCCGGAGGAGCCGGCCGCGACCCCTGCAAAGCCCATGACCACCACCACCGAGGACACGAGCGCACAACCGGAGGCAACCGGAACCCCGGCCGCAGAGGTGCCGCCAGCTGCCGCTGCAGCCGACACGCCGAGCTCAGACGGACCGCCGGAGGCGACGGCAGATGGGGCGCCCGAGGAGTCCGGGCCGTGGATGCCGCCACCCGCGCAACGCGCCGCCGGCACGCATCGAGTGCTGCTCGGCGAAGCCGCCGCGCAGCAGTTGCGCCAGGCGCGCAGCGCCGCGGCCGCCGGCGAACACGAGCGGGCCCTGCTGTTGTTGCGCACGCTGCGCGACAGCGATCGCGCCGACACCGCCCTGGCCGAGGAACTCGCCCTGCTGTTGCAGCTGCGGCGTCACGCCGCCGCCGCGGCGCTCGCGGCCGACGCTCCGCCCGAAGCCATCACCCCGGCCAGCCGCTGCCTCGCCGCGCGCGCACTGCTGCGGCTCGACCGCCACGACGACGCCCTCGCGGCCCTGCGTCGGGTGCCGCTGCAGAGCGACCATCGGCGCGAAGCGATGTTGATCCAGGCACGGGTCCATCTCGACCGCGGCGAACGTGCCGCGGGCATCGCCCTGCTGCAGATGCTCGCGCGCGGTGAGGACACCTGGGCCGTGGTCGCGCGTAGCATGCTCTCCAAGCGCTGATGCTCCGCCCGCTGTACCTCGCTCCAGACGCCACCCCGAGAGCCGATGCCATCGGCGTCGGCGGCCCTGGCGCGCCGGACCTGCTCCGACTCGATGCCACCGCCATCGATGCGGCTCCGCCGGCCATTCGCGCCGACAGCCTGGCCGCGATGGCCCTGCGCGCATCCCGGCGCCCGGAACTGCTCACGCGGGCACAGCGCGTGGCCTGCCATGCGCTCGATGCCGACGCCATCGCCGCCACCATCATCCTCTGTCGTCCCGACCTCGCAGCGGAGTACGGCCCGGCGTTGATCGCCGCCGGGCTCTACGATGCCTGCTGCCTGTGGACGATGGAGGCCGGCGGCCGACTGGCCTTGTACCTGCGAGAGCGCACCGCCGCGCTCGATCCGGCTGGCGACAATGCGGCGATCCAGGACCTGCTCGACACCCTGGTCGACGATCTGCCCACGCTCTACCCGATCAGTCAACGCCCCGATAATACGCGCGAGCTGCAGATCGAGCAGATATGCAGCCTGCGCACGCTGCTGCTCGAACGCCCGCAGGAGGCCCCGCTCCGGGTGCAACACGCGCGCGGGTTCAGCCTGGTCGTCGGCCTGTGGCAACACGGTCACCATCATCCCGGAGCAGGGGTCCACGTCCCCGATGATTGCCCGGCCTGGTCGCTGAGCGACGTGGTGCCGGAGACCAACTGCCGACTGCTGGTGCTCCACCATACCGCCGGCACGTACTTCCAGTTCGATGCGCCGCCGCACTCCTGGGCCCAGACGGTGCGCAGACCGCGCGTGGCCTGGCCCGACTGCCGCGGCCTCGCCGCCCGGCTCGGCGCCGACGACACGGCCAGCTGGCTGGCCCGGCCGCACGCGGCGGTTGCCGGGCGGACCTGCCTGCTGGTCACCCGCAACGCGGACGGCCAGCCCGCGTTCTCCGACCACGACCGCGATCACGTCTGCGCCGCGGTCGGCCGATTGCTCGGCATCGCCTGAGACAGGCGGCGCAGCCCTGTGGCGGGGCAGCACCGCGAGTTCCGGACCAGCCCGGATCCCTCATGAGCAACGTCGCGAAGAGTCGTAGCTGCTGTCAATACAGGGCTTCGCGACCGAGGCGAACCGGAGCGGAGCAGCGCTACGTGAGGATCCGCCGACCGAGTGAAGTCCTGTAGTGGCGGTGCGATACGGCTTTGCAGCAGTTGTCTCATGAGGGATGCGGGCTAGATCGTCGCGCCGAGCATCTCCTGCACCGCGCGGGCAAAGCCGGCCGGGTCCTCGATGCGCCCGCCTTCGGCGAGCACCGCCTGGTCGCGCAGCAGGCGCAGGTGATGCGGCAGACGCTCGTCACCAGCATCGGCCTCGTAGATTCCACGCAGTTTGCGCACCAGCTCATGATCGGGATTGAGCTCGAGGATGCGCTTGACCTCGGGCACCGGCTGGCCCATGCGGCGCATCATCTCGGTCATCGCCTCGCTCATCGCGTGCTCGGGCAGAACCAGACAGCAGGGCGAGTCGGTCAGCCGGCGGGTCAGGCGGACCTCACCGACGTCGTCGAGGTGTCCGGCACAGGCCTCGAGGAAGCCCTTGTGCTCCTCGCTCAGCTGCTCGAGCTCCTGCTTGTCCTCCTCGCCCCCGAGGTCGACAGCACCCTTGCTGACCGAAGTGAAGGGCTTGTCCATCACCTCGTGCAGATGGGTGACGACCCATTCGTCGACCGGATCGATGAGGAACAGCACCTCCCAGCCCTTGCGCTTGAAGCCCTCGAGCTGCGGGGCGGTGCGCGCGGCGGCGATGCCCGGGGCGGTGAGGTAGTAGATCGCGTCCTGGTCCTCGCCCATACGCTCGATGTACTCGGCGAAGGAGGTCTTCAGCGGGGCCGTGTCGTCGTCGCCGCCCTCCTGTTCGAGGGTCCAGGTCGAGCGCAGACGCACCAGCTTGAGCAACCGTTCGCGGTTGTCGAAGTCGTTGACCAGCCCCTCGCGCAGGATCGGACCGAAATTGCGCTCGATGAGAGCGAAGACCTCCTGCTCTTCGCTCTCATCGCTGCGTGCGAGTCGGTCGAGATGGTCGAGGATCTTCTTGACCAGCGACTTGCGCAGCCGGCGGACCACGTCCTCCTGCTGCAACATCTGCCGGCTGACGTTCAACGGCAGATCATCGCTATCGACGACCCCGCGGACGAAGCGCAGGTACTCCGGCAGCAGCTCACGGCAGTCGTCCATGATGAACACCCGTCGCACGTAGAGCGACAGGCCGCGGTGCTGCTGATCGAACAGATCCATGGGCCGTTGGCTCGGCACGAACAGCAAGGCGGTGAAGGCGAGCGTGCCCTCGACGCCGAAGTGCAGATGCGTCGCCGGGTCGTCCCACTGCTTGCAGGCGCCCTGATAGAACTCCTTGTACTGCTCGGCGGTGATCTCGTCCCTGGGCCGGGTCCAGAGGGCCTTGCCCTCGTTGATCTGCTCGAACTCGCATGCCACGTCGTCTGTGTCGTCCTCACCCTTCTCCTTGGGCAGTTCGACCGGATAGGTGACATAGTCGCTGTATTTCTTGATCAGCGAACGCAGGCGCCAGCGATCGAGGAACTCCTCGGCGTCGTCTTTGAGATGCAGGGTGATGGCGGTGCCACGCTGCGGCCGGGGGATGACCTCGGTGGTGAAACTGCCGTCGCCGGTCGACTCCCACCGCACCCCGGCGTCGGAGGAGGCGCGCGCGCTGCGGCTCTCGACCACGATCTTGTCGGAGACCATGAACGCCGAGTAGAACCCGACGCCGAACTGGCCGATCAGCCCAGCGAGCTCGTCGGTGCCCTGATCCTTGGCGCTGACCGCCTCGACGAACTCGCGCGTACCCGACTTGGCGATGGTGCCGAGCTGGGATACCGCTTCGTCCTGGGTCAGGCCGATGCCGGTGTCCTCGATGGTCAGGGTCCTGGCTTCCTGGTCGGGAATCAGCCGGACCTGCAGCCGCTCGTCAGCGCCGGTGAGTTCCTTGTCGGTCAGGCTCTCGAAGCGCAGCTTGTCGCAGGCGTCCGAGGCGTTGGACACCAGCTCGCGCAGGAAGATCTCCCGCTCGCTGTACAGGCTGTGGATCATAAGGTGCAGCAGCTGCTGCACTTCGGTCTGGAAGGCGTATTCGGCCATGGCACCACTCCGGGTCAAATCGACATGAAGAAGGGATTCAGATCGTCCCGGAGGCAAACAGCGTGCCGTTCGCCAGATCCACCACCGCGCAGGCGTTGATCGTCGCCGCCGACAGGGATCATAGCGTGCATGCTGCGCCTGCTCGGCCGTGCCCTTTCCACCGTCTGTTGGGCTTGGGCCGGCCTGCTGGTCTACGCCGGGGTGTTCGGCGAAGGCCAGATCTTCCTCCCTCCGCCGCCGAGCTACACCGCCGACGACCCCGGCGTGCTGCTGCTGCCCGGCAGCGGCCCGACCGAGCGACCAGTCGCGGCGCGTTGGTGGCCCGGCTGCGAGAATGGCACGCGTGCGCCGCTGGTGCTGCTCTACAGCCACGGCAACGCCGAAGACCTCGGTCAGATCGCGCCGCTGATGCGCGTGCTCGCCGCCCAAGGCTGGGCGGTGCTGGCCTACGACTATCCCGGCTACGGCGCGAGCCCGGGACCTTGCAGCGAACGCGGCTGCTACCATGCGATCGACGCGGCCTACGCCTGGCTGCGCTCGCAGGGCTGGCGGCCGGAGCAGATCGTCGCCTATGGTCGCAGCGTCGGCAGTGGTCCGGCGATCGAACTGGCGCGGCATCAAGAGCTCGGCGGGCTGATTCTCGAGAGCGCTTTCACCAGCGCCTTCGCCACCGTACTGCCGTGGGACCTGCTCCCGATCGACCGCTTCGACAATCTGGCCAAGGTCGGGGCGATCAGCTGCCCGGCGGTGGTGATCCACGGCGCGGCCGACCGGATCATCCCACCGACCCACGCCCGCTCCCTGGCCGCCGCGCTCGCCGGGACGACGCGGCTGGTCCTGTTGGAGGGAGCGGGGCATAACGAGCTCGCCAGCACGGCGAGCCGGGCCCGCGAGCAGGCGCTCGCCGATTTCCGCGCCCGCCTGCTCGCCGGAACGCACATACAGCCTCAGTGAGCCGGCGTCTCCGCCGCAGCCAGCGCCTGGCATAGATCGGGGAAGATCTGCAGCACCCGATCGAGGTACACGCAGCGCACCGCCTGATCGGTACTCTCGTTGAGCGCACACACGGCAAAGAAGATCCCGCGCTCACCGCAGCACTCGTGCAGGCGGATGAAGGTCGCCAGACCCTCGCTGGAGATCCAGTCGACCGAGGTGCAGTTGACCACCAGCGCAGTGGGGTCGGCGGCGAGCAGGTCGTCGAGCGCGCGATCCCACAGCAGACGGTCGTTCTGCCCGACGGCGCCGCTGGGGTGGAGCACGGCCGAGCTGCCGTGCCAGCGCAGGCCGAGCACGTCGCCATGGTCGAGCTGCTTGAGCGTATCGGCCTCGGCAACGGTGCCGGTGTCGAGCACGCTGACCACATCGCGCCGGATCGCCTCCGGGTCGGGGTAGCGCAGCTCGCGATCCTTGGCCATGCCGCGCTGGATCAGGGCGCGCATCCCCCGGCTGAGCCCGGGCACCACGGCTGCCGGATCCGGCATCGGATCATGCAGGACCTTGGCGACCACGTCCCATGAGCTGCGGCCCTCGTATGGCTGCTTGCCGGTGACCATACAGAAGAGACTGGCGATCAGCGAGTAGATATCGGTGCGGATATCGAGGTCTTCCTCGCCCTGGGCATGCTCCGGACTCATGTAGGCCGGCGTGCCGTAGACCTCGCCCGACTGGCTGATGCGGTCGTCGTAGGCCACCGTACGCGCCAGACCGAGGTCCCCGAGCTTGGCTCGGCCCTCACGGGTGATGAAGATGTTGGTCGGTTTGATGTCGCGGTGGATCAGCCCGGCGGCCTGGATCGCGATCAGGGCGTCGAGGCAGTCGCGGACGATCTCCAGACTGCGCGGCTCGTCGAGACGGCCACCGTGCCTGGCCATCAGCGCACCGACATCGCCCCCCTCGACCAGCTCCTGGACCATGTACAGGGTGTCACCATCACGGCCGACATCGTAGCACGCGACCACGTTGGGATGGTTGATCCGGCCGAGGCTGCGCGCCTCGCGCATGAACCGGGCGACGAAATCCTCGTCCTCCACGAAACGCGGGGCGAGGATCTTGAGCGCGACCTGCCGCGAGAGCGCCATCTGCTCGGCACTGTAGACCGTGCCCATGCCGCCGCGGCCGAGTTCGTCGATGATGCGGTAGCCGGCGACGTTCTCGAGCCGGGGCGTGCCCCCGCCCGTTTTCCATTGCCGTTTGATGCTGTGCATGACCCGGTCGATATCGCCGATGGTCAGCAGCCCGAGCCGGGCGGCACACTTGCCCGCCGGCTGGCTGCTCTCACGCATCACCCGTCGTACCTCCTCCACTTCCTGAGCATCCAACAAGCCCAGGCGTTGGGCATGGGCGAGGAAATCCCGATTGGTCGTGGTCCCGGTCATGTCGATTCGGATCTGCGTTTCCATAGGCGGCGACAGGCGCGTCCACTACTGATACCGTCCGGGGGCCGCGCATGCAATCGAGGGTTCCAGGGCGCCGACTTGCGTGAGCCGCGCTCCGGCCTATCGTGCACGCGTCGACGGGTTCTGGCCAGATCCGGGCCCGGTTCGAGCGTTCGTGATCTGCCGCGCCGGCGAAGCCGGCAGATCGGAACCGGAACCGAGCCCCATCCGACCACCCCACGACACCGCCGATACGGTTTCAGGCCGGGCAGAGGTGCCTCGCCCCGGATCGGCGTTCACCGATCAGGATCATCACAACATGGCGAAGCAGAATGAGCTCGCCGGCAAGACGCTTAAGGAATTGCGTCAGCTGGCCGGGCAACACCAGATCAAGAACCGCAGTCGACTCGCAAAGAAAGACCTCATCGAAGCGCTGAGTCAGGTCGCCGCCGCTGGCGAACGGCCCGCGCAGGAGGCACCGACTGCCAGGCCGGCACCGCCCCCGAAACCCGATGCCCCGACGCGAGCGAGCACCCCGGCCGACGAGCCGGAGGTACTGGATGCCGCTGCGGTGGCCCGGATCACCGGAGCGGCCGACGAAGCCGCGCCGCCCGAGCGCGACCAACCGCGTGCGCCTGAACGCGAGCGCGCGCCGCGCCAGGAGCGAGCCGGCGGGCAGGAGCCCCGCGACGGCGCCGACAAGGACAAGGACAAGGACAAGGACGATGTGTCCGGCGACGAAGAAGGCGGTCGCAGCAAGCGGCGGAGATCGCGTCGCCGCCGCAAGCGCGGCAAGGGCAACGGCGACAAGACCGAGCCCAGCGACCAGCCGGACAGCGGCAAGGACCGCAACGATCGCCAGGATGCCGACAAGCCCGGCAAGGACCGGAGCGATCGCCAGGATGCCGACAAGCCCGGCAAGGACCGGGGGCCGGGCGACCGGCCGGCACCGGAACCCTCCCAACCGAAACCGCGTCGCCCGCGCCTCGACAAGCCGCAGCGCAAGGTGCCGCCGATCCTCGACCGCCTGCGCGAGTTCTCGCGCGGGATCCTCGAACTCTGCGATGCCGACACCCCCTCCTGGGCCCAACCGCGCCTGAGCGAACTGCTGGCCGAGGCCGGCGTCGCCCCGATCCCCTGCGAGGGCCTGCCGCACCCCGACTTCCACCAGGTGGTCGGCGAGCGCAACGCCGCCGGCGTCCCCGCCGGCCACATCGCCGTGGTCGAGAACCCCGGCTTCGCCCTGCGCGGCGATCGCGGCGATCTGTTCCCGCTGCGTCGCAGTCAGGTGTTGGTCGCCCCCGGCGGCAGCCAGGACACCAACCGCGAGCAATCCCGCAGCACCAGCGCGCCGAGCGAGCCGACGCGTAGGGAACCGGAGACCGCGCCGGCCGCGAAGCCGGTCGCGCAGGACGAGGCGCCGGCCGTACAGGACGAGGCGCCGGCACCGGTTGCGACCGGACCCGCTGCTGAAGCGCCTGCGGACGAGAGCGCGGCACCGGCGAGCGACGCGGCACCGCCGAAGAAGAGCCGCTCACGCCGGCGCAAGCTGGCGGCCGAGGACCAGCCACCGGCCACGACCGGTCCGGTCGAGGGCGAGCCCGCCCCGGCGCCGACCGACAGCGCCCATCGCGCTATGCCCAGCGATCAGGCGCCCACGCTGCCGCTGCGACCGCAGGACCCAGACGAACTCGATCTGCGGCCCAAATCGCTCGCATTCCAGGAACTCGGACTATGTCCGCAGGTCCTCGCAGATCTGGCCGAGATCGGCTACGAGCAGCCCTCGCCGATCCAGGCCGAGGGCATCCCGCCGGTGCTGCAGGGCCACGATATCATCGGCCAGGCGCAAACGGGCACCGGCAAGACCGCGGCCTTCGTGCTGCCGTTGCTGCACCGGCTCTACGAGTGGGAGGGCGAGGGCCCGGTGGCGCTGATCCTCTGCCCCACCCGCGAACTCGCCCGTCAGGGATATCGCGAATTCAACCGCATGGCCGGCAAGAGCGGCGCCCGCACCGCGCTGATCTATGGCGGTGTGAGCATGGACGACCAGCTCGACGCCCTGGCGCGCAAGCCCCATGCGATCATCGGCACCCCCGGGCGGATCATCGACCACATGCGGCGGCGCAACCTCGACCTGTCGCATCTGAAGATGATGGTGCTCGACGAGGCCGACCAGATGCTCGACATCGGTTTCCTGCCGGACATCGAGTTCATCCTCAAACACACGCCGCCCCAACGGCAGACCCTGCTGTTCTCGGCGACCATGCCCGAGGAGATCCGCCGGCTGTCTGAACGCTACATGCGCGAGCCGCGCGTGGTCCATGTGCTGCCCGAACGGGTGACCGCAGACAACGTCGACCAGAAATGGATCGCGGTCGACCCCGACCGCAAGACCCGGCTGCTGGCCCACTTCATCGAGACCCAGGATCCCGAGAAGATGGTGGTCTTCTGCCGTACCAAGCACCAGACCGACCGCGTCGCCGACGTGCTCAAGCGCAAGAAGATCAAGGCCGGGGCGATCCACGGCGACCTGCCGCAGAAGAAGCGCGAGCGGACGCTCAAGGATTTCGCCGACGGCAAACTGCCATGTCTGATCGCGACCAACGTCGCCGCCCGCGGACTCGACATCCCCGCGCTCTCGCACGTGGTCAACTACGACATCCCGGAAAATCCCGAGGAATACGTCCACCGCATCGGCCGCACCGCGCGCATGGGTGGCAAGGGTGTGGCGCGCACCTTCATCACCCCCGACGACGGTCAGTTCCTGCTCGAGATCGAAAAGCATATCGGCGAACTGCTCGAGGAAGAGGTGGTCGAAGGAATGCAGGCCTCGACCACCCAGAGGACGCCCGCGACCGAGTCCAAGCAGCGCGATGGCACCCCGACACCGCGCCTGCTCAAGCCGCTCTCCGGTGGGGTCCGGCTCGGTCGCCGTCGGCGCTGACGCGAGCGCGAGCCGGCGTCAGGGGCCACCGGGTGGCCCATCCGCTGCCTGGCGGTCCCGCCCTGGCTGCAGATACCAGACCCCCTTGCGCAGGCGGAAGACCAGCGGCTGACCCGCGAGCTCGCCCGCAGTGAAGGCCGCACGCCGGCCCCCCGGCCCGAACTGCGGTTCGCTGCGGTAGGCGAGGCACAACCGGATGTGAAACGAATAGCGCCGGGGCCCGGACACCGCCGTGCGCCAATCGGAGAGCCCACCCGGGCCCTGGGCCTCGATCCAGTCCGGATCCACGTAGGCCGTGATCAACTGCTCGTAGGCGCCGTCTTCGACCAACCGGATCATGTCGCCCAGGGTCGTATGCAACTGCTCTGCCGGCGGCTGCGTGGCACAGGCGCCCAGCAGCAACAGCGGTCCGAGACACAGCAACCAGAACCAGTGCATGACCGAGGCTAATCCCGTTCGATCTGCTGTCGACGACCTGCGCCTGCGGGATTGGACGCAAAGGCGGGGTTGGGTCGCGCCAAGAGATGGATAGCGTCTGCGATGGAGGCGCGCTGGAGACATGCCGATGCGACGCGGATTCCCGCTCACCCTGCTGCTGCTCGTGCTCACCGGCGGCTGTGGCCGGACAACCCCGCCCCAGGGTCTGGTCCACACCGTGACCGGCGACGAAACGCTCTCGGACATCGCCCGGCTCTACCGCGTACCCCTGGGCCGGGTGATCACGGCCAACCAGCTCACCGACCACCGGCTCCATGCGGGTCAGGAGATCGTCGTGCCCGGCGGCGTGCGCCCGGCACCGCCGCCAACCGCGGCCGTGGCCCGCGGTCTCTCACCGCAAGCCTACCGCCCACGCCACGCCTGGGCCCTCGCCCCGCTCGACCGGACCAACATGGATCCGATGGGCGTACCGCCCTACCGCATCACCGTCCACCACACCGCCATGGGCGATGACGACGCCGACCTGCCCGGCCTGGAGCTGCTGCGGCGCATCGAGGCGCTGCATCGCAAACGCGGCTACGCCGGCATCGGGTACCACTTCATCATCGACGGCAACGGCGCCATCTGGGAAGGCCGCCCGTTGCGCTGGCAGGGTGCGCACGCCAAGGGCGAAAACAACAAGGGCAATATCGGCGTGGTCCTCGCCGGCAACTACCATCAGCGCAAGCCGAGCGCACACCTGCGCCGACGCCTGTGCGGCTTGATCAACGCCCTGCGCCAGGCGCACGGCATCCCCGCCAGTGCGGTCCACGGCCATCGGCATTTCCGCAATACCGAGTGCCCCGGCCGGCACCTCTGGCCGCTGGTCGAGGCGTATCAACGCAACGATCCGGACGTCGTCGCGATACCGCTGGAGTAACCATTCAGGCCCATCGGGCATGAGTGGTTACCACGCCCTTTCCAGGGCCCCATCGTACGCGATGGGGTCTGGCGCCGAGTGGTGATGGGCGGATACGTTTCGGCGCAGCCGATCCGCCCACGCCTGAATCTGCCGGCAGGTTCAGACGAACCACGACAAAGCCAGAGGGGTAGGTCCTTACGCAATGAGGACCGTAGGGGCGAAGCCCCTGAGTAGTCACCCGCTGGAATACTGAGCCGACCGCTCACCGGGCCGGCAGACACACCCGTCGCCGGCCGCAGAGCCACGCGGCGAGCACCGCGCGATGCCAGCTGCTCAGCGGCGCGGACGCCAGGCTGGTGGGCGCCACCAGTACCGCCTGGCGTCCGGGCTCGACGGCGAGGGCCCCGAGCTCGGCGTCGAAGCGGGCACTGAAGAAGCGTGCGATCCACCGCCCGGCCACGAACAGATCGACCGCCGCGGACAAGCGCGCCGGCTGCCAACCGAGCTCCTCGTCGAGCTCGCGACGCAGACAGCCCAGCGACGATTCGTGGGCTTCGCGTCCACCGCCGAAACAGGTCAGCCGCCCCGGCGCGGTGCGGCGGTCGCGATCGCGCTGCTCGAGCAGGAACCGGCCGTGGTCATCGCGCAGGATGGCACAGGCATAGGCGGGCTGGGCGATGTGCATGACCCGCGCCGCTCTACTCGGCCAGAGGATGGAGCCCGCAGGGCTTGAGCTCGTGGCAGAAGCCGCCGCGATACTCGCACTCGGGCACCATCACAGCGGCCAGGTCGGGATCGACGGCGTCGATCGCGCTGCGCAAGGCCTGCATCACTGCGATGGTGTCGGTATGGCTCTTCCGGCACAGACGTTTGCGGGCCATGTTGACCAGCGCCTGGGCGTCGATCAGCATCCCGTGGTTGACCGGCGAATAGCGGTCGGTGTCATGCGCACCGCCGCGATCGTCGCGGTTGGACATCACGAAGTGCTCGACCCCGATCTTGTGCCGCACCAGGTGGACCGAGACGAAGGTGGGGATGGCGTGCATCTCGATCCAGAACAGCTGGGTGCGCATCGGGCTGTGCTCACAGCGATACATCCGCGCCAGACTCACCTTCGACGAGCCGCCGCGCATGGTCATCTCACAGGCCCGGCGCATCAGGTCGCGATCGGTGAGCTTCTCGGCGGTGATCTGCATCGTCATGGTCTCCTGCGGCGAGCGAGCTTCGAGCGCCCGCTCCTGCTGGCAAGCGCGGGACCGGCGGCGGGCTATGCCCGTGGCAGGCGCGGAGCCAGCTCCGCCACCGTACGCGCGGTCGCGCCGCGGGCCCCGGCCCAGGCTTCGCGCGCACGCCGACCCATGGCCGCGCGCCGGGCCGGATCGCTGGCGAGCGCACACAGCACCGGATCGGGATCGGCCGGATCCACCACCGCCACCGCATCCGCCGCCTGGAGCACCGCCATCGCGTCGGGCTGATTGCGCCAATCGGGACCGACCACGGTGCAGCAGCCTGCCGCGGCAGCCTCGAGCATGTTCTGCCCGCCGCGGCCGCTGCCGAGGCCACCGCCGACCACCGCGATCGCGGCATTGGCGTAGAGCGCGCTGAGCCGGCCGATCTCGTCGACCACGATCACGTCGTAGGTCTGCGCCTGCGTCAGCTCCGCAGCCTGGCTGCTGCGCACGGCTCGCAGATCGAGCTGGGCGCAGGTGGCGACGATCGCCGGCCCGCGCTCCGGGTGTCGTGGACAGACGACCAGACGCCAGCCGTGTTCGCGTCCCCAGCGCTGCCAGCTGCGGATCAGCGGAAGCTCCTCGTCCGGGCCGGTACTGGCCAGCAGCAGCACGCGCTTGTCCTCCGCCGCGCCGGGCACGAGCGCGATCCGCTGCGCCTCGGCCTCGCGCTGGGCCGCATCTGCCGGCACCACCATGTCCGCCTTGAGCGAGCCGGTGACGCGGCAGCGAGCCACGCCGAGCCGTCGCAGCCGCGCAGCCCAGGTGGGATTCTGCGCGCAGGCGGTGTCGATCTGCCGGAACAGGGGGCCGAGCCAGGGACCGGCGCGACGGTAGCCGCGGAAGCTGTCGGCACCGATGCGGGCGTTGACGATGAACACCGGGATCCCCCGCTCGAAACAACCGCAGAGCAGCAGCGGCCAGATCTCGGACTCGAGCAGGATCAGCGCCCGCGGACGCACCCGGCGCAGGAAGCAGGCTACCGCCCAGGGCAGGTCGAGCGGCAGCGCGCAGCGGACCCGATCGGGGAACTGCTTCGCCAGGGCGGCGTGGCCGGTGGCGGTCGCAGTGCTCGGCACGCAGCGCAGACCGGTGGCCGACTCCAGGCGCGGCACCAGCGCGCGCATCAGCATCACCTCGCCCATGCTCACACCGTGCACCAGCACCCCGCCTGGCGGTGGCCTCGCCCCGGCGCCGGTCACGCGCTCACGCAGGGCCGTCGGCGCACCGCGCGCCAACAGCCGCCGGGCGAGCACCACCAGCAGCAGGGGCGCGGCCAACAGGCAGGCACAGGCGAAGGGAGCGGCCCGGCGCCGCCAACGCAGATCGCGTCGCATCGCGCGATGCCAGCGCTCGCGGGTCCCGGAGCAAGGCAAAACCCGGCGCCTGAACCACCATCGCCCGAGCAGGCCCCCGCGCATTGCCTCGACCCGACCGGGGGTCCAGGATTGGAGGCCGTATCGTCGCGCAGCGAGCGATCAGGAGCAGCACATGGCCATCTCCCCACACCGCCTCCTCTTCCTGCTGCTGGCGCTGCTGATGCTTGGCGCCGTCGGCTGCGCACCCACGCGTGCGCCGGCCCCCTCCGGACCAGTGACCATCGAGGTTTTCCGCACCAAGAAGACAGTGATCGACCTCGGTGATGCCACCCACACCGTGCATACCCTGACCGCGCTCCAGGAGCGGCTCTCAGCCATCGAGACCGCGCGCCCCGCGGTCGTCCGGCTCTCGCGCCTGCTCCCGCATGCCTATGCGCGCGCGGTGCTCGGGGTGGTCGGCGATGCGGGCTTCACCCGCGTCCGCCTCGACCCGATCGACTGAGCGGCGCTGCACCGCTTGCCCGACGCGGCCCGGAGCCCACCCTCTGCCGCCATGCCCACGCCGGCCACCCAGCGCTTCTGTGTCGTCCTCGTCCGAACCCAGGGACCGGTCAATCTGGGGATGATCTGCCGCATCTGCGCCAACACCGGCCTGACCGATCTGCGACTGGTCGATCCGCAATGTCCGACCAACTGCGCCGATTCGCGCAAGTTCGCCAACCACGAACGTCACCGCCTGATCGAAGGGCTGCCGACCTTCGCCGACCTGGGTGCCGCCACCGCCGATTGCGGGCTGGTCATCGGCACCACCGCCCGGCTGCGCGACCCCGACCATGGCGAGCCGGTGGCCCTGCGCGGACTTGGCGAGCTGCTCGCACGCCGTCCGGCCGAGCGCACCGCACTGGTGTTCGGCAACGAGGCCGACGGGCTGTCGATGGACGAACTGCGCGCATGCCAGGAGTTCATCACCCTCGAGACGCCGGGGCACTATCACAGCTATAATCTGGCCAACGCGGTGGCCATCGTCACCTACCATGCAGCGACCCTCGAGCACGAAGCCGCTCCCTCGGAACAGCCCCCGGCAGCCGAGCGCGAACGCGTCGAGCGCCTGGCTGGCTACTGGCTCGACAGCCTCGAGCGGATCGACTATTTCAGACGCACCACCCGCGCACGCTGGGAGCCGACCTTTCGCGACATGCTCAATCGCTGGCCGCTGACCCGACACGAGGTCGACGTGTTGTTCGGGATATTCGCCCAGGTCAACTACCATGCATTCGGCAACAAGCACGCCGAGGACCTCGAACCATGATCGCAGCGCTGCCCCGCGCCGAACGCATCCGTCGAAGGACGTCCACCCCTTCTACCACACCGTCCCGGGCATGCAGGGATACCATCCCCGGCTCGATCGCGTCCACGCGGTCCAGGAGGCCTGGCTCGACGAGCTGCTCACCCGCACGCTGCCGGCAGGCAACGTGCTCTATTGCATGAACAACGAGACCTCCACCGACCCGGCCTGGGGCTCGGGCACCCCTCGGGAAGGGTTGGCCCGTTTCTGGCGCGACCTGCTGGCGGGCTCGGCAGCGGCGCGCTTCCATCGGCCCATCTGCGGGATCGGGCCCTCGCCCCTGGCGCTGCACTGCCTGCGCAGTGTGCGGCTGGTGGAGCAGCACCTGCGGTTCTGGGACCTGCGACCCGCTGACGATCTGCTCGTCGCGAACGACGACCGCGCCTACGCCGCCCGGACCACCGATGGCCGGGCCGTGGTCTTTCTCACGCAGGGCACGGCCAGCGAACGCATCCAGCCCACGGCCTGCCGCCGTACCTGGATCGCGCCCACCGTCGGCGCCGTGGTCGGCGAGACCACACTCACCGCCGAGGATCCGCTGCTGCGCCCCCCGCTCACCGGGCCGATGGTGGCCGTGCTCGTGCCGGCGTAGGCTACCGCTTGCGCGCGGCCCAGGCCCGCTTGAAGGCGATGAAGGCCGCAAGATCCGGCTGCTGCAGGAAGGGGTTGGTCGCACGCTCGCGACCGATGGTCGAGACCGGCCGGTCGCCGTAGTCGTGCCCCGGGAAGACCCGGGTGGCGTCGTTCAGGCTGAGCACGCGTTCGTGGAGGCTGCGATAGAGCGTGGCCGCACCTTCACCGAAGTCGGTCTTGCCGACCCGACCGACAAACAGCGTGTCGCCGGTGATCAGCGCGTCGCCGATATGCAGGCAGATGGCATCCGAGGTGTGGCCCGGGGTGTGGATGATCCGCACTCCGGTCGACCCCAGCGGCAATTCGGCGCCGTGCTCGAGCCGGATGCCGCTGCTCGGATCGCGGTCACCGTGGAGCAACACCGGCTGGCCGGTGGCGCGTTCGACCACCGGGTTGCCGTTGACGTGGTCGTGGTGCGAATGCGTGCAGACGCTGCGCCGCAGACTCCACCCGCGTGCGTCGACCAGCTCGAGCAGGCGCTCCGGCGTGTAGCTCGGATCGACGAGCATCGCCTCGCCAGCGTCGGCGAGCACGTAACCGAAATTGGCGTCACCGCCGGTGGGGATCTGTTCGATGTCCATGGCTGCTCCTCATCGCCCATCCTGCCCGCGCGGTCGGTGGATTCACGGCGCTGAAACTCAGCCGCGCAGCACCAGCAGTGCCTGACGCAACAGGTGCTCCGCGTCGTGGTCGGGCTCGGCGACCCGGGCCAGGGCCTCCACCGCCTCACGGTTGCCGAAACCGAGTGCGACCAGCGCCTGGCGTGCCTCATCGGCGGCGGTGCCGGCCACCGCGCCGGATTCCACATCCTCCTCGGGCAGCTCGTGCCGCGGGAGCGGGATCCGCTCGACCTTGTCGTGGAGTTCGAGCACCATGCGTTCCGCGCTCTTCGCGCCGACCCCTTTGACCTGCTTGAGCGCGCGGATGTCTTTCTTGAACAGCACCTGGCGCAGCTCGCCCACGACGTAGGTCGAGAGGATGGTCATCGCCACCGCCGGACCAACCCCCTGGACCGCGGTGAGCAGATCGAAAGCCGCGCGCTCGGCCGGGTCGGCAAAACCGTAGAGCGCGAGGTCGTCCTCGCGCACCACCAGCCGGGCGTAGACGGTGACCGTGGAGCCGTCGAGCGGCAGGCGCATGCGGGTATGCTCGCTGATGCGCAGGCGGTAGCCGACCCCGCCGACCTCGAAGCAGAGATTGCCGGCGGCGTCGAGGCTGGCCACCGAGCCGCGAAAGAAGTCGTACATGGCAGCGATCCTCGTGGTCGTGCGCGCCACGGCAAGCATGCCGGGATGCGATCGCGATTTGCGGTTGGGCGCCGCTGGCGACCTGGCTAGCATCATCGGCATGGTCGCCACCCTGTCTCCCTCGCGCGCACTGCGGATCCTGCTGGTGCTGCTCGGTTGTTCCCTGAGCGCCGCGGTGATCGGCATGGTGCTGCCGTTCGGATGGATGGACCGGTTCCATCGCCTCGCCGGGCTCGGCGAATTGCCGCGCGCACCGATCGTCGGCTACCTCGCCCGCTCGGCCAGCGCACTCTACGCCATGCTCGGGGCGGTCTACCTGTTCGCCGCGCGCGATCCGTTGCGCTACCGGAGCCTGGTCGTGCTGCTGGGTTGGCTGCTGCTCGGATTCGGCGTCGCGGTCAGCGCGATCGAGATCCACGCCGGCTTGCCCTGGTGGTGGATTGTCGGCGAGGGCGTGGCCACCATCGGTACCGGTGCGGTGATCCTGATCCTGGCCGCGCGCCTGCCGGCCGCGGCGGATGGACCCGCGAGCTGACCCGGCCTTCTCGCGACGTTGCGCCTCGCCGATCGTTGGCGTTGGCGTTGCTCTCGCCCGCAAAGGTCGCAGTGAAGCGTTCGCACGGCACACATCGTGGACAACAGGTCGGCCGACCGAGGAACGGTTTTCTGCGAAAATGGCACGTAGCGCCAGCGATAGCAGGCCCCGGTGGGGCCTGCGGCCGGTGGAGCGCGACGAGCGGCAGCGAGGACGCCGGAGTGCGGCGAAGCCACGAGGGGGCAGCGCCCCCTGTGAAGGTGGCCTCAGTCCTGAGCTAAAAGGTCCAGCCGATCATGCCGTAGGCTTCGATCGTGTCCTGCTCGACGTTGGTCTCGACCAGTCCACTGCCGACGACGAAATCGTGGGTGCTGTTGAGCACGCGGGCGATGCCGCCGGCGCCGATGGTGAAATTCCCGAACGTGACCTCGCCACCGACGCGCAGCCCCGCCTCCCAGGCGAGATCGACCTCGTCGACCGGCTGGATCTCCTCCTCCTCGGTGATGTCGAGGCGCGCGAGCCCCAGACCGATGAACGGCACCACGACCAGCCGCAGGTTCTGGGTGAAATCGAAGTCCGCGCCGAGGTGGTAGCGCAGGGTGCCGGCGGTGTACTCGAGTATGCGCGTGCCGTCGTCGAGCTCGCCTTCCTGGTAGGTGCCGGCCAGACCGATGCCGATATGCAGGTTGATCAGATCGCGCGGCGGAAAAGGATGCGGCGGACGCCACACCAGCTCGCCGGTGTAGGCGGTATCGTATTCCACGTTCCCCGCGATCTCTTCGTCGACCACCGGTACGCTGACGTGCAGTTCGAGCGAGGACCGGTAGATCGACTTCGGCAGCACGACCACGTCGGTCTCGAGCGCCTGGGCACGCACCGCCCCCAGGAACGATACCCCCAGCACAGTGGCAATCAGGACCTCGCGTCCGAACGGCATCAACACACCCTCCTCCCCCCAGGACCGGTGCTGCAGCGCGCCAAAGACGGCAACGACACACACCGTGCACGACGGAAGTCGCCATGGTCGAAATGGCCCTCCATACGTTCAAGGGGAAAAGCCCAGCCCCCGCGCAGGTGGTAGCGACACCAGCCCCACCCCCGCCAGAGCCCGACCAGGCCAGGCCAGGCCAGGCCAGGCCAGACCCACGAGCAAGGCGAAGCCGATGCGGCCAAAGCCCCAAACGCCGATTGAGGAACACCGCGCAGGCCGATGATCAGGGCATGTCGCCCGCGATCCGCCTGCTGCTGGTGAGCCTGCTGCTGCCCCTGAGCGTGCACGGCGCTGCGGTCGGTGGCGTGCCACCGCCGGAGTTGGCTGCGGCCGATGCCCGCCGCGCCGCGCTCTACACCCGCTATCGCGCCGCGGTGGTCGGACTGGACTGCCGCGGCCGGCTCGGCGGGCGGATGGTCGACTACTACGGCACTGGCGTGGTGGTCGACCCCGACGGGCTGGTGTTGAGCAACATCACCGTGGTGCCTGCCGATGCCTCGAAGCTGCGCATCCACTTCACCTCGGGCCATGTCCGACCGGGAAGGATCGTGCGCGTCGACCGCAGTTCGGAAGCGGTGCTGCTGCAGGTGGACGCTCCGGTCACGGATCTGGTGCACATGCCCCTGGCGGCGAGCGACGCCACCCGGCCCGGCGACGTGGCCTACAGCTGGGGCAATCCGTTCTTCACCATCCAACGCGACGGCGGGGTCTCGCTCAGCCGCGGCGTGATCAGCGGCGCCTACACGCTCGACTCGGTCGATGACCAGAGCCGTTATGCCGGACCCGTGCTCGAGACCGACGCCGCGGTCAACCCTGGCAGCGATGGCGGCCCGTTGACCGACGCCGAAGGCCGGCTGCTCGGCGTCATGTCGTTGGCCTTCTCCCCCACGCGGTGGCTCGGCTGCGCGATCCCGGTCCATCGCATGCGCATGGGGATCCCGGAACTCGCCGAGCTGAACGTGAGTCTGCCCCAGTCCGGCGACGATCCCCTGGACGCGGCGCTGCGTAGGGCCGCCGCGCGCTGTGCGCCGGCGGTGGTCTGCGTCTGGACCCATCGCAGCGGCGATCCGGTACCGACCCCATCGACGCTCGATCGTCCGCCGCCAGAACTGGAGCCCTATCTGCGCGGCAGCCACGCGGAGCGCGAGCGCCGGTCGCCGCCGATCGGCGCGGCCTCCGGCTTCCTCGTCGACCCCGCCGGGCTGGTGGTCACCGCCGCGCACAACGTCGCCGATCGGGACGACGGCGGCACGGTCGAGGCGATCCATGTGTTCACTGCCGACGGCAGCCGCCACCCGGCCACCCTCCTGGGCAGCGACACAGCGCGCGACATCGCCGTGCTGGACATCGGCCGCGGATCCGACGACTGGCCCCATCTCGCGCTGCCCGGCGGGGCGACCCCGCCCGTCGGCAGCGCCGTCGCGGTGCTCGGCCGCAGCGAGCCGCCCGGCGGCATGACGCTCAATCGCGGCGCGGTCGGCGCCACCACCCGGCTGCAGGGCCTGGCGCTGCAGATCAGCGCCCGCATCAACTACGGCAACCTCGGCGGCCCGGTGATCGACCACCAGGGGCGCCTGGTGGGCCTGGCCAGCCACCTGTCGCCGGAAACGGTCTGGCGCCAGAACTGCGGCGTCGGCTTCTGTCTCACCGTCGAGCGCCTCGCAACGGCGGTCGACCGGCTGCGTCTCGGCGAGAGCCTCCCGCCGCTCGCTCGACCGTTCATCGGCGTGGTCATCGACCCCTTCGCCCAGGTCGCCGGCGCCCGGATCGACAAAGTAGGCGAGGACGGCCCGGCTGAGCGCGCCGGACTGCAAGCCGGCGATCGCATCGTCAGGTGGGCCGACGAGACCATCGACGATTTCATCGCTCTGCGCCGGGCGATCCGCGGCAGCCGGCCCGGACAGACGGTGATGCTGGGCGTCGTGCGTAACGACGAAGGCCTGGATCTCGAACTGCAGGTGGGCAGCCGATGAGCCACCTCGCACTGGCTCTGCTCATAGCTCTCGGCGCGCCGCTCGTGGCGAGCGAGGCCGCGCGCACCCGCGACGCGGCCTGGGTCGCGCTGAGCGCACGCTACCGCCCTGCCTTCGTGCTCATCGCCGGCGGCAGCGGCGTGACCATCGATGCCGACGGGGCCATGCTCACCAACCACCACGTCATCGCCGATGGCTACGGGCGCGGCCAGCGGCGCTTCACGGTCCGACACCATGGCGGTTTCGGCGAGGCGGAGCTGCTCGGCACCGACCCGCGTGGCGACATCGCGCTGTTGCGTATCGACGCTCTCGCCGACAGCCCCTACGTCGAGCTGGCCGACTCTGATGCGCTGCGCGTGGGCCAGAGCGTGATCGCGCTCGGCAATCCCTTCGGGGCGATGGATCTCGATGGCGATCCCGCCGTCAGCCGGGGGATCATCAGCTGCCGCGAGCGCTACCAGGGCGCCTACAGCAGCGCGATCCAGACTGATGCGGCGATCAACCCGGGCAATTCCGGTGGCCCGTTGTTGACCCTCGCCGGACGTCTCGCAGGCATCAACGGTCGCATCAGCACCCGGCACGGCGCCCGTGCCAACACCGGCGTGGGCATGGCCATCCCGGCCAACCAGATCGCCCGCTTCCTGCCCGGACTGCGCGCGGCCGACGGCGGGGTGGTCCGTCACGCCCATCTGGCCGGGCTGGTCGGCCGCGACGACGACGACGACACCCTCGCCGACGGCGCCGAGATCATGACGGTCCGCCCCGACAGCCCGGCCGCTCGCGCCGGGTTGCGCGCTGGCGATCGGGTGGTCGGCCTCGATGGCCGCCCGGTGCGCAACCTCAACCGGCTGCGCGGGATCATCGGCACCTACCCTGCCGGCGAGCAGGTCGTGCTCGAGCTGGTGCGCGAAGCCGAGACCCGCAGCCTGCCGGTCGTGCTCGGCGCCCACGACCCCGGCCACTGGGGCTTCGCCCTGCGCCTGCCCGAAGCGGCCGATGCCCGGCGCCAGCTGTTGCGACGGCTGCTGCGCAACCGCCTGGTCGAGGAACCGGTGATCGTGGACCGGGTGCTGCCGGGGTCGCCCGCGGCCGCGGTCGCGTTGCGCGTCGGCGATCGCATCCACGCCATCGATGACCAGCGCGTGCGCAACCTGCTCGACCTGCGGCGCATCCAACGCGAACTGATCCTCAGCGACCGCTTCTGGGCCGGGACGCCCTTCGCTTTGAGCATCGAACGCGACGAAACCCGCCTGACGCTCGACCTGCGCCTGGATTCGCGTTACCGCCTGCTCGCCACCGGTGACGGGCGCGCCAGGCCGTGAAACCCCTGTCTTCGCACGTAGACCCTCCCGGCGGCGACGGTATGCTGCGCCCATGGCCATCCCCGTGCATACCGGCAAGCGCTGGGTCTGCCCCTGGTGCGGCGCGCTGCTGCTGTTGAGCGTGGAGCGCTGCCCCTGCGGCTACGTCCGCGACGGCTCCGAAGAGATCGTCGACCTGGAGCAGGACCGCTACGCCCATGGGATGCTGCGCAAGCTGCTCGGGCGCAAGGCCGGGGCCACGCTGCGGCGCGACGCGGCGGACAGCGAATGAGCGCGGATCCGACGGATTCCGCTGCGGACCCTTGCCCCGACCCCGACGCCTGCTCCTGCACCGGCCGCAACCTCGACCGCCTGCTGCACCTCGGCATCCTGTTGCGGCTGGCCGCAGGCGAACGCCATGGCTACCGCATCGTGGCCGAACTCGCCGACTGGCCGACCCTCGCCGGCACCGCCCCGGACAGCGCCGGCGTCTACCGTCTGCTGCGACGCCTGGCAAGTGACGGGCTGGCACGCTCGCGCTGGCAGAGCGGCGAGGCGGGGCCGGCGCGTCATCGCTACGCGCTGACCGATCGGGGCCGGCATTGCCTTCAGGTGTGGTCCGCCACGCTGGAACGCTACGCTACGCAGCTGGCGCAGGTCCGGAGCGCACTCGCCGCCACGCTCGATGCCGCCCCGGACCCCCGCGCTGATACCGAGGAGGACCACCGTGGACTACAGCTTCGACCCCGCTGACGATCGTGTCACCATTCACGCCCCCGCGCGCATCCTGTTCCCGGAGGTCATCGCGACCATGAACGCGATCTACGACGATCCGGCCTATCGGGGGCAGAACGAGTTCTGGGACCTGTCGCACAGCAATGAAATCAAACTCAGCGCCGACTACCGCGCCGCCCTGCCGCAGTTCCAGGCGGCCGAGGCCAAGATCATCGGCCACCCACGCTGCGCCATCCTCTGCCCGACCACCATGATCTTCGGCATGGCCAAGATGTACGAGATGCTCTGGACCACCTCGCCGCTGCGACTCAAGGCCTTCCTCGACCGGAGCAAGGCCGAGGCCTGGGTCGCGCAGGGCTGAGCACTGCCGGCCGCAGCCCGCGTCAGGCGGTGTCCGGCACCACGTGGAAGGTCACCGTAGCGAGCCGTTCGCCCTGACAGTCGACCGACATGGTCCAGCCGCCGAGCTTGTCGTCGCAGGGCTCCCAGACCGCATCGCCAAGGTAGAAGGCGTAGTCGTTGGTGCGCACGTGCTCCTCGCCGGTGAAATCCGGTGTGCGGCGACCGTCACTGTCACGAAAGGGTGGATGGGCGATGCGCCAGTCGAGCACCTTGCCCTTGTAGCCGCGCAAGCGGACCACGCAGCCGAACTCGATGCCCACGCGAGCGGGCACGACCTCGGTGAATTCGAGAATCTGCGGCACCCGCCGACGATCGCCGGTCCAGGTCGCATAGATACCGTGGCTCTCCAGACGCACCGAAGCTCGCGATCCCATCCCGGCAGTCTCGAGCCCGTGCCCGGCCGGTCAAACCCGCAGCGCGCTTCCCGGACAGGGTTGTGCTGGCGCAGCGCGGAGCAGAATCGCAGCATGAGTGAGACGGCGGAACCGGGTGACCCCCTGCAGGCCCTGCTGGCGCAGGTGCTCCAGCGCTGGCGCGAGCGCCCCTATCCGCCTCCGCTGCGCGATACGCTCGAAAGCGAGCTGCGCAGCGCCCTGACCGCGGCCGCACAGGCGACGCCCGAGATCATCGACATCGCCACCACCACCGCCCGGCCGGCCCGGCTGCAGCTCGCGGTACTCACCGCCGATGCCGACATCGACACCATGTACGCGCTCGAATCGGTCGAGCTCGCCGTCGCCGCCAGCGGCGTGCTCTACCTGGTCTACCGCCGACGGATGGACGTCAGCTACGCCGTGCCCTGGACCAGCTCGGTGACCCTGCCGGGCACGCTGATGACCAAGCTCTCACCGGCCATGGCCACCGCACTGCTGGAGGGCGACTGACATGCCCGCCATCCCCGGCCTGCCGCGCATCGCTGCCGGGTACATCCTCCGCCGCGCCACCCCCGATGGGCTGCGCTATCTGGTGATCCACGACGTCAAATGGGGCAACTGGGGCTTTCCCAAGGGCCACCTCGATCCCGACGAGGCCCTCGCCACGGCCGCACTACGCGAGTGCGCCGAGGAGACCGGCATCGCCCTGTTGGCGGTCGAGGGCCCGGCCCTCGAGCTGTCCTACATCGTGCGACGCGGCGGGCGCAACGGCAACAAGGTGGTGCACTACTTCCCCGCGGTCACGCGGCAGGAACGCGTACGCCTGAGCCATGAACACGACGACCACCGCTGGGCCACGGCGGCCGAGGTCCGGTCACTGTTGCCCTTCGCCAGCATGGTCCGACTGTTCGATCGCTACCGCCAGGCGTATCCCGGGAGCTGATGTGAATCTCGACCTGTTGTTCTACGAACCCGAGACCGTCGAGCCGCCGACCAGCTCGAGTCAGGTGGAGGACGCGCTCAGCGCTGAGGTCGGCATGGTCTTCGGCCGTCGCCAGGGCGCCTACCTGCCATTCGCCTGGTGCGATCCGGCCAGCCGCGCCCGCTGCACCGGCGACATCGGCAACCCGCCGCTGGAAGAGGACACCATCAATCCGCCCACGGCCTATCCCGGCTGGCGCGCGGTTCCGTTGGCACTCCACCTGCCCCTGGCCACGCCGCACTGGCACTGCGTGGAGGCCCTGGGGCTGGTCGCACGGCTGCTCGACCGCCTGCCGGGCCTGCAGGTACTCAACACCGAAGACACCATCGGCGCCAACGACGAGCCCGGACCCGGTCCGCTCGACCGCACCGGCGTGCTCGCCACCTGGGAGCAGCTGCACTACGCCCAGACAGCAGACCGCAGCGATCTGCACCGGCTCGACCGGGCGGCCAGCCTGGCGCTGTGGCGCTATCGCCGCGAACGGCACGCCGCGAGCGAGCGTCATCCCGAACTCCATTGGCCGGAGGCGACTGTGCTGCTGCACGCAGACCGCGCCCGGACCGCGGCGCTGTGGGCCGACCCCGCGGCCGACTTCGCCCTGCCGCCGGTCGAGCTCCTGGTCGTCCGGCGCGACGCCGAGACCGGCCTGCTCCCAGCCGACGAGCTCTGCGCCGCCGCCAGCGGTGGCACCCCATTGGAGCTTTCGGCGGCGATCGCCATCCACAGCAGCCCGGCCGTACGCGCGCTGCACGCCGGTTCGCGACTCCTGAACGCCACCCGGGTGCGGATGCTCGCAGACGGCGACTGGTCCGACTGACAGGGCCCCGCCAGGGCGGGGGATCCATCTTGCGCCCCGAGACGGTCCGGGGCACCATGCCCGCATGGCGTCGACTTTCGACTGCCCGCATTGCGGAGCGGAATACCCCTTCAAACCGGTGTTGGTCGGCCGGGCGGTGCGCTGCACCGCCTGCAAACACGCCTTCCGCCTGCGCGAGGACGGCATCGCCGACCCCGTGGCCCCTGCCGCACCGCAACAGCCGGCGGCACAAGAACCACCACCGGCGCAACAGCAACCGCCGCAACCGCAGGCGCCCGAACGCCCCGCCCCGCCCCGCGGCGCGGACGATCTGGCAGCCGCGGCGGCGGCGGCCGCGGCCGCGGTCGAGCAACCGACAGCCCCGGCCCGCCCGCCGGCCTCGCCGCGCCAGACCACGACTCACCGCAGCGAGGAGATCCGGCGCAAGCACGAGCAGGCCCGACGGACCATGGCCTCGACGCTGACCTCGGCCGCCAGCAAGGCGCTCAAATCGGACACCGTCCGGCGCGAGACCCGGCGGATCCAGAAGGGCCGGGACCAGGGCCGCAGCAGCGGCAGCGGCACCCGCGAGATCGGCCCAGCCGTGCTCACCGGCACCGGCGAGGAGGAAGCGCGGACCACCCAAGTCTGGCTGCTCGCTCTCACCGGCGCTGCGGTGCTGGTCCTGCTCATCGTTTTGTTGACCGGAGGGGAGGGCCCGGCCCGCACCGCGTTGAGGGAATACGCCCTGCTCGAGCAACAGACCGGTCTGACCCAGCGGATCCGCGCGCTGCGCGAGCGCATGTGGCTCTACGATCCCAACCAGCCGGTACTCACCAACCTCGACGAGGCCGAGATCGGCGAGACCACCTCCTACGACCTCGGCCCCGGACAGCAGTGGATCAGCGAGAACCTCGCCGAGCACATCCTGCTCGATTCTCCGCGCGTCTGGATCCCCGAGCGCGCGGAGGTCAAACTCGCCGGGGCCGACCCGCGGCGCCGGCAACAGCTGCTCACCGCTGGCGAGATCCCCCACCTGAGCACCGACGCGGTCGCAACCGCCCTGGCTCAGACCGAACTGCAACCGGAGGCCGCCGCGGTCCTCGACCGGATCCTCCACGGCGCCACCGACGCCATGGGCCGCAACTTCCTGCGCACCATGTTCCTCAACGGCCGCGGCCCCCAACGCATGGAGCTCTGTCCCTTCGAAGGCAGCAACGGCACCCTGCTCACCCCTGCCGGCCGCGACCGCGGCCTCGGCTACGCCGGCCGCCTGCTACGCTTCCCGGATCTCGGTGGCCGCCGCGACGGCAAAGACCTCGACGCCTGGCACATCTTCGACTGCACCGTCACCGCCACACCGTACTGAGCCACGCGTACGCCGGCACCGGCTGTCGGTGTACATCGCGCCCACCGGCCTATCATCCGGCCCATGGAGCGATATCCGATCTGCGTGATGGGCGGCGGTCCGGCCGGCCACAACTACCTCAAATGTCTGCTGGCCGACTGGAGGCTCGAAGTGGTCGGCTTCACCAACCGCAGCGTCGAGCGGCGTGAACGCGTCGCGGTCGATACCGGCGTCGCCGGTTACGCCGACCTCGCTGATCTGCTCGCCAACACGCAGCGTCGGCCAGAGGCGGTGGTCATCGCCACGGCCAACCCGACGCATCGGGATTTCGCCACCGCCGCGCTGGAGGCCGGCCTGCACGTCTTCTGCGAGAAGCCGATGGCCATGAACCTGCCCGACTGCGAGGCGATGCTCGCGGCGGAACGGGCCAGCGGCCGGTGTCTGCAGATCGGCTTCGAATACCGTTACGGCACCATGACCTCGCGACTCAAGGAACTGCAGGAACAGGGCTTCTTCGGCGAGACGCGCTGCATCGACATCATCGACAGCCGCGGCCATTGGTGGCCCGACGATCCCGACACCCCGGTGGAGCGGGTCTGGCGGCTCAATCCCGAGATCGGTGGCGGACCGATCATCCACTGCGGGATCCACGAATTGGACCTGCTGCGCTACTACGCCGGCGAGGTCACCGAGCTCCAGGCCTTCGTGCCACAGCGTTCGATCGGTTTCTACCCCGAGCAGATCCCGGACCACGTCAACCTCCAGCTGCGCTTCGCCAACGGCTGCACCGGCAGCTTCAGCCTCTACCACAACATCGCGCCGACCTGGTATCGCCCGCTGGCACCGCATACCCCAAACTACCACGCCGTGCCCGGTCACGGGCTCGATATCGTGATCACCGGCACCGGCGGATCGGCGGTGGCCGAAATCTACCGCGAACAGCTGCACCTGAACCAGTTCGACTACGACGAGCACGAGACCCGCTACCTGCGCAGTGAGCACTTCGGCCACCAGCATCCCAACGCCTCGCACCACAATACCCCGCGGATGATCATCGAATTCTGCCTGCGGATGCGCGACGGCCGCCCCCCGCTGCACAGCGCCACCGACAGCTTCCGCACCACCAAGCTCGGATTCGCGGCCGAGAACGCCGTCCAACAGGCGATCGCCAACGGCTGGTCGTCTGAGCGCATCGGCCTCGACTGATCGCCGCCATGGCCCGCCGCAACGCGCACCAGACCGTCTTCGCCACCTTCGCCGCGGTGATCGGCGTGCTGATCACCTTCAAGCTGATGAGCATGGTCGGGCGCAACCGCAGCGAGGAGGTGTTCTCCGGCGAACTGCCCGACATCGAGCTGCGTCACGTCTCGCCGCAGGAGCTGTTCGAGGAATTCGCTGCCGGCAAGGACCGGCCCGGCTTCCGCCGTCAGGCCCACGCACCCCAGACCTGGGACGACATCAGCCTGCGGGTCTACTGGCACGGAGGCGAGAAACTCCAGGTCATGGACTGCCTGATCGATGGCAACGAGATCGAACACATCGCCAAGGGGTTCTTCACCAATCCGGGCCGGCGCCGCCCGGTCGACGACCTGCCGCCGGACTGGTTTCCCTGGGAGCGTGACGCGGACGACTCTCCCTGGCGGGTGCCGGACTGGTGGGCGCCGAATCCAGCCGGCGTGGGCTCCTACTACGTCACCCCTATAGAGGGTGGCTATCTCTTCGGCGCCTATCTGCACTACCATCCGGCCACCGGCCGGGCCCACCTCTGGCAGTTCAAACGGCGCGGCATCCAGCCGCCGCCGCTCAGCCGTGGCGAACTGGTGGTCGACTACCTCGCGAGCAACATCTCCAACACCCTGCGGCAGGACCAGCACCCCCATATCGAGGGCTGGTACGACGCCCCGGGGCTCGACCCCCGCACCCTCGGCCTGCCGGAAGAGATGATCCCACCGGGGGTCACCCGCATCGACGCGCTGCTGTTCCCCTGGAAGAAGGAGCCCCAGCGCTTCCGCTATTTCATGCGCATCCACGGGCTCGACAGCGCGCGCGCCTACGAGCTCATCTCTGAGATCGCCATGCGGCCGCTCGCACCCGATACCCCCCCGCCGGTCAAGCGCTGGGCTTTCGCCCTGCCGGCCACGGCGGTGGGCGGCGAGCTGCCGGTGTGGTTCGCGCCGCACGCGGGCCCGCGCTGGGGCTACGCCCTCGCGCGACCCGGTACCGGACGGGTCGATCGTGGCCGCTGGGCCGCCTACGATGCCGAACGCGAACAGCTTTTCGTCTGGGACTGGGACTACGGCGAACCCCAGCCGGCTTCTGCCGACCTGTTCGCGCCGCCGGCGACCGACGCGGTGGACTCAGATCCAGGGCGCGAGCAACAGCTTGACCGCGCTCGCGCCGGCGAGGGTGAACACGGCGCCGAAGAACCAGCGTCGCGGCAACCGGAAGAGGACGAAGCGCCCGAGCAGGACCCCGGCGAGTAACGCGGGCAGCAGGTACAGATCCAGCAGCAGCGAAGCCGCGTCGATCAGTGGCGCGTGTGGCTGCAGCCACCCCACCACGAGGTGGATCGGCACCTTGCTCAGGTTGAGCAGCAGGAAGAACCAGGCCATGGTGCCGAGGAACTGCGCCTTGCTCAGCCCCTTGCTGGCGAGGTAGAGCCCCATCAACGGTCCGGCGGCATTGGCCAGCACGGTGGCCGTGCCGGCGGCGGTGCCGGTCAGCGCCGCGGCGCCACGCCCGCCGTGCTCGACCCGCCGTGCCAGGCGTTGGCGGACCAGCACCGTGAGCAGCATCAGCAGCACCACGCCGCCGATGATCGGCCGGAAGGCCACCGCGGCACACGGCACCAGATCGACCGCCCACAGGGCCAACGCGCCGAAAGCCAGACCCACCGCCACCCATCCGGCGAGGTCGACCAGCCGGTGGACGTCGGCGTGACGGCGGTACCAGGCCACGGCGCAACAGTCGGCGACGATCAACAACGGCAGCACCACGCCGACCGAGCGCTTGCCGGGGATCCCGCTGGCCATCAAGGCGACCGCGAGGATCCCCAGCCCCGGCAGGCCGGTCTTGGCACAGCCGATGCACACCGCGGCGAGCACGGCGCAGATCCAGGCCGCGGGGTCGAGCTGCAGGGCTTCCATCGCGGCGGCAGGGTGGGCGCCGGCGCCACCGGGGCAAGGCCGCACCCCCGCCGCTATTGCAGGCGCATCTTGAACGGTGCGCGATCCATCCGCAACGCGAGCGGTTCGGCATCACCGATGCAGGCGACCACGCCGCGATAGGCGATCACCCGCGCCTCGATCACCGCCTCGGCGTTCTCGCCGCGGCGGCGCAGGTCGGCCAACGCCTGACGCTGGGCCGCAAGGCGCTGGCGTACTTCGTCGGCCTCGGCCTCGTGCTGCCGCCGCTGCGCATCGGCGTGGTCGAGCTTCTCCTTGCGCTCCCGCGCAAAGTGTTCGGAGCGGTAATCGGAGCGTTCGATCAACTCCATACGCTTGCGTTTCTGATACACCTCGGCATCGGCCGAGTGCAGGCGTTCCATCGCCTGGCGGTATTCGGTGTGGATCCGCCGTTCGTTGACCCGGATCACCTCCGCCCGATCGTCCGATTCCGGCAGGTGTCCGGCCCACATCTCTGTCGTCGCGCCCCGATCGTCGCCGGCGTACTGTACCGTGATGTTGCCGCCCGCGATCAGCGACCCGCCGACCACCCGATGGACCTCGATGTCACCGGTGGCGACGATCTCGCAGTTCTCGACCGCGCCGTCGACGCGCAGCGATCCGGTGACCACGCGTCGGGCCACGTCGCCGCCGACCGCCACGCCGTCGCCGGCCAGCACTGCTTGATCACCAGCGCCGATGTTGCCCTGCACCTGCAAGGACCCGCCGGCCTCGATCGCCGCGTCCTGCAGATCGCCCATGATGACCACATCGTTCGAACTGTTGATCCGCGCGCCGGGCAACACGTTTCCGCGAACCAGGACCACATCGTCGGTATCGATCGCGGGGCTGTCGGGACCGCAATCACCCGGCACCTCTACCGCCGAGATCACCCGGATGCGTCCGTCGACCTGCTGCTGCACATAGCCAGCGCGTTCGGCCACCAGCATCTGGACCCCATCGCGATTGCGTTCCACGCGACAGCCCTCGCCGACCATCCGCGAGATATCGGGGCTCGCCAGGCGCGGCGGGATGATCTCGCGGCCGTGGACGTCCATTCCCGCGCGCCCGCGGACCTCCTCGCTCCAGCGGGCCAGCATCTGGCCCTGGCGTACCTGGCTCATGTGCTCGACGGTTTCCGCGCCGAGACTCTGCTCGCTCACGTTGGCCGCGAGCCGGAACCCGGCGGGCTCGCCGGGGATCATCGCCGTACCCCGGGCGATGCCGCGTCGTCCGCTCTGATCGGGCGGGCCCTCCCACAACCGGAGCAGGCCGGTGCGGTCGATGCCGTAGCGCACGCCGGCCTGCAACAGGGCCAGCTTGACCTGCATCTGGTCGCACAGGGTTCCAGGGCGGAAGATCGCGTGCGCCTCCATGTAGTCGGCCGCGACCACGATGACCACATCGTTCTGCACCGGCGGGATCCGCTGGCCGCAGACATCGGTGCCCTCCTGGTCCGGCAACGGTGGATCGCCGAGCGCGATGACCAGCCGCCGCACGCTGTTGACGCCGCGGGTGGCCTGGAGCAGCGCAGCGTGCTGCAGCCCGTGACAGACGCCGGCGGTGTCGAGCACCTTATCGAGCAGGACCCGGGGAAAGCTGACCTGCGGCGCGAGATTGATCCAAGCGCGCAGACCGTCCGGGGCGACGTGGACGCGCTTGGCCAACGCACGGAGATCCGCCTGCGAGCGCGTGGTCTCCCGCCGCCGGCTGCTGCTACGGGTGCCGACCGCCCGGCGGCGATCGGTATCCGGCGCCGGCGTGGCCTGCCGCGCGGCGTGACCGGTGGCCGGGGTCTGATCGTTCGCACGACGCGCGGTGGTGGTGCGCGCGCGCTGGGCGCCGCGCAATTCGGTCAGGGCGCTCTGCGCCTGCGAGACCAACGCGCCAGCTCCGGCGATCCGCCGGCTGCGGTCCTTCGCGAGGGTTCCGGCGAGCAAGCGGCAGGTCTCCGGACTCAGGTCGGGACCGGCCTGGGTGATATCGGGCATCTCATCGCTGAGCACCCGGCTGAGGGTGGCGACCGGGCTGTCGGCGAGAAAGGGGCTCGCGCCGCTGAGCATGGCGTAGAGCGAACAGCCGAGCGAGAAGATGTCGCTACGGATATCCAGATCGGCCTCGCCGCGGGCCTGTTCGGGCGACATGTAGGCGGGCGTGCCCATCGGCGCGCCGACCTGGGTCAACTGGTCCTGATCGAGGTGCGAACGCACCAGGCCGAGATCGGCAAGCTTTGCTTCACCTGCGTCTGTGAGGAAGATGTTCGCCGGCTTGATGTCGCGATGCAGCAGGCCCGCCTGCTCGATCGCCAGCAGCCCGGCGGCCGCGCCGCGCACCACCAGCAGCGCCTCGCGCTCGCTCAGGCGTCCACCGCGGTGCGCCATCAGGCGCGCGGCATCGCCGCCGGTGACCAGCTCCAGCGCCATGTACAGCGTGCCGTCGGCGTCGCCGACATCGTAGCAGGTGATGACGTTGGGATGATTGATGCTCGCCGCCGCCCGCGCCTCGCGCAGGAAGCGCTTGGCGAAATCCGCCGGGGCTCCCGGCACCGGCAGGAGCACCTTGAGCGCGACCGTGCGGCCGAGCGATTCGTCCTGGGCACGGTAGACCCGCCCCATCCCGCCCTGCCCGAGCACGTCGAGGATCCGATATCGACCGATGGACTCGGGGATCTGATCGAGCACCTGTCGCTCCATTTCCCTCCCCTGGCTCGCCTCGTCACAAGACGAGCCACCTACCCAGGATAGCAGCGCGCTGACAGACAGGCCAGCGGGAATGCGCGGTTGACCAGCGGCCCGGCGCGCTCGCGGGTTCTCCCTTGTCGCGTCGGCCCACGCCCAGAGAACGGAACATCGTGACCCGCATCGTCGTTCCCGTTTCCGGCCGCACCCTCGAAGACATCGATCGCAAGGTCCACCATGCCCGGGCCGAGCACGCCGATCTGGTCGAGTTGCGTTTGGATATGTGCGCCCGCGCCGGCGCGCCGATCCACGACGTGATCGCGGCGATCTCGGAGTGGCCGTTACCGGTCATCGCAACCAACCGCCACGCGAGTGAGCAGGGGCAGTGGGAAGGCTCGGAGGAAGACCGCCTCGCGCTGCTCCTCGAGGCCGACCGCCGCGGGGCGGCCTACATCGATGTCGAACTGGCCCGGCTGGGCGCGCTGCGCGAACGACCCGGCACCGCGCGGCTGATCCTCAGCCATCACGACTTCGACGGGTTGGGGTCGGACCTGGCAGACATCGTGGAAGCGATGTACGCCGCTGGCGCCGCCGTGGCCAAGGTCGCGGTAACGCTCGCCGACGCCGCCCAGCTCGACGTGCTGGCCGAGCTCTGCGCCAATTACGGCCGCTTCGGCAGCAAGCATCAGCGCCACCGCGAACTGGTCGCCCTGGGTATGGGCGAGATCGGCCTGCCGACCCGGTTGCTGGCCGGTGCCTGGGGCTGCGGGATGACCTTCGCCCGGCTGTCGATCGATCCGACCGGCTCGGCGCCGGGCCAGCCGACCACCCGCGAGCTGACCCGCCGCTACCGCCTGCAGATGCAGGGCGCGGACACCTGCATCTTCGGCGTCATCGGCGACCCGGTAGCGCACAGCCTGTCGCCGGCGATGCACAACGCCGCGTTCGCCGGCCACGGGGTCGACGCGGTCTACGTGCCCTTCCTGGTCCACGACGCGGCCGCGTTCTGGCAGGCCTGCCACAGCTGGATCGACGGGCTGTCGATCACCATCCCGCACAAGGCGGCGCTGATCGGGACGATGGACACGGTCGAGGACCCGGTGCAGCGCATCGGGGCGATGAACACCGTCTATCGCGACGACACCGGCCGCGCGATCGGCGCGAACACCGATGCCCCGGCGGCGATCGCCTGCCTCGAGGAGGCCGGCGGCTCGGTCCAGGGCAAGCGCGCACTGGTCCTCGGCGCCGGCGGGGTCAGCCATGCCCTGGCCTACGCGCTGGTCACGGCCGGGGCCGAGGTGGTCATCGCCAACCGTACCGAGTCCCGCGCCGAGGCCCTGGCCGACCGGCTCGGCTGTACCGCCAGCAGCCTGGAGACGGCCCACGACCTGCCCTACGACATCCTGCTCAACGGCACTTCGGTGGGGATGAACGATACGGACAGCTCACCCTGGCCGGCCGACCGTCACCGCGAAGACAGCGTGGTGTTCGACACCGTCTACACCCCGCTGCAGACCCGCCTGTTGCGCGACGCCGCCGACCAGGGCGCGACCACCGTCTGCGGACTGAACATGCTCGAGCATCAGGCCGTGGCCCAGTACTGCTATTGGACCGGTCTGCAACCGCCGCTCGGGATCATGCATCGCGCCGCGCTCGAGAGCCTGGGCACGCACTGGACCGACCAGATCCGCATGGAACGGATGTAGCAGGGCGCAGCGTGGCCGGCCCTGCGGCCTCCTGACTGACGCAGCGATCGACGATCGTGTCGAAACGAGCAAACGAACATGGTTGGCTCGGCGTTAGAATCTGGGATGATGCGACTCATGCGTCTGCCCACATCGCTGCTGATGCTCGTTGTGGCGATCACCGCACCGGCGGCGGAACTGGCCACGGATGCTGTGGTCGCCATCCCAGCACTCGCGGACAGTTCCGAGGTTCCGGATGCCGCCCTCGGCGGTGCGGGGTTCATCATCGCCGCCGATGCGCAGACCCTCACCGGGTTGACCCTGGCCGAGGCGGTGCCGTCAGACGCCGACGCATTCACCGTAGTCCTTCCCGGTGGCCGGCGGCTCCAGGCCCGGGTGGAACGGCGTGGCGAGCGGAGCACCGCCCTGCTGTTCACCGTGCAGCGGGACGGCACGACCGCGCCGCGGCCGCTGGAGCTGGCGGACAGCGAGCAACTGCGCATCGGCGATCACGTATGGACCGCCGGCAACCCCTTCGGCGCCCTGGAGACCGACGGCCGCGCGGCGCTGAGCCGGGGCATCGTCAGCGGGCGCTACGCCATTCCACCGAGCGAACCGCCGATGCGCGGCCGGCTCGGCCGCGTGCTCAGCCACTACCGCGGACCGGTGATCGAAACCGACGCCGCGATCAACGACGGCAATCAGGGTGGCCCCTTGCTCGATGCCGCAGGCCGGGTGGTGGGCATCGTCAGCCTCGGCGTGGTCCGCCAACGGCGCGTCGGCACCGTGGTGCCCATCGCGCGGGTCGCCGCCGAACTCGAGCTCGGCCCGGTGCCGCATGCCCCGCAGGTGACCGCCGACCCGCTCACCGACGCACTGGTCGACGCGGCGGGCTCGATCGCGGCGGGCATCGCGCTGGTCTATCTGGAACGGCCGCGCGGACCCGGCAACCCCGATGGACCGCCACGGCCACGGCCGCTCAGCGCCGCGATCCCACCCTACATGCGCGAAGCCCTTGAGCAGGCCTGGGGAATCTACTACCACGCGCAGCAGGTGTTCTACACCGATCAGGCCGTGCCGGCGCTGTGCATCGACCCGCAGGCCGGCTTGCTGCTGACCGCGGCGAGCAACCTCCACGGTGATGCCCGCCACGGTCGCGTGCTCACCCCAGCAGCCGAGACCCCCTATGTGTCCTGCAGCGTGCTCGCGGTGCACAAAGTGCTCGACCTCGCCCTGCTGCAGGCCGAAGGATCGCTGCCCTTCGCCGTGGTGGAGTTGGCCGCGGCGCCGGACCTCCATGCCGGTGATCCGGTGGCGGTGGTCGGGCGGCACCGCGACGGCGGAGGCTTCACCATGACCGCAGGCGTGGTCAGCGCGACCGAACGCCGCCGGACCCAGAGCCGCTACCATCTCCATCAGACAGACGCGCTGGTCAACTACGGCAGCCTGGGCGGGGCGGTGATCGACTGCACCGGCGCGGTGGTCGGGGTGACCTGCCATCTCGGCCCGCGGCGACCCTGGGGCATCAACTCCGGCGTGGCCATGTTCGTCGACACCGGAACCATCGCCGACGTCCTGCCCACCCTGCGCGATGGCACCGACGTACTCGAGCTGCCGATCGTCGGACTGGGCATCCGCGTGGAATCACGCAAAGGGCCCCCACGCGTGTCGCTGGTGAATCCGGATCTCGGCGCCGCGGCGGCCGGGATGGAGGTCGACGACCTCATCCTCGCGATCAACGACAAGCCGGTGCGCGAACACGCGGACATCAGCCGTCTGCTGGTCGGGCGCAGCGCCGGGGCGGTGGTGCGCGTGCGCGTCGAGCGTGATGGCGAACCTCGCGAGCTGGAGGTGGAATTACAGGTGTTCGATGCGCGTTGAGCGGCTCCTCGTCACCATGCTCGTCCTCGTGCCGGTGGCGGTCGCGAGAGCGGCGACACCGACCCACGACCCGCTCGCGCTGCGTTCGGCCCAGCGCCGGGTCGCCGATCTGCTGCAACAGGCCTACGTCTTCGTCGGCGGCGGCAGCGGCGTGGTCGTCTCGCCCCAGGGCGAGGTGCTGACCAACCACCACGTCGCCGGCGGGCAGACCGGCTGGCGGGTCCGGTTCCACGACGGGCGCAACTACGCCGCCACCCTCGTGGCCACCGACCCGGTCGGCGACCTGACCCTGCTGCAGATCCAACCCGAGCCCGACGAGCAGTTGCCCCCACTCGACCACGTCGAACTCGCGAGCCAGGCCGATCTGCGACTGGGCATGCGGGTCTTCGCCATCGGCAACCCCTTCGATCTCGGCGACGTCGACAACACCCCGAGCGTCAGCCAGGGCATCCTCGGCGCGGCCGGGGTGGTCCGCGGCACCTACACCGACTGCATCCAGGTCGACGCGCCACTCAATCCCGGCAACAGCGGCGGACCGTTGCTCGACATCGAGGGGCGGCTGCTCGGCATCAACGGCCAGATACGCACCCGCACCGGCATGCGGATCAACTCGGGCATCGGGTTGGCCATCAGCTGCCGCGCGCTCGCCGTGTTCCTGCCTGCGTTGCGCGACGCGCCAGGACGCTACGTCAGTCGCACCGCGGCGCCAGCGGGCCTCGAACTCGAAATCGCGCCGACCGGGGTGCGTGTCGCCGCGCCGGGCACGGCCGCCGACAAGCTCGCCGCCCGCGACCTGCTGCTGCGGGTCGCGGGTCGCCGGGTGCATTCGGTGGCCGAGGCCGAGGGCTGCTTCGCCGACCGGCCCTGGCACGCGGGCGCGACGATCACGGTGACGGTGGAACGTGACGGCCAGCAACACGAGTTCGCGCTACCAGCCGGTCGCCTGCCGATCCCGGGCTCGGCCGCGCACGGGTTGCAGTTCACCGCCAGCACCTGGCACGACGAGAACGGCACCCGCCAGCGCTGCCAGAAGGTCGAGGCGGTGGCACCCGGCAGCCCGGCTGCGCGCGCCGGGGTCACGGTCGGGGCCCGGGTCATCAGCATCGAAGGCCGAGCCATCCGCAGCGCGCTGGACATCTACCGCGCACTGCGCGACAAGCAGATCGGCGACCGGGTGACCCTGGAGCTGGCCGACCCCGAAGGCGAAGAGCGGACGGTCGAGCTGTACCTCGAACCGGGTTGAGACCGACGGGTCAGGCGAATTCCTCGTAGATCGCCTGGATCGCCTTGGGCAGATCGGCGGCGTCGACCCCGACGATGATGTTCTGCTCCGAGGAACCCTGATCGATCATCCGCACGTTGACCGCCGCCTTGCCCAGCGCGCTGAACAGGCGCCCGGCGACGCCGACGTTGTGGTTCATGCCCTTGCCCACCGTGGCGATCAGCGCCATGCCCGGCAACAGGGTGATATCGTCGGTCTTCACCGCCGCGCGCAGGTCCTCGAGGATCTGCTCCTCGCGGTCCTCGCCCAGCGTCTCATCCGCGACCACCACCGACATGGTGTCGATCCCCGTCGGGGTGTGCTCGTAGCTGATGCCGAAGCGCTCGAACACGTCGAGCACCCGGCGGCCGAAGCCGACCTCGCTGTTCATCATCGGCTTGTGGAACTGGAATACGGTGAAACCCGCCCGACCAGCGATGCCGACGACCACCTGATCGCCGACGTCGCGATCGGCGACGATCACCGTGCCCGGGTGCTCGGGCTCGCCGGTGCTGCGGATGTTGATGGGGATGCCTTTGTCCCGCACCGGGAACACCGCCTCCTCGTGCAGCACGTTGGCGCCCATGTAGGCGAGCTCGCGCAGCTCGTCGTAGGTGATCTCGGTGATCGGCCGCGCACTGGTGACGATGCGCGGATCGGTGGCCAGCACGCCCGGCACGTCGGTCCAGTTCTCGTAGAGCGTGGCATCGATCGCGGCGGCGATCACCGCGCCAGTGACATCGCTGCCGCCGCGGGTGAAGGTACGCACCCGCCCGTGGCGATCGCTGCCGTAGAAACCGGGGATCACGACGCGCTCTGTGCCGGCGCAGGCCTCGCGCACCAGGCCGAAGGTGGCCGGGGCGACCCGCCCGGCAGCGCCGAAGCGGATCACATCTGCCGCGTCGACATAGCGCGCGCCGAGCAAGGCCGCGACGATGCGGCCGTTGACCGCCTCCCCGCGGCTGGCGGCGTAGGCGGCGCTGGCTCCGCCGGCGATGGCCTCACGGATCTCGTCGAGCACCGGACCCAGGTCCAGATCGAGACCGAGGTCAACGACAAGACCGGTGAAGCGGGCTTCGATCTGGCGCCATATGGTGTCGAAGGGCTGCTGCTTGCTCGCCAGCTCATGCGCGAGGTAGAGCAGATCGGTGACCTTGGTGTCATCGCAGTGGGCCTTGCCCGGCGCCGAGGGCACCACCACCCGCCGCGCCGGTTCAGCGTCACAGATCGCCTGCACCGCACGCAGACGCTCGGCCGTCGCCACCGAGGTTCCTCCGAACTTGCACACCCGCAGATCAGCCATAGGTCCTCCGATACGGGCTGCAAGCTAGCGGCCAGGCCACGATAGGCCAGAGCCCATCGCGCCCGGCCGACAACCGCTTGCCCGCCTGCGTGCGCGATGAGGATGCTGCGCCGGCGCCAGACGCCGGCCACAGCAGAGGGAGACGCGCCATGGGCGAGGGCATCAGCACCCAAGCGGTCAAGGGCACCCGCGATTTCTATCCCGAAGACCTGGCCGTGCGCAGCTGGCTGTTCGCGCAGTGGCGCGAGGTCGCGGCCGCGTTCGGCTACGTCGAATACGATGCCTGCGTCCTCGAACACGAGGAGCTCTACACCCGCAAAGCGGGTGACGAGATCACCGGCCAACTGTACAATTTCACCGACAAGGGCGGGCGTCAGGTGGCATTGCGCCCGGAGATGACCCCGAGCCTCGCGCGGATGGTCATGGCGCGTGCGGGCTCGCTCGCGCTGCCACTACGCTGGTACGCCATCCCCCAGTGTTTCCGTTACGAGCGGATGCAGAAGGGGCGCAAGCGCGAGCACTTCCAATGGAACATGGACGTGGTCGGCCTGGCCCACGTCGCCGCCGAGGCCGAGCTGATGGCGGCCCAGATCGCTTTCCTCCGCCGCACCGGGCTGGACCTCGACGGCGACCCGGCTGTACGCATCCGGGTATCCAACCGCCGCATCCTCCAGGGCGTGCTCGAACGCGAAGGCGTGACCGGCGAGGATTTCGCCGCCGTTTGCGTGATCATCGACAAGCGCGACAAGATCGGCCGCGACGCCACCGCCGAGCAGCTGGTGGCCACCGGCGTTGCCACGCCCACCACCGAGCGGGTGCTCGACCTGCTCGAGCTGCGCGGGCTCGATGCGCTCGTCGCCCGGTTGGGCGACGAGCTGCCGGGAATCGACGAGCTGCGCGAACTCGGCGAGCTGGCCGCGGCGGCTGGCTTCGGCCACCTGCTGGAGATCGACCTCTCGGTGGTCCGCGGCCTGTCCTACTACACCGGCGTGGTCTGGGAGCTGTTCGCGACCAGCGGCTCGATGCGCGCGATCGCCGGCGGCGGACGCTACGATGCGCTGATGGCGACCCTCGGCGGGCGGGCTGTGCCGATGGTCGGCTTCGGCTTCGGTGACGTGGTGATTCTCGACCTGCTCGCGGAGCATGGACTGCTGCCCGCGCCCGCGCGGGCTGTCGATGATGTGGTATTCCCGATGCAGCAAGCGCAGTTCCTCGCGGCCAACCGCATCGCCGCCACGCTGCGCGCGCGCGGCCGGCGGGTGGTGGTCGACTACTCCTGCCGTCGCTTCAAGCACGTGATCAAGGCCGCCGAGCAGGACCGCGCAGAATACTGTTACATCATCGGCGACGACGAACTCGCGCGCGGGATGTGCAAACGCCGCCGGGTCGGCGAGCGCGACGAGGAGGAACTCGCGCTCACCACGGTCTGATCACTGCCCCGTCGCCTTGAGCTGGGCGACCGCCCGGTTGAGGAAGGAGCGCATCACCGGATTGCGTTCCCGCTGCGCCACCGTCTCCAGACGCGCGACCACACCCGCGGGATCGTCGCTGTATTTGAACACATTGAGCGCGGCCTTGCGCGCGTTGTTGTTGTCCGATCCGGCGATCAGGTCGAGGATCGCGGCCTCGATCTCGGCCTTGATCGGATCGCCACCAGGCAGGCCGAACATGCAGCGGCGCAGATTCTCGACCGCCATGACCAGCAGCTCGCCCTGCGGCCGTGCGGCCAGGACCTCGAGCAGGATCGGAGCGAACACCGGCACGTCGGCCTTGCTCATCGGCTTGAGGCTGTCCAGGGTCATGCGTTTGAGCTCAATCGGCTGATCGCCGGCCATAATCCCGGTCAGGGCGTCGCGGGCGCCCTGGGTCGGAATCAGCGCCAGCGCGCGCGCGGCACCCAGGCGGTCGTCGAGGGCCGCGGTGGCGTCCTGGAGGATACCGGTCAGGGTCTCCAGTGCGGCCGGATCGCGCGTGGCCGCCAGCGACAGGATCAGCATGATCCGTTCGCGCGAGGTCCCGGCCGTGGAGAGGCGCTGCTTGATCAGGGCGTAGGCCTCCGGGTGGCGCGACATGGCCAGCCCACGGGCGGCGGCCTGACGCGTCAGCGGGCTCTTGGCCCCGGTCAGGCCCGAACGCAGTGCGGCGATCGCCTCCGGCTGGCGACAGCGGCCGAGCGCCTCGGCCGCGACCTTGCGCACCGCGGCCCATTCATCGTCGGTGAAGGCGGCGATCAGCGGCTCGACCATCGCCGGATCGCGCTTGACGATCAGCGCCTCGGCGGCGCTCTTGCGCAGTTCCTGATGCATCTGCGCGTCGACCAGCACCGTACCCAGCGCGGTGACCGCGGCCGTGCCGCGCAGCTCGCCGAGCTCCTGCACCGTCTCGCGCGCCTCCTTGAGCAGCTTCTGCATGTCGTTGTTGAGATGATCGATGTCCTTGCCCAGCTGCTTGAGCTGCTTGCGCTGCGGCGGTGCCAGCTCCCCGGCCTCGCCCAAGGATTCCGCCGTCTTGCGCTTCTCGGCGATCGCATCGCTCTTCGCACGCCAGGCCGTGTTGGTGGCCTGGATCTGTGCCAGGGCACGCTGGCTCAGATCAGCGATCGCCACCGGGCTGTCCGAGGCGGCGAGGGTGCGATCGATCGCCTTGGCCAGCTGGCGGTCCTCGACCGTGCTGCGCAGCGCGACCAGCCGCTCCATCGTCGCCGTGTCGTCGACACCGTGCAGGGCCGCGAGCGCGGCCTGACGGATCTGCTGGTGCAACTCCGCGTTGGCCGCCACCGCGGCGAGCTTGCGCGCCACCGCCGGAGCGGCGGTGGCCTTGATCGCGCTGAAGAGCGCATCGACCCGATCTTCGAGGTCTCTGCGGGTCTGCTTGTCGAGCTTGCGCTCGGAGAGCTGATCGTCGATCGCCGGCACCGCACCCATCGCGTTATCGAAGGCCTTGGCGACCGCTGCCGGATCAACGACTTCGGCGGCATCGATATAGCCGGCCCACCGCGCAGCGTTGAGCGCTCGCCCACGCACGTAGCGCCACTGCCAGTCGCCACCGGGGTGCTGCTGCCACCACGCGAGCAGATCGGCGCCCGATGCGACCCGCGCCGCAGCGGCGACCACCGCCAGGCCGAGGTCGCGCCCAGCCTGATCGCCATCGCGCGCGGCGACGGCGGCCTCGATCGCGGTGCGCACCGTCGGGTCGCGGCCGACGATCTCGAACATCGCCCAGGGCGCGGGCAGGTCGGTATCGGTCTGCGAGAAACCGGCGAGGGTGTTGAGCACCCGGTTGGGATCCGAGAACAGCTTGAAGGCGAGGCGGATGTCGCTGCCGACCCACTCGTTGCTCGCGCCGAGCAGCGAGTAGATCCCCTCGTGCGCGAGCCGTGCCGCGGTGGCATCCTCGCCGCCGAGCGCGAGCAACAGCGCTTCGATCCCCGCCGGCGTGGGATGCGCCAACAGCGCGTTGCGAGCGGCGACGCGTGCGTCCTCCTCGCCGGTGCGGAACCGCTCGATGAGTGCGTTCTGCTCGGCTTCTGCCATCGGGCGATAGAGCCACAGTGCCCGGCCGTCGTGCTTCCACTCCAGGCCGGCCTGCTCGCAGTAGCGCTCTATGTGATCTGCAAGGCTGCGGGTCTCATCGGGCAGGGTGGCGCCGGGGTAGGCCGCGGTCTCGCTCGCCGGGTCGACGTACCACGCCAGTCGTTGTTCGTCGTCGAGGGTGCGGTTGAGTTCGATCAGGAACTCCGAGGGCAGATCCTGCCATACTCGCAGGGCTGCGGTGTGGGCGAGTGGCCCGTCCGCGCCGGGCAGGCTGGCGGCGATACAGAGGATGCCGATGGCGAGATGATGACGAAGCATGGGTCCTCCCGGAACCGTGGTCGTTGAAAACGCGCGAACGATCGCGCAACACGGGGCGGAGTGAACGGTGCCCATGCGCGGACCGGACGCGATACGGATTACTGGCTGGCCATGGTGCAGATTACCATCGACCACCCCATGGTACCGCCGTTGTTCTCACAGCGGAACAGGACCTCGTTGGCGCCCTGTCTGAATTCGAATTCGCCCACGTACTCGTCGGCGCGGTAAGGCTTGGGCACCGTATCGGACTTCCAGACCTCCTTGCCGTTGATCCACACCTTGCCGTAGTCGTCGCTGCCCAGCGCGACCCAGTACTTGGCGGCGTCCTCCATGTAGACTTCGGTCCAGCCGTAGTAGATGCAGCCACGCGGGGCCCAGCTCGGCTCGATCCGCTGGGCCTTGCAGTCCCAGTATTTCCAGCCGATCTCGCGGTCGTCCTTGCCCAGGGTGACGTTGTCGAGATCGACCACCGTCTCGGGCAGGAAGGAGGCATCGAGGTTGGAGCGGAAGCGGTTCTCGAACGGGCCCATGACGTACCACTTGTCGACGTACATCCAGTCTTGGCGCCGGCCGTCGTCAGCCACCACCCGGCCGGGGCGGGCGTCGAAGCCACCGTCGGCGGTGCCGCGATGTGCACTGGTGGTCTCGTCCGGGCGCAGGGTCGGGCCGCGCGTGCTGTCGAAACCGGCTTCGCTGATCAGCGGGACATGGTCGCCACCGCCACCGTGCCGGTCGACCGCCTCGGCCTTCTCGACGATCTTCTCTGCGTGTTGCAGCATGGCGTCGATTTCGGACGCGCCGCGGTTGACTTCGTGCTTGAAGGCCTCGAGCGCATCCTGCCCACGGATCGAGTCGCTGTCGATGTCGCCAGCCACGAGTGTGATCCGCCGTGGCCGGACCACCTTGATCCAGCGGATGGCATCGATCGCTGGCACCTCGAGCCGGATGGCGGTGAGCGCCCCGCGGATGTCGCGGTAGCTGTTGGTCAGATGCAGCTCTGCCGCCTTGGCCGCCTCGAACACCACCGACAGCGGCACGTCGGGATCGTCGATGCGCTCGAACAGCCCGGCCTCGACGGGGGCATGCTTCTCGCGCGCGAGCTGGATGAAATGCTCCAGGTAGCTCTCGCCCTGTGCCCCCTCACGGATCTCGGCGAAGCGCTTGTCCCGGACCTGGTCGATCCGCCGCGTCATGCCGATCAGATCGTGGGTCTGCGCGAGCCACTGTTCGCGCTTGGTGTCGCGGATACGTTTGACGACCTCGTCGATGTCGCCCGGCGAGATGGCGAACCCGGAGCTGTCGCCGCCGCTGAAGCCCCAGATGACCAAGGCGCTGACCGTGACAACCGCCAGGGGCATCAACAGCCCACTGTGGTTGTTCGAGCTGGTTGCCATGGACGTCCCTTCGTACGGAGATTCAGGCCGTGATGAAGGCGTTCGGCCGCGCCTGATCCGGGTGTCGCGCGATCGCGCCGGCCAGCAACGTCGCGCTACTGGTTGGCCATGGTGCAGATCACCATCGACCAGCCCATGGTGCCACCGTTGTTCTCGCAGCGGAACAGGATTTCGTTGACGCCCTGCTTGAACTCGAATTCGGCCACATGCTCGTCGGCGCGGTAGGGCTTGGGCACCGTGTCCGACTTCCAGACCTCCTTGCCGTTGATCCACACCTTGCCGTAGTCGTCGCTGCCCAGCGCGACCCAGTACTTGGCGGCGTCCTCCATGTAGACTTCGGTCCAGCCGTAGTAGATGCAGCCACGCGGGGCCCAGCTCGGCTCGATCCGCTGGGCCTTGCAGTCCCAGTATTTCCAGCCGATCTCGCGGTCGTCCTTGCCCAGGGTGACGTTGTCGAGATCGACCACCGTCTCGGGCAGGAAGGAGGCATCGAGGTTGGAGCGGAAGCGGTTCTCGAACGGGCCCATGACGTACCACTTGTCGACGTACATCCAGTCCTGGCGCCGGCCGTCGTCGGCCACCACCCGGCCAGGGCGGGCGTCGAAGCCGCCATCGGATGTGCTACGCGATTCGAAGAGCTCGTCCGGACGCAGGGTCGCGCCGCGCGTACTGCCGAAACCGGTATCACTGATCATTGGAACGCCGGCGCCGCCGCCGCCGCCCTCGTCGGCCTCCTCGGCCTTCTCGACGATCTTCTCAGCGTGCTGCAGCATGGCGTCGATCTCGGACGCGCCGCGGTTGACCTCGTGCTTGAAGGTCTCGAGCGCATCCTGACTGCGGACGGAGTCGTTATCGATCCCGTCGGCCGCGAGCGTGATCCGTCGTGGCTGGACCACCTTGACCCAGCCGATGGCGTCGATCGCCGGCACCTCGAGCCGGATGGCGTTGAGCGCGCCGCGGATATCGCGATAGCTGTTGGTCAGCTGCAGCTCGGCCGCCTTGGTCGCCTCGAAGACCACCGACAGCGGCACGCCGGGTTCGTCGATCCGCTCGTACAGTCCGGCGTCGATCGGCGCGTGCTTCTCACGCGCGAGCTGGATGAAGCGCTCGAGGTAGCTCTCGCCCTGCACCCCCTCACGGATATCGGCGAAGCGTTTGTCGCGGATCTGGTCGATCCGCCGCGTCATGCTGATCAGGTCGCGCGTCTTCTCGAGCCACCGTTCGCGGGTGGTGTCGCGGATACGCTTGACGATGTCATCGATGTCGCCGGCCGAGATGGCGAAGCCGGAGCCATCGCCGCCGCCGAAACCCCAGATGACCAGGGCGCTGACCGCGACCACGGCCAGGGGCATCAGCAGGCCGCTGTAGTTCTTGGAGTGTGCTACCATGGTGCGTCCCTTCGTTCCATTCAGGCCGGGTTGTGGGGGTTGGCCACCCGCAGCCCGAGCACCTTGTGGTCATGGAGTTGGAGCAGACCGATGATCTTCATCACGTGACCGTACCGGACATCGCCGAAGACCTCTATGAATACCGGGCGCTGCGGACCGATCTCGCCGGCCAGATCGTGATAACCGACCTGACGCCCCGGTCCGAGCTCACCGACGGCCACGCCCTCGCGCAGGAACAGGCCTACGTCGGTGACCCGACCGGTGTCGTCGGCCTCGATACCGCTGACCCGCAGGTACAGCGGTGGCTTGTCCGCTTCCCCGACCGGTGCCTCGGCAGTATTGCCGAAGGTCGGCAGGTCGACGGGGATCTCCTTGTGCTTCTTGCGGATGGTCGCGGCGACCAGAAAGAAGATCAGGAGCAGGAAGACGCAGTCGATCATCGGCTCCATCATGATGCCGGGCGACTCGTCTTCCTTGTGCTTGCTGCGCATGGCGTTGTCTCCGCGCCGGGCCGGGCCCGGCCCCGATTCAGCTGCTGAAGTTGTCGTGGGTCCGCAGACCGATGGTTGTCAGACGATAGAGCTCGCAGTGATCGATCACCTGGCTGACTATGTGATAGGGCACCGCGCTGTCGGCGTCGATACGCACCTTGCGACCGGGTTTCTGCCTGGCCGCGACCCGTAGCTTGGTGATCAGTTCCTGCAGCGTCACGTCCTCACGGGCGCCGCCGGTGGAGCGCAGCGCCTCGCCCACGGTGGTGCAGCGGTAGTGGACCCCGCCACCGCCACCGCCACCGCTGGTGGGCATGATGCTCACCACCACCGTATTGTCCGGATCCTTCTCGGTCTCGGCGTGGGTCAGGTGCGGCAGCTCCAGCGGCAGTTCGCTGTGCTTCTTGCGGATGGTGGCCGAGACGAGGAAGAAGATCAGCAGCAGGAACACGACGTCGATCATCGGTTCCATCATGATCAATGGCGTCTGGTCCGGTTCGCGGTTGCTCCGCATCTCAGGCGGCCCCCTTGGCCTTGCCGAACCACTTGAGGATCAGCCGGTTGCTGGTGTCCTCGAGCTCGAGTGCGAGCTGGCTGGCGCGGCCTTTGAGATAATGGAAGAAGCCGAGGGTGGGGATGGCGATGATCAGACCGGCAGCGGTGGTCGAGAGCGCCATGTAGATGCCCTCGGCGACCATCGAGGTGTCGCCGATATCGCCGGCCACAGCCACCGTCTTGAAGGCCGAGATCATACCGAGCACCGTACCCAGCAGACCCAGCAGCGGCGAGATGGTGGCGACCACGGCCAGCCAGTAGTTCATCTGCTGTTGCTTCTGGATTTCACGCGCGGCGACCTCGCCGGCGCCTTCGTTGAGCGCGATGTAGTCGGCGTCCTTGTTCTCGGCGAGGAAGGCGATCACCCGACCCAGCGCGCTGTTGTCGCTCTCGGCCAGCTGCTTCACGCCATCGGTGTCGCCGGCGGACCACATCTCGTCAGCCCGCTCAGCCAGTTCCGGCGGGGCGATGTTGCCGCGATTGAGCCGGGCGAGGCGCTCGATGATGATGACCACGCCGACCACCGCCAATGCGATGAGGAAGCCCATCGGCACGCCGCCGTTCTTGATCTGCTGAATGAAAGCATTGCCTTCGTTGAGCTTCTCTTTGCGCTCAGCGGCGGTCAAGGCCTCCTCTTCGGCCTCCGAGTCGGCCGTGATGTTCTGGGGACCCGTCGCGGCGTCCTCCTCGGCCGCTGCGCCAGCAGCGGCCTCGGCCCCGCCGGAGCCCTCTTCAGCCGTCACTGGGGCGAAGGCCGCCAACAGCAGCAGGGGCGTGAGCAACAAAATGGACATCCAGCGCATGATGGTGTTTCTCCCGGATGGAATTGGTGTGACGTGGATCGGACCCACGGTTCGGTGTGAAGCGTTGACTGGTGGCAAGTGATACCCCAGTGGCGAGTGCACGTTGAGCCCCGGGGTCATACATCGGGGTGCGACGCGATTCCAGAATGACTCCGACGCAGCGTGACGATCACCAGATCGGCGCCGGCACCCGGTCGCCCTGTCGGAGTTGGGCCGAGCCGTCGTTGCACACCGCTCGCCACCCGCCACGCTGCGCTCCCGGCAACGACAGGCAACGGAGGCCGGCATGAACGCGACGACACAGGATTCGGCAGACGACCCCAAGGCCGCCGAGCAGGACGCGGACAGCCAGCCACAAGGCGAACGCGATGTCGCCGCTGGCCAGGTGGTGGCGGTGCTCGGCGCGGCGATGGGCTTCGCCTGTGCCTGGCGAATGATCGTCTACGAAAGGACCACCGACGCCGGCCCCGCCCACTACCGTTGGTACCTGCTGGGGCTCGCGCTGTTCTCGCTGCTGATCATCCACTTCGGCCGCAGCTGGGTCGACGAACCGGACAAACGCGATGGGACCCACCTGGCGATCCTCATCGTTGGTGGGATCATCGCGCTCACCTCGCTGTGGTTCAGCGGTGGCTGGGGGGCGACCATCGGCGCCACGCTGATCGCCGGGACCGTGCTCTGCGTCCATCTGCTGCATGAGTACCGCGATCGGCGCCAGGGCGCGAAGCCGGGCGAGCCCGCGGCATCGCCTCAACCGAGCACCTGACGGCTCAACGCGAAGACCTCGGCATGCCGGAACGGCTTGGCCAGGACGGCGCAGCCGGTCTCGGACACCACCTGGCGCACCTCCGGCGCCTCCGGATCGCCGGTGACCAGGACCAGATGGCCGCGCAAGGCGGTATCGGCAGCGGCGCGCAGCAGTTCGGCCCCGCTGCCATCAGGCAGGCGCAGGTCGCAGAACATCGCGCCGAGGCCGCCGCGCGTACGCACCGCCTCGGCCTCGGCGCAGCTGTTGCAGACGATCACCGGATGGGAGCACTCCTCGAGCGCATCGCGCAGCAGTTCCGCGATCAACGGCTGGTCATCGACGATCAGCACCGGTCCGGCCGATGCGCCGACGGTCGCCCGCGCAGCCGGCTCGACGGCGGGTGCAAGGCCGGGTGCGGGCAGGCTGATGCGCACCCGCGCGCCATCGGAACCTGGAATGCGATCGAGATGGATCGTACCGCCCATGTCGCGCACCAGCTGGGTGGCCAGGGCCACGCCCAAGCCGCGGTGCCCGTCCTCGGCGCGAGTGGTGTAGAACGGCTTGGAAGCGTTCGCGATCTCCTCCTCGCTCGGCGCGCGACCGTCGTTGTCGAGGTGCAGCAGCACTTCGTCCTCCCGACGCGAGCCGCTCACCCGCACCTGCCACGCCTGGGCGCCACTGGCGTTGTCGAGCACCTGCTCGAGCACCCGGGCCAGGGCACGCGGCCCGGCGAGCACCGGGGGCAGGGTCTCGGCCACGATCACCCGCGGCAACCGCACACCGCGCTGCTGCAGCCGTTCGGTCGCCCGGGCCAACGCCAACGCCAGATCGCAGGGCACGACCTCCTCGCGCGGCGGCGCTGCGTAACGCCGCAGCCGTTCGACCAGGCCGATACAACTGTCAACCTCGTTGCAGATCAGCTGCAGCCGCCGGCGGCAGTCGTCGCGGTCGTCGAGACGATAGCCCATGCGCTGGGCGTGGCCGAGAATGACCGCCAGCGGGTTGTTGAGCTCGTGCGCCAGGCCGCGTACCAGCTCTGTGAGGAAGCCCTGGGATTCGGCCCAGGCCAGATCCTCGGCATAGCGCTGCACCCGCTGCCGCAGATCGATCAACTCGCACTCACGCTCGGCCAGACGCGCAGCCAGGCTCGCCGCGTCCGGCGTTTCGGAGGCATCGCTCACATGGCACCTCGGTTCGCGAAGCCGATCAGACATGGACAGTCCGGTCGGTGCGGGTCTGCTGGACGCATGGTACCCGCCGAACGTCTCGGGCCAACCGTCTTCCCCGCTGCGCGCCCCGGCGCCGGAGCCCGACCATGGCGCTGATCCTCGGGCTCGAGAGCAGCTGCGACGAGACCGCCGCCGCGCTGGTGCGCGATGGACGCACCGTGCTCGCCGAGCGCGTGGCCAGCCAGGCCGAGACCTTCACCGATTGGGGCGGGGTGGTGCCCGAGATCGCTGCCCGGGGTCATGTGGCCTGGCTACCGGGCCTGGTCGAAGCGGTCCTGACCGACGCCGGCTGCACCCTCGCGGCCGTTGACGCGGTCGCGGTCGCCGCCTGGCCAGGCCTGCTCGGCAGCCTGCTCGGCGCCTTCACCTGCGCCAAGACCATCGCGCTCGCGCGGGACCTGCCCCTGCTGACGGTCGATCACGTCGAAGCCCATCTCGCGGCGGTCGCCCTCGAGCGGAACGACGCGCTGCCGCCGCTGGTCGGCCTGGTCGCCTCGGGCGGCCACAGCCACTATTATCATTGCCCGCGCCCCGATGCGCTCGAGCCGCTGGGCGGGACCATCGACGACGCGGCCGGCGAGGCCTTCGACAAGGCGGCGGCGATGCTCGAGCTCGGCTACCCCGGGGGCCCGATCGTCGACCGGTTGGCGGCGAGCGGCGATCCCGCCGCCTTCGCGCTGCCGCGCAGCTTCCTGCGCGAGCCACAGATCCGGCTGAGCTTCGCCGGGCTGAAGACCGCATTGCTGTACAAGGTCCGCGGACCGCGCGGCCGCGACCCGCTCACGCTCGATGCACAAGGGATCGCCGACGCCTGCGCATCGTTCCAGGCGGCGGTGGTTGATTGCCTCGCGGGCAAACTGCTCCTCGCGGCGCAGCAATGCGGCGTGCCGGCGGTGGCTGTCGGCGGCGGCGTTGCCTGCAACCGTGCCCTGCGGCAGCGGCTGGAGACCGACTGCGCCGCGGCCGGACTCGCGCTGTTCCTGCCCGCGCCGCGACACTGCGCCGACAATGCGGCGATGGTCGCCGCGCTCGGCCACCGCCACCTGTGCGCGGGCCGGATCGCGGCGCCGGACTGCATTCCCCTGCCCACCGGCGCAGCCGGCCCGCGGGCCACGGATCAGAACAAGACGCGCAGGACGTAACCGCTCACCACCATCAGGGCACCGACGATCACCACCAGACTCAGCAGGCGTCCGGATCGCACGAGGTCGGCCTGGGCGCACCGGCGATTGAGTCGGGCGTTGTGGTAGAGGCCGTGCAGGTGGTGGACGTAGAGGAAACCGACCAGAGCCGCGGCCCAGTCGCGCGCGCCGCCGCTGACGAAGTGGTGCGCCACCAGTGCCGGAATCAGCAACAGCGGCACGGTGTAGGGCGCGAGCGCGATCACGGTGGTCCGCACCGGATCGGTCTTGTCGTGGATGACCTTCCCGCCCTGGCCGTCACTGGCCTGGAAACTGCGCACCCGCACCAGCAAGGCCCAGCACACGATCGCGTGGCTGGCCTCATGGATCATGGTGTGGATCAACCAGTTCGGCTTGCGCCACCAGACCATGACCGCGGCCAGGGCCACGCCGCCGATGGTCCACCAGCCCGCGTCGGGCCACCCGACCAGATGCGCCCCCTGCCAGAAGTAGGTCGCGCACCAGGGGATAACGAAAAAGGCGATCAGCCCCGCCAGGATGAATCGGATCACGATGCCCACGGCTGTATCCTGAGCACCCAGGCGTAGAACACAAACAGCGCGCCGATGGCCAGGGCATGGACCATCAGCGTCGGCGTCGGCAGGGGCAGCGCATCGACCACCTTGTGCGCCCGGTTCATTGAGCCGTAGGCGAGGCGCTGCAGGAACAGCAGCACCGCGCCGAACAGGCCCGCGACCAGCAGCATCACGAACAGGACCCTGGTCCACTCCGGCAGGTTGGGATAGGCGGTGATCTGATCCTCGCACCACATCTCGATCGCACCGACCAGCAGCACCGCTTCGACGCCGAGCATACGGCGATGGTTGATCCACCGTCGCCATGCCGGCCGGCGACGGCCTCCCTGCTTCCCCTTCCTGGCCATGGGCCCATGATGGCGCTCCCACGACACGGGTGAAGCGACGCACGCACACACGGGGTCCCACCGTAAGCCGCCACAGACCATCGACGTCTCCCTGTTGATCGCCCGCCGCCGTCGCGCCGGCCCGTTGTCGCGACCCATGCCATGCCGGACCCGACCTCCCTGCGCCCCTGCTTGATCCGACGCCGCATACCGGCGGCCTGCGCGCTGCTGCTCGCACTCTGCGCGGCCCTGCCCGGCGCCGAGGCGGCGCGCAGCGTGCAACTGCGTGCGCCGCTGAACACGATGGTCCCCTGCACCGATCCGCTTCCCGAGCAGCCAGCGAGCATCCGCGCCACCGTACGCATCCCCGCCGGAGCGCCGGCGGACCTCGGCGCCGGCGCGTATCTGGTCGACCGCCACGGCAAGCGGTTCGAGTCCGTGCATCCGCAGCCGTTGAACCCGGGCGAGCACCGGCTGGTCTTCCCGATCGCAGAGCAGCCGCTCCAGGCCGTGGACCATCACGGCGGCTGGTCGGCCACCGCGGCGGCGCTGACCCATGGCGCCGGGCTGTTCTTCTGGAGCTCCAGCGGATCCGACGCCCGGGTGACGGTCAGCGAACTGCAGGTCACCGGCAAGCGCGCGATCCCTGCTCCGGCCGACCACCGCCTGGCGGATCTGCAGTTGCGGAACCTCGCCGACGGGCGCGTCGCCATCGCCACCGGCGAACGCTGGACGCTCACCTGTATCCCCCAGCCGTCCCCCCACCTGCCGCATCACCGCGAGCGGTTCACGCTGCAGGCGGTGTTCACCCACCAGGACGGGGGGCCGACGGAGACCATCGCCGGCTTCTACCGCGAACCGCACAGCTTCCACGACCGTGGCGACACCGAGGTCGCCACGGCCTCGGCGCCCGGGCACTTCGAGCTGCGCTGGCGCCCCCGCCGCCCCGGCCAGTACACCGCCCGGCTCGAAGCGTGCTGGAACCAGCAGACCACGGTGCGACTACCGCTGCCGCCAATCACCGTCACCGGGGCGATCTGGGACGACTACGTCCGCGTCGACACCGCCGATCCGCGGTTTTTCAGCACCGGCCAGGCCACCGGGACCACCCGCTTCTACTGGCCGATCGGCCTCAACCTGCGTTCGACCTGGGACCTGCGCGGGGCCAGACGCACCGATTCGCGCATCACGCCCGACCGTGGCATGTACGCCTACCGCGCCTACATCGATCGTTTCGCCGCCAACGGCGGCAACGCGATCGAGGTATGGATGGCGAGTTGGAACCTGGCCCTGGAGTGGCGCGCCGACTGGCCGGGCTACCACGGCATCGGACGCTACAACCAAGCCAACGCCGAACGCCTCGACGCCCTGCTCGATCACTGCTGGCGGCGGGGCGTACGGGTGAATCTGGTCATCCGCAACCACGGCCAGGGCTCGCACAAGACCGACGCCGAATGGGCCGACAATCCCTGGAACGCCAAGCTGCGCCAGAGCCCCGATGCCGATCCTGTCGCCCCCGGCCCGATCGCCTCGACCAGTGATTTCTTCACCGACGCACGCGCACTCGCCGGGCAGGAGCGGCTGCGGCGCTACATCATCGCGCGCTACGCCGATCACCCGGCGATCCTCGGCTGGAAGCTGTGGAGCGAGATGAATCTTACCGGTGCCGGTCGCGCTGAACTACGCGACTGGCATGCCCAGGCCTGTCGCCGCTGGCATGCGCTCGATCCCTATGGGCATCCGGTCACCAGCCACTGGTCGGGCAACTACCGCACGCCCGACCGGAGCCTGGTCGCGATCGACGGCGACGCGGGGCTCGACTATGTCTGCATCGACGCCTACCACGGCGGCGGTGGCGGTGAAGGCATCCTGCTGGCGCAGTTGCTGTGGCAAGGCACGCTCGAGCCCGGTGCCGGACTCGCCCGTCATGGCAAACCGGTGCTGGTGACCGAGTACGGCGGCAACTGGAACGCCTGCCCCGAACCGCAACTGATCGCGGAACACCGTTCCGGGCCCTGGGCCGCGCTGACTTCAGGCTACGGCGGCGGACCGATGCTGTGGTGGTTCGAATGGGTCGACCAGGGGGGCCGCTGGGCCCCCTATCGCGCGCTAGCGGCCTTCCTCACCGGCGAGGACCTGCGCAGCCATCCGAGCAGCACGGCGCGAGCGGTCCATCTCGATCTCACCATCGCCGACCGACCGGTCTGGGCCCAATTGTGGTGCCGGCCGGGACGCATCCTCGGCTATCTGCTCGACGAACGCTGGGGGCGCAGCGGCGGCGCGGCCCCGCCGTTGCGCGACGGGCGCTGCGTGATCGGCACCAACATCGGCTCCGGCGCAATGACGGTGGAATGGTGGGATGCAGAGGCCGGCACCATGCTCTCCCAGCACTCCTGGCAACACCCCGGCGGCGAGCTCGCGCTCGCAATCCCCACCTTCCGCCGCCATCTCGCCTTCAAGCTGCTGCGGCAGGACGACACGGACACGGCGGCGCCGGGCGCGGGCGAAGGCTGAAGCCGCAGCGGGATTGGCTTGCGTTCGGAGCACCCCGATCGTAGGCTGCGCGCCACGCACTTCTGAGCAACAGGTAGCGTGGGCCAGACGGCCCACGCTTTTTTAGCACCACACAGGAAACCGGATATGGTCGATTCCGCGGAATTCATGCGTCTGGTCGATTCCATCAGCCGCGATCGCGGCCTGGACAAGGAAGAGATCCTCGCCGACATCGAGCGGGCCCTGCTGCAGGCGGCGCAGAAGCGATTCAACCCCCGCGACGAGTTCAGTCTGACCATCGATCGCGAGACCGGCGAGATGCGGGCCTTCGAGGGCAACGAGCCGGTGGCGCTCGAATCGCTGGGCCGGATCGTGGCCAACGTCGCCAAGCAGGTGATCATGCAACGCCTGCGCGAGAACGAACGCGACATCCTGTTCGACGAGTTCGAGAAGCGGATGCACACCATCGTTTCCGGCACCATCCAGCGCGCCGAACGCGGGGTGGTCATCGTCCAGCTCGGACGTGCCGAGGCCATCCTCCCGCGCGAGGAGCAGATTCCCGGCGAGATCTACCGTCCCGGCGCCGCGATCCGCGCCTACCTGCTCAACGTGGCCAAGAAGGGCCAGCGGGTGCGCCTGGTGCTCTCGCGCACCCATTCGGCCTTCGTGCGCGAGCTGTTCATGGCCGAGATCCCCGAGGTCGCAGACGCGCTGATCGAGATCAAGGGCATCGTCCGCGAAGCCGGCCGCCGGACCAAGATCGCGGTCGAGAGCCACGACATGCGCGTCGATCCGGTCGGCGCCTGCGTCGGCATGCGTGGCAGCCGGATCACCAAGATCGCCGATGAACTCGGTGGCGAGAAGATCGACATCATCCCCTGGTCCGACGATCCGGCTCAGTTCATCATCAACAGCCTCAAGCCGGCCGGCATCCTCTCGGTCAGCTACGACACCTTCCGCGACCGCGCCAAGGTGGTGGTGAGCCAGGACCAGCTCCCGCTGGCCATCGGCAAGGCGGGGCAGAACGTCCGCCTCGCCGCCCGGCTGACGCGCTACAAGATCGACGTGATGAGCGAGGAACAGGCGCGTGAACAGCGGACCACCGGCGCCGAGAAGCTGCAGGAGTTCATCCGCCTCGGGCTGATGGAGGACTTCATGCGCGAGATCTTCCTCGACAACCACCTCGACGGCTACGCCGTGCTCGCGGCGCAGACCCCGGAGCTGCTGGCCGAGGCGATGGAAGAGTACAATCTCGACTACGCCAAAGCCCAGCAGCTCATCGACAAGGCCGACGAGCTGCTCGATGACGAGGAGCGGGCCGAACGCGACGAGATTGTTCATCGCCGCGTACAGGCGGAAGAAGAGGAGCGGCGTCGCGAGGAACAAGAGGCCCTCGAGGCCGCTCGCCTCGCGCTCGACAGCGCCCAGAGCAGCGATCCGTTCCTCTCCGCGGATGCTGCGCCATCCCCCGCCGAGGCCGACATACATTCCGCTTCACCTGGTGGGGACGAGGCCTAGGTTGCGCGGACTTCCGCAGGCGCGACCACATGTTCCCGGAGCGGGCGACAACCCATCGGAAGATCTATGAAGCTGGCTGAACTGGCAGAAGAATACAACCTCGACAAAGAACTCCTCATCGAAGTGTGCGAGGAGGACCTGGATATCCGTCTGCCCGGCGGCATCGACACGGACCTCCCCACCGACGAGGTCAAGCGGCTGCTCGCCTGCGACGGACTCGAGACCACCGATGGTCAGCCCTTCGCGCCGATCATCGCCGAGGAGTTCGAGCTCAAGCACAAGCGCTCGCTCGCGGCCAAGAAGGCCGCCGCCACGCGTCGACGCAAGGAGCAGCAGAAGGAACTCGAGGCCGAAGCCGAGCGCGAGGCCCGCCTCGCCGAGGAGCGGCGCAAGCACGAGCAGGCGCTCAAGGAGCGCGAGGCCGAGGACGAGGAACGGCGTCTGGCCGAAGAGGAAGCCGCCCGCAAGGCCGAGGAGGCCGAGCGGCTGCGTGTCGAGGCCGAGGAGTTCGCCCGCCACCAGGCCGAGGAAGAGGCCCGGCGGCGCGAGGAAGAAGCCCGGCGGCTGAGCGAGGAACTCGCCCGCCTCCAGCGCGAGGCCCAGGCGGCCGAAGCCGAAGCTGCACGGTCCGCCGCCGCAGTGGGCGCAGCCACCGCCGCGGGCGGGGCCACTGCCGGTGCCGAGCCCTCGTCCGAGGCCCCGGCACCGAGCGAGGCGCCGATGCCGAGCGAGGCGGACACCGGGACCGCCGCCGAGACGCCCAGCGCGCAGGCGATGCAGCCCCCGGCTCCTGTCGCCGAGGCGCCCAGCGCCGAGACCGGAACCGAGGCCGAGGCACCGCCGGCCGAAGCCGACGCCACCGCGACCGAAGCCGCGCCGGCCAAGCCGACCAAGGCCGGCGCCCGTTCCTCGCTGGGCAGCAAGCTCGCCGGACTGGCCAAGGCCACGGCCAGAAAGGCCGATCACGCGCCCAAGCCCGAGATGTCCGCGCGCCCGCCGACAGCCGCGCCCGAGCAGGGCGAACAGCTCTCGGCCGAGGACCGACGCAAGATCATCCAGGACAACATCCGCCGCAACCTCGCGATGCAGCAACGGGTGACCGAGGCCAAGGCGCGTGACCGCAAGGGTCGCCGCGCCTTCCGTCCGATCGACAACCGCGGTCGCGCCGGTGCCGGCGGGCCTCCGGGGCCTGGTGGTCCGGGCGGGCCGGGCGCCGGCCGCGGCGGACGCGGCGGTGGTCGTGATCGCCGCAGCCATCGCGCCGACAAGCGTGAGCGCGAGGAGCAGATGACCCGCCGGGTGCGGCAGCGCCGCACCCTCTCGACCGAGGAAGAGGATCTCTCGGGCAAGACTGAGTTCACCGTCGCGCTGCCGTGCACCGTGCGTGACTTCTCCGAAGCCTCCGGCCTCAAGTCGAGCGTGGTCATCGCCAAGCTGTTCATGGCCGGCGTGATGGCCAACATCAACTCCAACCTCGACCGCGACACCATCGAGTTGCTCGGGCAGGAGTTCGACAAACAGGTCTCCATCAAGGAGCAGGCCGACGTCGAGGAAGAGGTCGAAGCGCTCCACGAGGAAGAGGACAACGAAGAGGATCTGGCACCGCGTCCGCCGGTGATGACCATCCTCGGCCACGTCGACCACGGCAAGACCAGTCTGCTCGACGCGATCCGCAAGACGCACGTCACCGAGGGCGAGGCCGGCGGCATCACGCAGCACGTCGGCGCCTACACCGTCGAGACGCCCTCCGGGCTCGAGGTCACCTTCATCGACACCCCGGGCCACGAGGCCTTCACCGAGATGCGCGCCCGCGGCGCGCACATCACCGACATCGCGGTGATCGTGATCGCGGCCGACGACGGCGTCATGCCGCAGACCATCGAAGCCATCAACCACGCCAAGGCCGCCGGGGTCTCGCTGGTGGTGGCGATGAACAAGGTCGACAAGGACAACGCCGATCGCGAGAAGGTCCTGCGTCAGCTTTCCGAACAGGGCCTGCTGGCCGAGGAATGGGGCGGCGACATCGGCGTGATCCCCTGCTCCGCGATCACTGGCGAAGGCATCGACGATCTGCTCGAGCGCCTGTCGCTCGAGTCCGAGGTCCTGGAATTGCAGGCGAACCACTTCGCCAGGGCCTCGGGCACCGTGATCGAAGCCAACCTCAGCGAAGGTCGCGGCGTCACCGCCACCCTGCTGGTCCAACGCGGCAGCCTCGCCGTTGGTGACATCCTGCTCGCCGGCAGTGGCTACGGCCGGGTGCGCCAGATGCTCGATTGGACCGGCGAACCGGTCAAACTCGCAGGCCCGTCGCATGCGGTCGAAGTCACCGGCCTCTCGGAACTGCCCGGCGCCGGCGCCCGGTTCCACGTCATGGAGGACCTCAAGACCGCGGCAAACGCCGCCGACCAGCGGCAGCACAAGAGCCGCGAGAAGGAACTCGCCGCCCGCAACACCACCACCACCCTGGCCAGCCTGTTCGAGGATCTCGCCGAGGCCAAGAAGAAGGAACTGCGCCTGATCCTCAAGGCCGACGCCGCCGGTTCGCTCGAAGTGGTCAGCAAGAGCCTGGTCGACATCGCCGCTGACGAGGCCGAGGTCAAGGTCAACATCATCCACTCGGGCGTGGGCTGCATCACCACCGGCGACATCACGCTGGCCGAGGCCTCCGACGCGCTGGTCATCGGCTTCCATGTCATCGCCGACGCCAAGGCCCGCCGTCAGGCGGAGGACCGCAACGTCGAGATCAACACCTACTCGGTGATCTACGAGATGCTCGACGACGTCAAACTGGCGCTCTCTGGCATGCTCGACCCCGAGATGGTCCAGGAGACCATCGGCCACGCCGAAGTCCGCGCGGTGTTCCGCTCCTCGAAGGCCGGTACCATCGCCGGTCTGTACGTCACCGATGGCAAGGTCCTGCGCGATTGCCGCATGCGCCTGACCCGCGACGGAATGATCCTCCACGAGGGCAAGGTCAATACCCTGCGCCGCTTCAAGGAGAATGTACGCGAAGTGCGCTCCGGTTACGAATGCGGCCTGACCCTCGAAGGCTGGAACGATGTGCGCGAGAACGACCTGATGGAGTTCTACACCCGCCGCGCCCAGGCTCGCACGCTGTAGCGCGCCCGTCCGGTTGCCGCGCCGTCGGGCCGACCAGCCCGGCGCCCCGGCACCGACGGTGCCTGTCGATACGAGATCGCCATGCCCGCCCCGTCACGCAAGCAACGGCTGGAAAGCCTGCTCCGCCGCGAGATCGCCGGCACCATCAACACCGAGATGCGTGACCCGCGTCTCGGTTTCATCACCATCACCCGCTGCGAGCTCACCGCAGATCTGCAGCAGGTGACCGCCTACTATACCGTCCTTGGTGATTCGGGCCAACGCCGTCTCGCGGAGCACGCCCTGCGCAGCGCGCGCGGCTTCCTCGAACGCCGCTACGCACCGCAGGTCAAGCTGCGACGCCTGCCGCGCCTGTCTTTCGCCTACGACAGCGCCGAGGCTCAGCGTAACGAGATGGAAGCGCTGATCCGCCAGGCCAGGCAGAGCGATCCCGACTCCACGCCCGAACCGCCAGCGAGCGAACCGCAAGACGGTTCGGATCGGCCGGACTGGCTGTGAAGCCGCGACGGATGCGGCCTGCACGTTGTGCGCGCCGCCGCATCCGGCATAGAAACAGCACCTGGGCTCACTAGACTCCGCTGCATGAACGAGGCCACGGTCGCCCTGCCGGTTCCCCATCGGGTCGCGCGGGTCCTACTCGCCCTGCTGCTGTTGCTCTTCGCTGCCTTCCTGGCCCTGGCCCTGCTGAGTTTCGACCATCATCAGGTCGGCGGCACCACCAATCCGACGCAGAATCTCTGTCGCAGTCCTGGCGGCCATACGGCCCATCTGCTGGTGGCCATGTGGGGGCTCGGTGCCTTCCTGCTGCCGCTGATCGCATTCGGCTACGGCATCGCCCTGCTGCGTGGCAAGATGCTCGAGAACCTCGGCACGCGACTGACTGCCGCGTTGCTGCTGCTACCGGTCATCTGCGGTCTGCTGCATCTGCTGCCGCCGAATCCGGTCAGCACCTGGTTGCTCGCGCGCTGGAACCAGGATCTGGCCCGTTACGGCGGCGGACTCGGGGGTGCGCTGGGCAACCTCCTTACCCGGACCCCTGGTGCGGCCCACCCCAACGATCCCGGTGGCTTGCTGACCCGCTTCCTCGACACCAACGGGGCCCTGCTGTTCCTGCTCGCGCTACTGACGCTGTGCGTCGTCCTGCTGCAACTGCATCTGGTCCGTTACACCCGCCGCGCCTGGCGAGCGCTGCGGCGTCATCGCCACGCCCGCTGCGAGCAACGACGCAAGGTCGTGCGCCCTCGCGACCCCAGCGGCCTGCGCGAACCCGGGCCACCGCCGGTGACCGCGGTGCCCAACCCCGCCGCTGTCCGCGACCCCCAGAGCGATCGCGACGAGTCCGACGACCGCGATGACGAGCGCGCCCGGACCGATATCAATGAGGTCCAGCGCCGCATCGCCGACCGCGAAACCACCTCGCTCGATGCGCGGGACCTGGTCGAACGCATCCGCCAACGTCGGCGCGAGCTCGACGGCGCCCAGGACGAAACGAACAAGCCGACCGATACGGACGTGGCGCCGCAGCGCAATACGGATGCGGGCTCCGCCGAGCCCGCCCCTACGCCGATACCCGAGCCGCGTGAGCCGACCCCCGCGCCCGCGAGCCCGACCCCGGCGCCGGAACCGGCGCCCAGACCGCCGCGCCCCAAGCCAGCACCGCGGCTGCGCAGCAACGGCGAGGACTACTCGCTACCCGACATCGGCCTGCTCGAGGACGCCCCGGAGGTCGACCAGAGCCTGCACCAGGCCGAGGTCCAGGAGACCGGCGAGGCGATCGAGGAGATGTTCAAGGAACACCGCATCAGCGTGCGTGTGGCCGGGCACACCCGCGGACCGGTGATCACCCAGTACGAGCTCGAGCTGCTCGAATCAGGCCTGCGGGTCAACCGGCTCGAGGGCTTCGAGAAGGACCTCGCGCTCAAGCTCGGTTGCGAAGGCATCCGCATCGTCGCCCCGCTACCCAACAAGCGTACGGTCGGGGTCGAGGTGCCCAACCAGCACAAAGAGGCGGTGGTGATGCGGGATCTGGTCGACGAGCTCGACCCGCACAAGCTCACCCTGCCCTTGGTGATCGGCCGCGATGTCCTCGGCACCGCCTTGGTCGGCGACCTGAACAAGATGCCGCATTTGTTGATCGCTGGCGCTACCGGCATGGGCAAGTCGGTATGCCTCAACGCGATCATCTGCTCGCTGCTGCTGTTCCGCGACCCCGACGAGATCAAATTCATCATGGTCGACCCCAAGCAGGTCGAGCTGGCCGGCTACGAAGGCATCCCCCACCTGCTCACGCCGCCGATCACCGACATGACCAAGGCCCACGCCGCGCTCGAATGGGCCTGCCGCGAGATGGACGAGCGCTTCTACGCGCTACGGCTGGTCGGCGCGCGCGACATCGGCACCTACAACCGCCTCGGCGAACGCAAGATCGCCGAACGCCTCGCCGCCAAGGGCAAGAACCTCGAGGAGCTGCCCGGTCTGCCGGTACGTATGCATTACACCATCATCGTGGTCGACGAGTACGCCGACCTGATGATGGTCAACAAGGAGGTCGAGAAGAGCCTGGTCCGCCTCACGGCCAAGGCGCGCGCCTGCGGCATCCATGTGATCCTGACCACCCAACGGCCCTCGGCCGACGTGGTCACCGGGCTGATCAAATCGAACCTCCCCTGTCGGATCTGCTTCCGCGTCGCAGACAAGTCCAACTCGCGGGTGGTGCTCGACTCCGGCGGGGCAGAGAACCTGCTCGGCCGTGGCGACATGCTGTTCCTGCCGCCTGGCTCCTCCAACCTCATCCGCGGACAGGGCGTCTGGGTCAAGGATCACGAGATCGACGCCATCGTCGACCATGCGCGCAGCCAGGGCGAACCCGAATACGACGAGTCGATCTGCAAGATCCACGCTGTGAGCATGGCCGGCGGTGGCGGCTCGGGTGACGAGAAAGCCAGCGCCTGGCTCACCGACCGCCAGTTCCACGAGGCGGTGTGGTCGATGTTCCGCTACAACAAGACCGGCGCCGACTTCCTCCGCCGCAAGCTCGGGGTGGGCTACAACAAGGCGACACAGTACGTCGAACTGATGGAGGACCTCGGCATTCTCGGGCCGGCCAAGGGCACCAAAGCGCGCGAGTTCCTCAAGGGCTGGGAGGACTGGCTCGACGAACTGACCAACGGCGGGCTGACCTGGGACGAGGACGACGAGATCTACACCAATCCCGTCTCCTGAGCCCGACCGCGAGCCCGCTCCGCTTCCACGGCGGCACCGTGCGCCGCGCGGACAAAGCGCTTGATCGCAGGGGCTGTCGCGTATCCTCCGCTCCCCATTCGCAGGAAAGGCAGGGCGACATGGCACACAAGACCGGTCAGGGTTCGACCAACAACGGCCGCGACAGCATTTCCAAGCGCCGGGGCATCAAGAAGTACGGCGGCGAGCGCGTGCGCGCAGGCAACATCATCATCCGCCAGTGCGGTACCCGCTGGAAGCCCGGCTCCGGCGTCGGCCTCGGCAAGGACTACACCCTGTTCGCCCGGATCGACGGCAGCATCGCCTTCCGCGGGCGGACCGTCGACGTGGTCGCCGACGCCAACTGAGCTGACGCCACAACTGTGCAGTCATTCGGCCGGGCCCGCTGGGTCCGGCCGTTCGCGTTGGGGCGTCGCCTGGCGCCAACGCCACCACCCCACCAGGCCGACACCGAGCAGGGCCTGGCTCAGCGGACCACCGCACAGGCCGCTGGCGTGCACCTCCCAGGCGCCGGAGTGCTGCATGAGATGGCAGCTGCCCGCGCTCGGCGCCAGCGCCTCCAGCGCGGCCGGCAGGGTGTCGAGCTGCAATGGACGGGCGCAGGCCTCCACCGCCGGATCGAGCGCCACCGCGACCCGCGCCATCCGGGCGAGTCGTTGCCACACCGCCGGGCTGCGGCTGAGCCCGATCAACCGCAGCGGGCCTTCGGGCAGCGCCGCGAGCGCCGCGCTGACACCCGCATGGTCCAGGAAGCCGCCCGCGCGTGCCTCATGCGCCGCGACTCCACGACCATCTGTGGTGGCGATCAACCAACCTTCGCGCACCCCCAGGTGCACAGGCAGGATGCCGATCATGCCGTGGCAATCGCCGGTTCCGTCGACCATCCACTCCAGCCGATCGGCCAGCCCTGCGAGCAGGTCCCGCGCCACCGCGCCATCGGCCTCCAGCGCCAGCGTCAACGCCGGGATCCCACCGACCTCGCGCGCGTAGAACAGGACATGCCCGCACGGCAGCGCGCAGAGGGTCTTGAGCCGCGGCAGCCCCTCGACCAGCAAGGCGCCATCGATCAACAAACGCCGTGAGAGCGGCAGACGCCCGATCAGCGCCTCGCCCCAGGATGCCGCCTCTTCCGGGCCCAGACGCAGCGCCAGAGCCCAGAGCGTGTCGCCGGGCAGGCCGGCCAACAGCGTGCGATCGACCTCTTGCCCGGCGGCGAGCGGACCCAGGCGCGGATGCACCAGACGCAGCCGCTCGGTCAACCCCGCCGGGCCGAGCCGCCAGCTCACTTCGGCCTGCGCACCGCGCAGCTGTTCGTCGGTGGGAAGCAGCGGATGGAGTTCGGTGTGCACCGCGGCGCGCAGCGTCGGCGCGGCCCAGCGGTAGACCCGATCGAGTGCGACCAGCACCTCGGCGTCGGCCTGCGCATCGAACAACGAGGGTGGGTCAGCCAACGGCCGGGGGATCACGCCCCGCTGCGCGAACGGATCGCCATAGCGCCGGCACAAGCTGAGATTGAGCAGCGAGCCACACCGGGCGAGCTGGATGCCGTCGCCCTCACAGAGCCAATCGACCCCCTCCGGTGGAAGCCGCTCTGCCGGTTGCGGCACGAAGCGGCGCAGACGCGGGGCGAGCCACCGCAGCGGTTCGGCCTCGAACACGCAGTTGAACACCACCTGCTCCGGGCGCGGGGCCGGCGCATCGGCCGTCGGCGGTGGCCAGGCCAACGAGGCGCCGGCAGCGCGCACGACTGTGAGCAGATCGGCCAGGTCCTCCTCCGGGCTCAGCTCAATGGCCGCGAGCTGGCCTTGCCACACGGCCGGTCCGAGCTCGAGCTGTCGCGCGAGTGCGCGCAGAGGGCTGCGCACGTAGCGCTCGCGGGTCCGCACCAGCTGCGACAGGCGCAGACGCAGCACCGCGTCGCGCAGCTCGAACGCGCGTGGTGGGGGATCGGCCGCATCGAGAGCGGCCCCGGTCAGGCCCACCATGCAAGCAAGGAGCAACCGGCAGGACCGACCCGGCCGCTGCCGATCAGACAAAGTGGTCATGGCTCCCCGCGACCGCCTGCAGGGGCAGCCCGGCGGACTCCCAATCCTGGCCGAGCGCGAGCGGTGCCCAGGGCTGGGAGCGATCGAGGCGCCACCGCCAGCGGCCATCGACCTGTTCGAGTTCGAGCATCGGCAGCCCCGCACCGCCCGCCGGCAGGGCCAGATCGGCGAGCGGACCGCCGATGGTGAACCGATGCAGGACCATGACGTAGGCCAGCGAGGGGCGGTTGCCTTCGCGGGTGAGCATCACGTGCTCTGGCTGTCGGCACGCGAGGGTGAGCGCGATCGAGCTCGGCACGCTCAGGCGATGGCCGCCGGGTTGCAGCACACAGCTGGACCGGCGCAGGACCTGACCATCGAGCGTGGTGCCGTTGGCGCTGCCGCAATCGCTGCAACGCAGCTCCCCGTTCGCAGGATCCCACGCGAGCTCGAAGTGCTGTCGACTGATGCGACGGCAGGCGGCATCGTGCTCGGCGATCGGGTAGACCCGCAGGCAGACGTCGACCGGTTCGCTGCGCTTCTTGCCGAATAGCAGGCGCGAGCGCGCGAAGCAGTGGATCAGCTGCCCGGCCAGTGCCCCGCTGCCGCAGAGCACCAGCCAATCGCCGCTGTATCCGGCGGCAGCGGGCGCGGCCACAGTGGCGGTGCGGGCCATCGGATCGATCCCGGCTGGCGAGCCCTGTCGCAAGACCGGCGCCACCGGCGGCGGAGATGCGCCGCGGGCCACCACCTCGCCCCCGGAGAGCGTGGCGTCGGGCACGGCCGCGGCGGCCACTCCCGGCGCGAGCGTGGCGTCGTCGTGCGCACAGCTGCGCAGGGTCTGCTCGAGGCTGTGGACCAGCCGCGATGGACTCGAGAAGCGGCGGCCGGGCTCCTTGGCCATGCACTTGATAATCGTGCGGGCCACGCGCTCGCTCAGCTCGGGGCGCAGACTGCGCACATCGCCCACCGCTTGCGACAGATGCGCACGCAACACCACGGCCTGCCCACCGGCGAAGGGCGGCCGGCCGATCAGGCATTCGTAGAGCACCACCCCGAGCGCGTAGATGTCGGTGCGGATATCGAGATCGTCGTGACCGCGCACCTGTTCGGGCGACATGTAGGCCGGCGTGCCGACGGTGGTCCCGGTCATCGTCAACATGGTGCGCTGCTGCGAGGTGCTGCGCGCGAGACCGAAGTCGCCGAGCTTGGCCACGCCCGCGGCGGTGATGAACACGTTCTTCGGCTTGAGATCGCGATGGACCAGATCGCAGGCGTGCGCCGCGTGCAGCCCCCGGGCGATCTGGATCGCGAGCGAGACCGCCTCGGTCTCGTTCAACCGGCCGTGCTGCCGGATCAGGTGGTGCAGATCACCGCCGGCGACGTGCTCGAGCGCGAGATAGGACCGCTCGCCAGCGATGCCGAAATCGATGCAACGGACCACGTGCGGGCTGCGGATACGGGCGGTGAGCCGCACCTCGCGATCGAAGCGGCGGATGAAGTCGGGATTCGCCACGTCCGGCCGGATGGTCTTGACCACACACAGCGCGCCGTCGGGCGTCGTCCCGAGCCAGACATCGCCCATGCCACCGACCGCGAGGTGGCCGGCGATGGTGATCGCGCCATAGCGCAGATCGTCACGCGGCGGCAGGGCCTGGGTCAGCGCGCGACGCAAGGCGTCGCCGAGCATGTCCGAGCCGAGGATGAACGCGCGCATGGTGGCCGGCGAATCGACCCCGGCGCGACGAGCGACCTCGGCCAGCCGCTCCAGGGCCGCGGCATCGCGCAACCCCTGCTGACGCGCCAGGGCGCAGAGCGCATCGATCGTCACCCCGCCTGCAGATACCGCGGTCATGGTCCGATCCTGACCCGCACACGCAGCCAGACAAGCGACGGGAACGGCTGGTGCCCAGGGCTGCTCAAAGCCAGGGATGACGGGGTCACAACATGGGACCATCGAGTGATGGTCCCATGTTGTGACCCCCTGTTTCCATGCCTTGCGTCGCCTCCACCTGCGTCCAACCGCCCCGCTCTCTTTGGTGCCTGGGCCATAGTGACGCAGATGGAGGCGAGGCAGGGGCCCTCATTTGCGAGCTCTGAGTCGCCCTGCGGCTGGTGCGAGCCTCAGCGGATCGCAGGCGCAGGCGTACAACCGGGCATGCCCCGGCAGCACGTTGCCCCCCCGACCTGGGCGCCGACACTCCCTACCATGCGCGCCGCGAGTCTGGTCCTGCTGGCGATCATCGGCAGCGTCGCCACCGGCGGCGAGCGCACGGTCAGCCTGCGTGGGCCACTGAGCACCCCGGTGACCATCGCCAGCTGGGAACTGCCCGATGCCCTGGCGGTGATCGACCTCACCTTGAGCGTGCCAGACGACGCTCCGCGCGACCTGCGGGTCGGCGCCTGGGTGACCGACCAGGAGGGCCACTGGTTCCAGTCCATGCATCCCGAGACCTTCGGCCCGGGCCGTCACCAGGTGGTGCTGGAGGTCGCGGCAGGTGCGAGCAGCCGGATGTCGAGCGCCGGGCACAGCGCGGCCTGGACCCCCTACCGCTATGCCCTGAGTCAACGCCTCGGCCTGATCTTCGCCACGGCCGAAGAGACCCGCGCCCGGATCGCGTTCACCGCGCGCCCGCGCGCCGCGGCCAACGAGGCAACGACCCGGCCGCGACTGCTCGATCTGGACCTGCCCACCGGAGCGATCGAGACCGGGCGCCGCTGGCAGCTGGAATGCGTGCCCGCGCCATTCCCGAGCAACCCCTACGACCACGAGCGCTTCCGCCTCCTGGCGAACATCCGCACACCGGGAGGCAGCGTCCACACCATCGACGGCTTCTTCCTCCAGGAGATGGACCTGCAGCCCGCCGGCGACCACGAGGCGGCGATCCCCCGCGGCCAGGGCCGCTTCGCCGTGCGCTACCGAGCGCGGCTACCGGGCCGCCATACCATCGAACTGGTGGGAATCTGGAACCAGGGGCTGGCCGACGAACGCCGCGTGACGCTCGCGCTGCCACCCCTGCAGGTGACCGGTGCCCCCTGGGACGACTACGTGCGCGTGGATGCGCGCGACCCGCGGTTCTTCGGCGTCGGTCCCGGCGGCGAACGCTTCTATTACCCGATCGGGCTGAACATCCGCTCGGTCAACGATCCGCGCGGCGCCCGATGCACACCGATCAAGCGGGAGACGCCGGACCTGCGCAGCCATTCCTACGCCGCCTACCTCGCGCGCCTCGCCGCCGCCGGCGGCAACGCGACCGAGATCTGGATGTGCTCCTGGAATCTGGCCCTGGAGTGGCGCGACGACTGGCCGCACTTCCACGGCATCGGCCGCTATCACCAACCCAACGCCCAACGGCTCGATCGCATCCTCGATCAGGCCTACGCCCACGGCGTGCGCGTCAACCTGGTCATCCACAACCACGGCATGGGCAGCGAACGGGTCGATCGCGAATGGCAGAACAGCCCGTACAACAAGCGCAATGGTGGTCCGTTCCGCTCGGCCACGGCCCTGTTCCACCGCCCCTTCGCCCTGGCCAAGCAGGAACAGTACCGCCGCTACCTCATCGCCCGCTACGCCGACCATCCGGCGATCCTGGGGTGGAAGCTGTGGAGCGAGATCAACCTCACTGCCGGTGGCAGCCATCTGCGTGAATGGCACCGGCATGCCAGCGAGCGCTGGCATGCGCTCGATGTCTACGACCACCCGGTGACCACCCACTGGGCCGGCGACTTCCGCAGCCCCGACCGCACGATCGTCCGGCTGCCGCAGATCGATTACGTGTGCATCGATGCCTACCACGGCCGCCGCCGCGATCGCGGCAAACTCCTCGCGCAACTGCTGCGCGACAGCACACAGCATTCCGGCGCCGGACTCGCCCGCTTCGGCAAACCGGTGCTGGTGACCGAGTACGGCGGCAGCTCCAAGGCCTGCCCCGAGCCGCAGCTGATCGCCGAACACCGCTCGGGCCCCTGGGCCGCGATCACCTCGGGCCATGGCGGCACCCCGATGCTGTGGTGGTTCGAATGGGTCGACCAGAACGAGCGCTACGGCCCCTACGCGGCGGTGGCCCGGTTCCTCGCTGGCGAAGACCTGCGCGGCCAGGCCAAACGCTCACTACCGCTCACGGGCCGGAGCAGTGCCGGTGAGTTGTGGATCAACGCCTGGTTCGCGCCGGGCGACATGCTCGGGTACATCCTCGCCCGGCGCTGGGGCTACGCGGGCAAGGCCGACGCGCTCCACCGCGAGGCGACGGTGAGGGTCGGCACGCAGATCGCGGCCGGGGCGATGCAGGTCGAGTGGTGGGATGCCGATTCAGGGCGCATCCGGGAACGCGACGAGATCGACCATCCCGGCGGCGAACTGGTCCTGCGGCCTCCGCCGTTCCGCCATCATCTCGCCTTCAAACTGCGGCGGCGCTCGGTGCCAGCGGGCGAATGACCGGCCAGGTGTGCGAACTGCCTGACGGCGCGCACGCAGTTTCGGCTTCAGCGGCGTTGGCGGTCGACTAGAGGAGGGGTTGCGCAGGACAGCGCTCGCGTCCATCCGAGGAGGTTTCCATGGCATTGCGTGACGGACCCCGTCGCCGAATCCGGTCGATCACCGCCCTGGCCGCACTGCTGGCCACCGGACAGGCCGCGGCGCTCGAATACGCACCGCGCGAGTTCCCCGGCCGTAGCGGGTTGCGGCTCAACGTCTACACGCCGCTCGAAGACATCGAGATCGTGCGCAATGTCGAGCCGGGCGACAGCTTCACCGCCGAGGTCGCCTGGGTCCATTCCTATCCGGTCCAACCGCTCAGTCGCTTCCGACTCAGCGGCAGTCCCGCCCTGGCGGTGGTGGTCCAGAGCGCTGACGATCAAGGCATCACTGTCGACTACACCGCCCCCATCGTCCGCTATCACCTCGGCCTGGTGACCGAACTGACCGAGTACTTGCGCATCGAAGCCACGCCTTTCGTCGGCATCGGCTTCGGCTTCCTCGACATCAGCGTGCCCGAGTTCGAGGAATACGAACCCGGACTGACGGTCGAATACGGCCTCAATCTCGGCGTGTTCGCCAACATCGGCAGCGTCGAATTCGGTGGCGGCGCCGGCTACGTCAACCGCCAGGGCCTGCAACGCTTCGTGTTCGAACAGAGCACGGTGGTCAGGCTCGATGTGGACCAGGAATACTTCTGCGCCTTCCTCACCGGCGGCTGGCGCTTCTGAGGCTGCAGACGCAGTAGCGCCCTCCCCCCGTCGTCGCCTCCACATCCTTCGCCCCGCCGCAGGATGGCGTACTCAGGCCTGTACCGTCCAAGCCGGGCGCCGGCTGCAGGAGCCGAGCCCACCCGGGCGTCGATGAATCGTGCGCCACGCAAGCGCCCAAGCCGGAGCTACCACGCCACGCTTGCGCAGGGCAGGGCAGGGCAGGGGCAGGGGCAGGGGCAGGGGCAGGGCATGCTGCCCTGGACATGCGAACGGCCGGAGGGTACTCCGGCCGTTCGCGCGTCTGGACCGGTGGACATCGCGATCAGCCGCTGTTGACGATCACACTGGTGAGGTACTTCCAGTTGCTGTGCAGGTCATCGTCGATCGCATCTTCCTGTCCCGGCGTGGGACCGGTCCAGATATCGACATTGATCGGCTGCAGGTCGCTCACCTCGACGGTCCCCTGTTCGACCCAGTCTCCGCCCTCCAGGGTCGACCAGGTCACCTCGATCGTCGGCGTGCCAGCGCTGTTGTCGTCGTACAGGGCGACGTAGGCCTCGAACTCGCCGACCATCACCCATTCCTTCGACACCCAGCCTTCCCAGCCCCAGCCTCCCCCCATGTAGCCCTGCGGAGAGACAGTGCCCATGAACGGCGCGACCCATAAACTGCCCGAGTCGTTGACGCTCGGCTCCTTGACATAGAGATCGATGTCGACATTCGGATCGCTCCATTCGAGTTGGAAACCGAACTCCGGGGGGTTCTCGGCATCGTACATGCTGCTGCCGAGCAGCTCGCGCACGAAGCTGCACCAGTTGGGCATGCTGCCGAGCATGATCTGCTCGAAGCTGTCCATGCTGATCAGGCCTTCGTCGCCGATGGTGCTCGGCAGGAACCCGCCGAGCCCGGTACACGAGGCCAGACCAGCCGGCGTACCGCCGACGACGCGGAACTCGTTGGCCACCACCATGCTGTCCAGCGCGTTCTCGGTGCTGGTGAACAGGGCTGCGGGCAGTGCGGCCGAAGCGCGGTTCTTGACCTCGGCGATGAAGTGGCCGAGGTCGCGATCGACCTCGGCATCGATCGCGACCGCCGCGTCGCGCGCGGCCTCGATCTCCGAGCGCGAACCGTCGAGCAGCGCGGCCTCCATGTCCGCAGCGAGGTCGTCGAGCGCCGAACGGAACAGTGGATACACTTCCATGTCGAGCGCCGACTTGGTCACCGAACCGTCATCCGGGCTGCCATAGGACTCGACATAGTCGCGGCAGATGGTGGCGGCGTAGGCCTCGGGGGTCTGGTCCGGATTGGCGGTCAGATGCTGCAGCATGGGGGTGTAGGGATCGCCATCGAACGGTTCGGTCAACAGCGAGGCGACGAGGTAGTCGCAGTGCTCGTAGAGGACCTCGGCCACCTCGAGCCGGGCCATCAGACAGGCGTCGATATCGACGATGTCGAGGTGGACGCCTGCCTCCACGACGGCGGTCCGCATCTCGAGCAGATCCATCATGTCGTACCCGCTGTCGGTCTCGTCCTGGCACACGCCGACGAGGTTCTGGCCGTGATTCCACAGCACCAGCACCGTGTGATCTGCGGGGTAGTCCTCGACGGTCTGGCTGATGAAACCAGACAGGGTGGCCGGGTCGGCCATGTCCTGATTGGCGCTGGCGCTGATCGGCTCGACCGAGCCGGCTTTGACCAGGTAGGTGGTCGTCTGGAACGAGGGCAGACCGGGGATGTTGGCATCGGCCGGGGTGTTGATCCCGCTGGAGGCGAGATAGCCGGTACCGAACTCGGCCTTGACGATCACATTGACATTGTCGTTCGAGCCGACCGCCATCATCTCCTTGATGTCGTCGAGGCCAGCTGCGGCGAGGTTGTTGTCCGCCGCCATGTAGACCATGAAGGTCCAGGTCTTGTCCGAGCCGACCGGATCGTCGGCCGGATCGTCGCTGTCATCACCACCACCACCACCACCGCCGCCGCCGCCGCCGCCACCGCCAGTGGCGGCATGATCGACCTGCAACTTGCCGCCGATGGGATTGCTGATCTTGTCATCGCCACCGCAGCCGGTGAGGCCACAGACCAGGACGCTGGTGACACAGACGATCAATGCATGAGCGATCGCGCGCATGGCTTCCCCTTCGTTACCGATACGCCGCTTGGCCCGTTCGGCTGCACAGAGGCTGTCATCTGCGCGACCACGAAGCGGCGACCAGTCAGTTTAGCCCTGCCGGCATGTGGACAACCGATAAACCACCTATCTAGCTGGGGGCGTATGGGCTGGTAGAGGGGTCGGACTGTGCGCCGAACCCCGCGCCATGGCCACAGTTGGCGCTTGGATGGCCGCGAGGTGGACCTAAACGCATGTGAGCGGACGCGACATGCGCCCGTCCGGCAGCCTTGACGCCCCGTGCCCGGGCGTGCGGCGGCGTCTCGCCGGCCGGGCAGCGGCCGCCCCCTGGCGTGTGCCACCAGCCCCGAGGGAGATCCCTTCCATGCATCGATCGTTGGTCGCCACCAATCGCCGTGCGCTCCTGGCCACCGGCATCGTTCTGGCCATGCTTCTGACCATCGCGCGTGGTCACGCGGCCACGGCCTACCACAGCGAGGTGCGCACCCTCTCCGGCCTGCGCCTCGACATCTCGACCCCGATCGTGGACGAGGACCTGGTCGACGGCCTGGAGATCGATACCGCGATCGCGGCAGAGATCCTCTCGCACCACCGGCGCCCCTTCGCCCCCGCCAGCCCGTGGAAGCTCGGCGCCGCCTTCGGCCTGTTCAGCACCTTCCAGACCGCAGAAGCTGGCGACCAGGACATCTTCTACAGCGGCAACACCCTCCGGGCCCACCTCGGCCTGGTCTATGAGTTCGGCGACTCCGCCCGCATCGAGCTCATGCCCTACGTCGGTATCGGCCTGGGCTGGCTCGACCTCGACACTGCGCAACTGGCCATCCGCGAGCCCGGCCTGATCACCGAGGTCGGCGCCACGCTCGGGGCCTTCGTCAATCTCGGCCGCATCGACATCGGCGCCGGCGCCGCCTACACCTCGTGGCGCAGCCGAAACAAGTTCCGCCACGCTGACGACTCGCTCATCGAGATCGAGGTCGAGCAGGACTACCCCTCCGCCTTCGTCTCGGTCGGCTACCGTTTCTGATCCCCGGCGCAGGGCGGCTCAGGGCATCAGACACAAGGGCAACGCCAGCCAGCAGACCGCCTCGCTGACCAGCAGGCGGTTGCGCCAGACCCAGCCGCTGTCGGTCCCGGCGCAGGCGACCACCGAGCCCCACAACCCGGCGATCCACCAGGCGGTCGGCCCCGTGCCCCATAGCACCAGCAGCACCGCCGGCAGCTGCACGAAGTGGGTCAGGATCAGGCGCAGCGCGCCGGCGCTGACGCAGCGCTCAGCCATCGTCGAGCAACGCGCGGTAGGCCGCGGCCCGGGCCTGCGGGTCAGCGGCGCGGCACAGGTCGCCAGCCACCGCCACCCCGTGCGGCAGCAGACCGAGCAACTGCGGTAACCGCTCGAGGGTGATTCCGCCGATGGCGTAGGACGGCGGCAGCGACAGGCCGGCGACGCGACGCAGGAGCTCGGGGCCGCGCACCGGTTCGTGGGGCTTGGTCGTGGTGGTGAAAACCGGACCCAGGCCGATGTAGTCGACCGCCCCGCTGCGCGCAGGCGCGAGCTGCTCGGGCGCATGCACGCTCAGACCGATGGCGCACCCAGGGCCGACCACCCGTCGCACATGGTCCGGTGCGAGATCGTCCTGACCGATATGCACGCCGTCGCTACCGAGTGCCGCGGCCACGGCGACATGATCGTTGACCACGAACATCGCCCCGGCTGCACGCACCGCCGCCTGCATCCGTTCGGCCAGAGCCAGGTAATTACGCGGTTCGAGCTGCTTGGCGCGCAACTGCACCACGCCAGCCCCGCCGTGCGCCACCGCGCCGGCCACGGCCACCGGATCGTCGCACAATGCGACGTCGATCAATGCATAGAGCCGCGCCGCACGCAGGCGCTGCTGCGGCAGGCGAGCGAGCAGTTCGGATTCGGCGGTGTAGCAGGCGTAACGCATGGCCTCGAAGAACGCGGCATCCAATCCGCTGAGCTTGGAGAACTCTTCGAGCGCGCGCAGGGCCTCCTGCGCGCGCCGGGCGTTGGCCCGGATGATCGCCACCAGATCGCAGCGCCGCGCCTCGTCGGCAGCGGCGATGGTGGTACCGACATCCCCGGGCGTATCGCGCCACGCGGTTGCAGCGGCCGGTATCGCCGCGCGCAGGCGGTGACGCAGATGCTTGAGCGTGGCCGCCTGGGTGTGGTCGTCGCCGAGGAAGCGGGCGACCTCTTCGAGCACGCGCAGGCCTTCGGCCGCGCGATTGACATCGGCATCGAGGATCCGCTCCACCCGCATGGCCGGATCATGCCCCGGACGGGCGCTCGGCAAGCGCCTCGCCCGGCTCGTCGGCCGGCGGATCCGCGCTCCGGGTCCAGCGCCGGCTGTCCGCCGGCAGCGCCGCCATCCGGCGCAGCCGGGGCAGGACGAACTCACGCAGCAGGATGCGCAGCGATGCGGCGATCGGCACGGCGAGGATCAGCCCGAGAATGCCCCACAGATAACCGAAGAACAGCAGCGCGAGGATCAGCAGCACCGGATGCAGTTCGACCTCGCGGCCCATGATCGTCGGGGTGAACACCGTCATCTCCAGCCCCTGGACCACGGTGTAGACCGCGACCACCAGCGCGATGCGCACGACCATGGCGTCACCGCCCTCGACCATCACCAACAGACAGGCGGGCACGAGGAACAGCAGACCGGAGAGCGGCACCGCCGTGGCCAGGCCGATAAGCAGGCCGAACAGCCCGGCATAGGGCACACCCAGGGGAGCGAACCCGGCCCAGACCAGCAGGGCACAGAGCAGACAGACGATCAGGCGGCCACGGAAGAACGCGGAGACCACCTTCTCGATGTCGTGCAGGATCCGCAGCGTACGCACCTTGTTGCGCTCGGGGATGTAGGTGCGCAAGGTCAGCCGGATGCGGGGCATCGCCAGGGTGAGGAAGAAGGCGTAGACCGGGATCAGGATCAGATCGAGGGTGAACCCCAGTAGCCCGGTGATGTTGGTGAACACGTGGCGGATGCGGCTGCCCACCGCGACCGAGGCGGCCTGGAGGCCGGAACGCACCTGGCCATCGACGCGATCGACCAGCGAGCGGAGGAAGGCGTTGCCGCCGCCATCGCGGCCACGCACGATCCGCTGCACCAGCTGCTCGGCGTAGGCCAGCTCGGCGTCGGCCGCCTCCTGCATGAAGTCGTAGAGAGCCTCGGCCTGCTCGCGCTGGTCCCCGGTGAGTTCACGGCGGCCGTTCGACTCCTCGCCGCGATCGAAGGCGCGCAACGACCGTAACAGCAAGGCGCGGTCCTGCATGAACCACTCGCGCACGAAGGCCGCCGCCGGCCCCTCGGCCGCGGCGAGCAGCGGCGGCAAAGCGGTCGTCGGGTCGCTCAGCTCGTCGCCGGCGCTCCAGGCGTCCCACACCGCCATCAGCTCCTGATGACGATAGGTGAAACAACGACCGTACCAGCGCATGACCGCACGCCAGCCCTTACGCTGCTCGACGGTGAAATCATCGCTCAGATTCTGGTGTACCGCATCGTAGTCGTCGCGCAGGACCTGCGGCCAGCTGCGCGGCCATTCCAGCTCGCGGCCGAGCGCGGCGTCGAGATCGGGCAGGTGCTCGGGATCCTGGCGCAGGAAGGGAGGCCACTGCGTGAACAGGCGTGACTCGCGCGCGACCTGCAGCCCGGCATCGAGGCGATCGGTCACCGGCTGCATCGCCTGGTGGTAGAACAACACGAAGACCTGGCCCCGTCGGTCGAGGCCGCCGCCGATCAGCCGTTCGAGCCGGTGCTGGCGTTCGTTGACCCAGCTGACCGTGTGCTTGATCAGCGAGGGCTCGTACCGCACCCGCCGATCGGCCTCGCGCTCGTAGGCCGGCTCGCTGGGGTCGCGTTCTCCGTCGTTGTCGCGGTCCTCGAAGAAGCTACCGTGATCGATGTTATCGAGCTGGAGCACGAGGTCACCCGAGTCGTACCGCTCGTTGCGGTTGCGATCGAGGTACCAGTGGTCCTGCAGGGTGCGCTCGGCGAGGTCGGTCGACTGCCGGATCATCGCCGGGATGACCATCGATACGGTGAGGCCCCCGCCGGCCAGCAACACCGAATAGAGCACCAGCGAGCCGAGCACCCGGTTGATGCCGAAACGCCGCATCACCTCGACCAGGGGCGAGCAGATGTAGGCGACGGTGAACCCGATGGCCAGGGGCAGGGCCATCATGCCGAGGGCCTGGAGCACCGGTCGGGTGATGAAGGCGGTCTCGCGCACGGCCCAACTGACCATCGCGACCGCGGCGGCGATCACCCCGACGCGGATCCAGACGTTGTCCCAGATCTCCTCGACCCAGCCGACATGCTCCGAGTCGTCATCTTCCGTGCGCACCGCGCCATGATCGGCGCCGTTGCGGAAGGTGGAAAGCCATTTCTCGGCCAAGGCCGAGGCTTCCCTCACAGGGAGCGCTGCCCCCTCGCGCCTTCGGCGCGTACCCCCCGGCCTCGGTCAGGGTTCGCGGCCTGCGGCCGCGTTTTCGCCGGGCCTTCGGCCCATTTTCGGCGAAAACCACCCCTCCGTCGACCGACCTGCTGTCCACGATTTGTGTCATGCGAACGCTTCACTGCGAGCTGTGAGGGCCCCGTCAAGGCCGACGGCCCCGCTCAGTTCAGCGGCGACACACGGCCTCGAGGTCTGCGCGCACGCGCTGTTCGAGCGCGTGCGCGAAAGCCGGGCCGTTGTCGAAATCGCTGCGGCTGTCCGAGCTCTGGCGGCCGAACACGCCGCATTCGATCAGATGGTAGGTGATCGCGCCGATATCCTCGCTGCGGGTCAGGCCCCATGAGCGCAACACCTCACGCGCGAGCAGGCCGAAACGCTCGGCGGCCAGATCCAGCACGCCATCGACCAGCTCTATCGCCGCCAGATGGCGCTCGTCACCGGTCGCGGTTTCCTTGCCGAGGGTCCTGGCGGCGTGGCGCAGGCCCTCGCCGACGAAGGAATAGGCTTCGACCGGATACTGCCCATGCTGGCGCGCCAGCGCCGCGAGGTCGGTGAACTTGCTCATCACCGCATTACACGGCTACCGCAGAGCAACGCAACCGCAGGGCGCGCAAGCCGCAGCCGGCCAGCCCGGGCCCCACGACCGGGCCCGCTGACATCGGGTCACCGGATGGCCGAGAAGATCTCGATCTGCTTGAGGATCGCGCCCTTGGGCAGGAGTAGCTCGACGTCGATGGGGATCTCCTCCGCCGCGCCGAGCTGGAGTGCATCGCGCTGCCAGTCGTTGCCGAAGTAGGGCGTGAAGGCGCGCTGGTCGGGGTTGGGCCAGGTGGCGTCGATGCGGTCGGGATAGACCTCGAGCCACAGTCGCAGGTCGCGGCGGGGCCACACCGGGCTGCTCGCCAACACCTCCGGCCCGCCGGCGAAGGGCTGATGGCGCAGCTGCAACTCGCGCCGACCGTTCTCGGCCCCGACCGTGATGAAGCCGGTACGGTTGGCGCTGAGCGTGTCGTGCTCGGTCACGGTGAGATTGAAATCCAGGTGGTTGGCGAACTGGACCCAGATGAAGATCTTGATCCCGTGCCCGATATAGGGGCCGAGGGTCAGCGGGGTGTCCTCGATCATCAGCAGACCGGAGGCGATGCTGTTCCAGTTCTGCGACTCGACATTGCCCGCCAGGGCCAGCTGCTGTTTGGCGAAGCCGGAATCGACATTGGGTGAACCTGTGAACCGGGCGTAGAGATAGCGGTTGCGCCGCAGCCGGCGACGCAACGACTCGAATCGGGCCGCCTCGGCCGGATAGTCGGCGCCGTAGCTCTCGAGGTCGTCGCTCAGGCGCTCGAGGAACTGGCTGTCCTCACGGCTGAGCTGCTGCGTGGCATGGCTGTCGCGGCGCCGTTCGACGGCGATACGCTCGACCACCGCCTGCAGGGTGTCGAGCCGATCACGCAGCTCGCCGCCGCGGGGGTCGAAGAAGCTGCGCAGGGCGAAGGATGCCCAGATGCCCACGACCAGGATCACCGTGGCCGCGAGGAACCACACCATCCGCGGATGGACCTGATGCTGGTGCCGCATCCAGCGACGCAACGGCATATGACCCCAGACACCGATGCGCTCGCCCCGGGTGAAGCGGTCGAGATCACCGATGAACTCGGACATCTCCTGGTAGCGCTCCCGTTTGCGCTTGGCCATCGCCTTGAGCACGATGCGTTCGAGACCGACCGGGAAATCGGGCGCGTGATTGCGCGGCCACCGTGGTTCGGTGCGATCATTGCGGATCGCGGCCAGGCAGGCCTCGCGCTCGGCGAGGTGGATGTAGGGCAGGCTGCCGCTGGTCGCGAATTCGTAGAGCACCACGCCGAGAGAGTAGATGTCGCTGAGATGATCGACGTTCTTGGCGTCGGTGGCCTGTTCCGGACTCATGTAGTCGAGCGTGCCGATGATCTGGCCGGTGCGGGTCAGCCCCAGGGACTGATCGAGCTCCTTGGCGATGCCGAAGTCGGTCAACAGCGGGTGGCGCACGCTCCCGAGGATGTTCTCCGGCTTGAGATCGCGATGGACCACGCCGTACTGGTGCGCGTGATCGAGCGCGGTGGCGATGCAGCGCACCACATGGACCGCTTCTTCGAGATTCAGCGCGTCGTGGCGGTAGTCGCGTACCGCCAGATCCATGACCATGAAGGCCACGTCCTTGTACTTGCCGGTCTCCAGCGCGAGGTCGGCGACCGCGGTCGAGGTGCTGCTCAGCGCCTCTCGACCGCCGTGGGGATCGGCGCTCTCACCCGAGTTGATCGCGTGGACCGAGACGATGTAGGGGTGGTCGCCCAGGCGTCGCGCCAGCTCGGCCTCCTGGAGGAAGCGACGGTGACCGGCTGTGCCCTTGCGGGCCGAGCATACCTTGATCGCGAAGCGGGCGTCAGCGGGCAGGGGCGTGCCGAGCATCTCGCTGGCCAGCCGGGCCTGCTCCTCGCGCGGCAGGCGTTCGAGCTCGCGACGGATGACGCCGCGCTCCTCGGGCTTGTAGCGCAAAGTGAGCAGATGGAGGTAGTCGTACTCCGCGGCATAGACCTCGCCCATCCCGCCACGGCCCACCCCCTCGATGAGCTTCCACAAACCAAGGGTCTCGCTCAGCAGGGGGTAGTCGGGATCGTACCGTCGGGGTCTGCCTTTGTGTTGCACCGCTCCACCCGTCAGCCTGACCGCCACAGCATGTGATCATGGGCCCCCGCGGCGCGTCGCAAGCGCGGCTGTCGCGGTTCCCGGCCATCTGGCCATCGACAGCACACCTCCTGCGGCGAAATAGGTTTGCAGGGCGACGATCCGCGCCAGCATGAAACCCCCCTGGAGCAAGCGTATGCACCCCCACCTGAAGTCGCTACTCGATCTCCATGAGGTCAATCTCCAACGGCAGCGCCTGATCAAGGACCGCGTAAGCCGCGAAAGCACCATCGCCGAAGCCCAGCGTGCCTACGAGGCCGCCCAACAGCTCGCCGACGAAGCCGCGACCAAGGCCGGGAACATGGACGCGCTGATCCGCCAGTATACTGCCGATGTGGAACGCTGCGAAAGCCGGATCGGCGAACTGCGCGCACAGCAGATGACGGCCAAGACCAACAAGGAATACCTGACGATCATCAATGGCATCGAGGAATCGAAAGCCGAGATGAGACTGCGCCAGCAGAGCCTGACGGGGCTCACCGAACAGGTCGGCGCACTACAGGCCGAAGCCGAGCGGCTGCAGACCCACGCCGAGGAACTCAAGGCCAAGGTCGCCGAGACCAGCGCCGAGCTCGCCGGGGCCGACGAACAGGCCGACAGCGAAGTCGAGCTGCAGCGGATCTACGACGAGAAGAAGCAGGCGGTCGATCCGGCCTTCCTCGAGCACTACGAGCGATTGATCGCGGCCAACCACCCGATGCCCCTGATGCGGGTGGATCCGACCCGGCGCGCGACCCCGCTGGGCAACGTGATCAGCCACAACCACCTCGAACAGGTCCGCCTCGGCAACCTGGTCAAGGAAGCCACCAACAACGCCATCCTCTACGTCGACGAGTAGCGTCGTCGCGGATGGACCGGATGCCTGATGCCGCTGTTCCGCTCTCCGTCGGCGCGCTCACCGCGCTGATCAACGATCGGGTCACCGACATCGGTCCGGTGACCGTCTGCGGCGAACTCTCCCGCGCCGAGGTCTACCGGTCGGGCCACCTCTACGCCACGCTCAAGGATGCCGACGCGGTGCTCAGCGTGGTCATGTGGCGCACCACGATCGCGCGCCAGGGGCGCCTGCCGCGCGAGGGCGACCGGGTGCTGGTCCGTGGTCGCCTGGCGGTCTACGCCCCACGCGGCCAATACCAGCTGGTGGCCAACCGGATCAGCCCCGCGGGCGCTGGCGACCTCGCCGCGCGCTTCGAGGCGCTCAAACGCCGGCTCGAAGCCGAGGGGCTGTTCGCCGCCGACCGCAAGCGCCCGCTGCCGTTCTGCCCACGGGTGGTCGGTCTGGCCACCGCCCCCGGCAGCGCTGCCCTGGCCGACATGGTCGACTCGCTGCGCACCCGCTTCCCCGCGATCGGCATCGTCCATGCACCATGCCAGGTCCAGGGCACAGAGGCGGCGGGAAGCATCGCCAGCGCACTCGCGCGGCTCGACCGTCATCCTGCAGTCGAGGTCATCATCTGTGGTCGCGGCGGCGGCAGCCTCGAAGACCTGTGGGCCTTCAACGAGGAAACGGTGGTCCGCGCCATCGCCGCCTGCGCCATCCCGGTGATCAGCGCCGTCGGCCACGAGACCGACACCACCCTCAGCGACCACGTCGCCGACCTCCGGGCCAAGACGCCCACCGCCGCGGGCGAACTGGCCGTGCCTCTGCTCAGCGAGCTCATCGAACGCCTGGCCCGCGGACGCTACCGTCTCGATCAGGCCGTGCGGTCGCTGTACACAGCCTGGCGGGCGCGACTGCTGCACCTCGCCCAACACCGCGCACTGGCCGGCCCCGGTCACCAACTCGCGATGCGACGCCAGCGGCTCGACGAACTCGGTCAACGCCTCGACGAAGCCCTCGACGATCTGCTGCACCAGCGCGTGCTGCGGCTCGGCCACCTCGTCCGCACGCTGAACCATCTCCACCCCGGCCTGCGCTGCAGCGGGCTGCATCAGCAGGTCGGGGCGCTGCAGCGGCGCCTGGTCCGCGCGATGGCGGACCGCGCCCGCCGTGCGGAGGACCGTCTCGGCGCCCTGGTCGGGCGGCTCGATGCGCTCTCGCCGCTGGGGGTCATCGCCCGGGGTTACAGCGTGGTCCGGACCGAGGAGGGCGAGGTCGTCAGGCGCCTGGATCAGGCGCCTCCGGGCACCCGTATCCGGGCCCGGCTCGAAGACGGCTGGCTCGAGGCCGAGGCCCGGGGCGGTACGCCCCGGCGCCTGGCCGAGGCGCGCGACATCTACGAGGCCTGATTCCCGAGGACCGGAAGGAACTCAGGAACCGGCGTGGATCGAGGCCCGGAACAGGGTCTCGACGTCGCCGGCGTCCAGAGCCCGAGCCAGGCCCTCGAGGGCGAGGTCCCCGATCAGACGGGTCTTCTCGTCCTGGAGCTTGAGCACCCGCTCCTCGATCGAGTTGTCGGAGACGATGCGGTAGACCATCACCGGCTTGTCCTGGCCGATACGGTAGGCGCGGTCCGCAGCCTGCTGTTCGGCCGCCGGGTTCCACCAGGGATCGAGGATGATCACGTAGTCCGCCGCGGTCAGGTTGAGCCCGACGCCGCCGGCCTTGAGCGAGATCAGGAACAGCGGGTCGTCGCCGTTCTGGAAGGCCTTGATCCGCCCACCGCGGTCGCGCGTACGCCCGTCGAGGTACTGGTAGGTATAGCCGCGTTCGTCGAGCGATTCGCGCACCAGACCGAGGAACTTGGTGAAACTCGAGAAGACCAACGCACGGTGACCCTCGCTGACCAGTTCGTCGACCAGATCGAGGAAGGTCTCCATCTTGGCCGAGGAGACCTTGTCGCCGCCGACCAGCGCCGGATGACAGGCCGCCTGCCGCAGCCGGGTGATCGCGGCGAGGATCGACACCCGCGAACGCTCCAGGCCCTTGGCCCCAAGCAGGTCCATGACCCCGACGCGCTCCTTCTCCTCGAGCTCGCGGTAGAAACGCTCCTGGTCGTCGTTCATCTGCGCGTGGAGGCGGATCTCGGTCTTCTGCGGCAGTTCCTTGGCCACCTCTTCCTTGAGTCGGCGCAGCACGAAGGGGGCCACGCGTTCGCGGAGGCGTTTGATCGCCGCGCTGTCCTCCTGCAGGGTCTCCTTGAGCGTCTTGCGCCGTCCGAGGAACCCGGGCATCAGGAAATGGAATATCGGCCACAGGTCCTCGGCGCAGTTCTGCACCGGAGTGCCGGAGAGGCAGATACGCCGATGGGCGTTGAGCTTGAGCGCCGCGCGCGTGGTCTTGGCCTCCGGGTTGCGGATGATGTGGGCCTCATCGAGGATCACGCTGCTGTATTCGATCTGCTGCAGCAGCTTGATGTCGCGCTGGAGGATGTTGTAGCTGGTCAGCAAGACGCCAGTGGCCGGCAGGTCATCGAGCGACTTGGTCCGGTCGAGCCCGAGGTGGATGTAGACGTCGAGCTGCGGGGCGAACTTCCGGCACTCCTCTTCCCAGTTGTCGACCACCGAGCGCGGCGCGACCACCAGACAGACGCCCGGGTTCTGTTCGAGCCGATAGAGCACGTAGGCGAGCGACTGCACGGTCTTGCCCAAGCCCATGTCGTCTGCAAGCACGCCGCCCAGCCCCCGCTCGGAGAGGAAGACCATCCAGTTGTAGCCGCCCTGCTGATACTCGCGCAGGGTCGCTTGCAGGCCGTCGGGCAACGGGGTCTCCGGAATCTCGGCGCTGCCCTTGGCCAGCGAGGCGAGGTCGCGGGTGGCCTCGTCCATCTCCATGGTTCCGCCGGATTCGGCCAGGCCCACAGCCAGCGCGGCGGCGTGACGGCGGACCTTGACCCGGGTACCGCTCTTCTCGATCCCGCCGAACTCGACCAGGGTGCGGTAACGGCTGAGCCACTCGTCGTTGATCTGTGCGCGCAGGCCGTCCTTGAACACCATCACGTTCTGTCCGCGGGCGGCGTTGCGCAGCAGGTCCTTCACGGGGACCCGGCGCCCTTCGACCTCGGCCAGGATCGACAGCTCGAGATTGTCCTTGGTCGCCCCCAGCCGGGTGTGGATCTCGATCTCCTTCGGCGGCCGGCCGCGGTGCAAGGCGTCCTTGCCACGGACGTCCCAGCCCTGGAGGTTGGGGATCACCTGGGCCAGAAAGCGATCGGCGGCATCCCCATCGGCGACAAAGCCGAACGCCCCGCGCCGCTGGACCAGGGCGCCGCGCTTGATGAACTCGTTGCAGCGCTGGAATTCCTGATCGCGATCACGCTCGCACTTGAGCACCTCGCCCTTGCGGCTCTCGGCCACGATCAGGCCGATGCGCTCGAGCGGGTCGATCTCGGGCAGATCCTCGTGATAGCGGAAGGTCACCCGGCCGCAGAGCCGGCTGTCGACCTCCCACATATCGAGGATCGGCTGGGGCCGGCCGCGCACCGGGATCGCCTTCTCCGTCTGCGGCGGCACGTGCCCGGCGTGGGCCAGCACACTGCGCCAGGGCTGACGTGCCAGCAGCGACTTCTTGATCAACACCGGGCCGAGGAACAGCAGGTCGAGATCCTCTGCCGGGCCGGTCCATTCCAGCGGGATGATCCGGCCGCGGAACACGATGTGCGGTCCCGGAATGGCCCAGACCTTGCCGATCGCCGCCCCGCCGACCTCGAAATAGAGGCGCATGTTCTCGCCCTTGTCCTCCATCATCAGCCGCGGCGAACGCGGACTGCCTTCGAGGACGAGCGGATACTGCTGGCCGTCGATATCGAATACGGGCGGTGGGTGGAGCCCGCGCACCTGATTGAGCGCGCGGTTGATGCTCTCGACCTCGCGCATGGGGTCCGGCTTGATCCCGGTTGCCCCATGCAGCACCAGCGTGCGCACGCGCTTGCAGTTGGGCACCGGGCGACCCAACGACAGACTTACCTCGTGCGCCCGGTGGCTCGCAGTGCGGCGGGCCACGGTGCCGGTGGTCTTCTTGCGGTCGGTGGAGCTGCCAGGAGACATCAGTCGGTTGAGTATATCATCCTTCGCCCCACCGCAAGCCGGCATGAACCGCCCCCGCGAATCCTGTCCAGGGTTGTATCGGGTCTAATCGTCGGCGGGGCAGAAGCTTGGACCGCTTCTGCGCATTGCGGGCGGAGCACCATGCACCCGGCCACATAGCGCAGGCGCCGCCCGCAGCCCAAGGGCTCATCATAGCGATCGCAGCCTGCGCCACTCTTTGTTCGCGGGGGCTCTTCTCTCTGCTGCGCAGGGCCGCCCCCGCTACGCCCCCGATTCCATTGCTCGGGAAAAGAGTGCATGATTATGCACTCTTTTCCCGAGCAATGGAATAATGCACAGCGCGGCCGCGGTGTGGCTGCGGAGGAAGTGTCAACGCCACCACTGCCGTGTCCGAGGGAGGATCCCGGAGGCATTCGATGCGCCAGACGGGCAGATGCACCGCGGCCTGCCCGCACGCACGACAGCACTGGCTCATGGGTACGGCGACGCAGCAGATGCGCTGCGTCGCAGAGACCTCTGCCGGCCGTTGGTGGGGCCCGGCTCGAGGATCAGTCGTAATCGTAACCGGCGGCCGAGGCGGACATGTCCTCGAGCTCGTCGGTCAGGCCATCGTCGTGGCCGTCGATTTCGCCGGGCTGGAGCACGCCCTTCTCGACCAGCAGGCTGAGCAGGCGTTCCTGCTTGCGTCGCAGACGCTCGAGCTGCTGCGCCTCGCGCTCGCCCCAAGACGAATCGGCAGAACGCCGCTGGGAGGGCCGCCGCTCGCGACGACCGTAGCCGCCGCGCTCATCGTCGCGCCCGCGACGCCGCTCGCCCTCACGGGCGGGGAAGGGGCGATCCTCCTCCGAGCGTTCGTCGAGCAGATTGACCTGCACCGCCTTCATGCCCTTCTCGCCGACCTCGAGCTCGTAGCTGACATGTTCGCCGGTCTTGAGGTATCGGAACCCGTCCATCACGATATTGTTCTGATGGACGAAGACATCTTCACCGCCATCGTCAGGCACGACGAATCCATAGCCGCGACGACAATCGAAACGAGCGACAACACCAGTAGGCACCGCTATCACCTTTCGGATCTCAAGTGAACTATCTTGGCCCGCGGATTCCCATACCGCGGAGCCCTGACACGGGAGGTTACCGACACCCCCCTCGCGTGCAACACCGTCGCGAGGGCCGCTCAAAGCTCGCCCCGGGAGCGCCGATCGCCAGGTCGGCATGCCTGGCATCGCCTGCGTCCAACCGCCCGGCTCTTTGGTGCTTGGGTCATAGCGACGCAGGCGGAGGCGAGGCATGGCCCTCATTTGCGAGCTTTGAGCGGCCCTGGGGCCACCGCCACACCAGCGTGGGGGCATAGCGGGGCGACTGCGCGCAGCGCAGAGCGAGCCCCCGCGAACAAAAAGCCGCGCGGGCGCCGACCGCTACAATGCTCCTTGGGGTGCGGGCGGCGCCCGCGCTATGAGCTGGTGATCGGTCCGGGCGGCTGTATGAGCCAGGGCGTGCGGGGCCCGTCCTCCCCGATTGCCGGTTGTGACCGCGATCCTACGCTGGCCGGTCACCTGGCACCATCAAGCCAACCCCTGGACTGCGGTTACGGTCCACCCGGAGAGAGTCATGGCCGATATGATCGACGCCGAGGAAGCCAAGGGCCTGCTCGGCTGCGACGACGCAACGCTCAGCAACTACGTCAACAACGGTACAGTCCGTGCCCAGCGCGTCGGCGGTCAGCTGATGCTCAACCGTGACGACGTGACGAATCTGGCCACCGGCGCGGCGAGCGACAGCGACGACGGCACCATCGTGCTCTCGGGCGACAGCGAGGACCTGTCGATCGACCTCGGCGAAGTGGTCGACTCCGAGGCGGTGACCATGGTCCAGCCGGCCGTGGGCAACGCGCAGCAGGCGGGCGCCGACCCGATCACCTTCGGCGACGAGCTCGAAGTGGTCAACTTCGACGATGGGAACACCGAGGAACTCTCCTTCGAGGAGGATGCCGGCGGGACCGAGAATCTCAGCTTCACCGACCAGAACACCGCGGTGATCACCGACGTCGACCAAACCGCGGTCGGCAGCGCCACCGCGACCTCCGACTTCCAGACCGTGGACTACGAAGACGGATACGACGAAGACGAGGAAGCCGGCGCTGGCGCCCCTGTCCGCCGCAGCGTGCGCAGCCAGCGCGTACGCACCGAAGCGCCGAAGACGCACTGGATCTGGCCCTCGCTGCTGGTGGTCAACATCCTTATCTTCGCCTTCTTCGTCGCGCCCTACTTCTACCTCGAGATCGTCAAGTACACCGTCGACGACGTGACCCTGCGCGGCACCGGCGAAGGCGACATCGTCGCCGTGACCTACCGCTACCACGGTGTCCAAGACAACTGGTACACCGACCTCGCCTCCGGCGTCGCCGGCTTCAGCATCGAGCCGGATCGAGACAAGTGGGAGGCGCGCCACCAGGACGACCCCGACGCCACCTACATCCCCATCAGCGAGAAGGACCCGAACCAGCCCTATCTCTGGCGTCACAAGCAGTTCCTCGGCCAGTACCTCCAAGCCGCCAACGGCAACAAGCAGGAGGCGCTGGACATGCGACTCGAGAGCTGGATCATCGACAAGGTCGTGGAGCAGCCCGATCCGGAGAACGAAGGGCAGTACATTCCTGAGCAGGCCCAGGCCCTGCCCGAAGGTCAGAGCCCCACGGCGCCCGTCACGGAGCCTGAAACCGGTGCGCTCGGGACCTATCAGGTACGCAAGACCACCAGCACCTTCCAGGGCGTCGACGACACAGGTGCCGGGCAGACAGAGGCCCTGGACGACTGGAACGTTGACATCCCGCACAAGTAGAGGCGAGGGATCACGCAGGCGCAGACGTGCCAAAGGCTTGCGCTCCCCCTTGCCGCTCCTACGATCGACCCGGTCACTCAGGTGGCCGGGTCGATGCTTTTCCGCCGTCGGGTTTTCCCGAAAGGATTCTCGCCCCGGCGCCAATTCACGTACCACGAAACCCCTTCCTTCCTCGCTACCCGTCGGGAGCCATCATGATCTCCTACCGTCATCTCTACATCGGCGCCGCCTTGTGCCTGTTGGTCGCAGGCGGCTGCGCCCGGCGCGACGATGTCGCGGTCGCCGAACTCCAGTCCGATAACGAGCGCCTGACCCGCGAGCTCGCTGAGCTCCACCGACAGTCCGCCCAGCTGGAACGCCAGCGCAACGAGGCCCGCAACGAGCTGGTCAAGTTGCGCGAACAGAAGGAGGGTCTGGAGCAGCAGCTCCGCAAGACCCTGGCCGAAGACACCTGGGGACCGGACATCGAGATCATCCCCGGCGGCAAGGGTCTGCGTCTCGGCGACGATTTCCTGTTCGCCACCGGCTCGGCCGATCTCACCGCCGAAGGCCAGAGCGCGATCGCCGAGATCGCAGCCAAGCTACGCAGCGAGGAATACGCCGACACCATCATCGTGGTCGAAGGCCATACCGACTCCACGCCGGTCACCCGCCCGGCCACCGTCAAGCAGTTCCGCGACAACTGGGGTCTCTCAGCCATGCGTTCCGCTGCCGTGGTCCGCGCGCTCAAGTCGGCCGGGCTGCCGGCCGAACGGCTGCATGGTGCCTTCCGGGGTGACCATGAGCCCATCCCTGACGCGCCCAAGGACAAGAATCGCCGGGTCGAGATCTACGTCAGCCTGCGCCAGGAGTAATCCCGGCAACGCCACAGGGCGCATCAACGCGAACACCCCCGCCTGCAAGCGGGGGTGTTCGCGTTTACGAACAAGGGGATGATCCCGCAGCTGGTCGTCAAGGAAGAGGCTTCTATCACAGGGGGCGCTGCCCCCTCGCGGCTTCGCCGCACACCCCCACGCGCCTCGGTCGTC
>CAZTGE010000001.1:108667-114574 GCA_964612995.1 uncultured candidatus Brocadiaceae bacterium | reverse complement strand
GCGCCGGCCCTGTACCGTAATAGCATCCATGCCAGGCAAGCGTAGCGCCAGGAACAGCGGAACCCAGCACAAAGTCGGTGTGAAGCAGCTATGGGGCCTGAGTAGTTACCCTGTGGCTTAATGTATGTCAGCCCTGACTTATCACGAAGCGTAGCCCAAGTATGAACCCGTCGGGGGCCAGATTTGATGTCGGTCCCAGACTCACCCGCCAGAGGCAATGAACTCAATGAGCGTGACAGGGAACGGAGACTTGGGGCTCAAATAGTGTGAGCACTGTCAAGAAGACCACATAGCTACGCAGGTGATCCTAACCCTACTTCCTCAAACCAGACACCACTGATCCCAGCAGCATCCATGCTGTGACGCACCTCCCCGCTGACGATCCAATAGTTGATCAGACTGCGGCATGAAAACACATGGGGAAGCTCCCGCCCTCCGTCTAGTACGACCATGATTGGATCACCATTCGCCCACTTACTAGACTCACGACAGGCGTACTCCCGTTGGGGCCTCATGAGCAGCACCCAATACTGTGCGGTGCCTCCCCTCCCTTTCGGCTCCACACACACGGGTCGCGCCTCTCCGATAACATCGCTCATGTATGGGCGCACCAGATCATACATCCGATCGGAGCACAGAGCCCATCCGTTCTCGTTGTCCAGGTAGTCCGTGAGGGAACCCTCCTCAAGAACAAGCGGCTCGCCAAGGCGTTCATTCGACTTGAAGAAATCGAAGTAAACGCCATCCGGGCAAGCAGCCAACCCTGAAGATTCGGAGCATCGCACCTCAAAGTACCTCATGGCATCCTCTACCTCCAGAAATCGGATGATAGCATGGCAGGGTTGTTTCGGACAGGGGTCTTGACGCACTGGTCATAGAGGTCCAAAACTTGTCAGCATTGTCGCCAGCTTCATTGGCCGCCCTCTCCATGTTTTCCTTCACAAACTGGTGATAAGCATAGGGGTGCCGTCCCAGATGGGGCAGGTACTCCTTATTCCAGGGGCCATCCAGATCAAGATCATAGCGCCTAGCGATCCGTTGAGTGTGGCGACGACACCTTCTGTAGGACGGGTCAGTCGGCCAGTCGAGAACTGGTTGCCTTTCAAGAGATTCGGTCGTTCTCTGGAGAACCGGCGGCATGATCGAAGTGGGCGCCGGCAGGTCCTCGGGCTTTTCCATCAGGCTGTCACGACCGGTCGGGCGGAGTCTCCGAAGCCTTAACCCAAAATGGAGAACCAGAGAATCTGGGCCGGCTGCGGCCCGGTTGAGGCGGATGTGGCGCCAGGACGCGTTCTCCGTCTCCGCTCGGAGAATCGGCCCGGGTGCATGGCAGATCCCGTAACCCCTTGCCACCAGCCACTTACGAAATCACCCCGGTGGGGTTCCCACCGGGGTGTCTGACTTGACAAAAACGGCACCGTTTCCGGTGCCGTTTTCTTTGGTAGACCACTTGGGACGGGACCGAAACGTTTCTCCATGGGGAATCGACCTGTCCCGGACCAGGCGAGAAGGATACAGTCGCCGATAGGACATGTACTTGCATCAGATCGCGCAAACTCTGGATTCCATCCTGGATTTGCACGATGTGTCGGGTATGTTCTCACCGTGATTGAACGAGACCTGTCCCTCGCCTTGCGCGCCTCCCTGGCTCGCTACCCGATCGTCACCATCACCGGCCCTCGCCAGGCCGGGAAGACGACCCTTGCCAAGGCGGAGGTGACCAAGCCCTATGTCAATCTGGAGGCGCCCGACCTACGCCAGTTCGCTCGCGAGGACCCGCGTGGATTCCTGGGCCAGTACCAAGAAGGTGCCATCCTCGATGAGGTTCAGCACGTTCCCGAACTGCTGAGCTATCTGCAGGTCGATGTCGATGCCGTGGCGGGCACCCCGCAGGGCCTCGGCCGTTGGGTGCTCACCGGTAGCCACCAGCCGCAGCTACGCGACGCCTTGTCCCAGTCGCTTGCCGGTCGCACGGCCCTGCTGCACCTGATGCCCTTGAGCCTGGGCGAACTGGCACGTTGGCAGCGGCGCCATGGCTTGTGCCATGGCTTGTGGACTGGAAGGGGACAGAGATTGATCACAATCCTTGTCCGAAGGGCTATGACAAAGTTATCGACAATCGTGACAATGAAGGCGGGAGCAAGGATTCTGGGGATCATCCAGGCTGGAAGATTGGCGGGGCAAAATCCATTGGTACGATCAATGTGTGGCACCTCTTCAGCGAACAGTCGAATAGTATAGTTGTTAAGCGTGAGGTCTTTAATGGCAAGTACTTCAAGTGGGAGCAGGATGGAGAGCACGGTCTGAACAATCTGACCTGTGGTGCAGAGCTGAAGATCAGTCGATCGATGTCCTTCTCAAAGTCGTCTTCCACTACTACTGTTCCTTGCAGCGCAGGCACGGAGGTAACAATCATCCCAGAGGTGTGGAAGGTGAACGCGGGCGGGTCGGAATCGCAAACCAGCGGTTCTTCTTCGACCAGCACGGTCACCATCAGCGAGCCGATCCCCGGGTCCTTCAATGGCGACAAAGCGAAGACAAAGACGAACATATTCTGGGAGAAGGTGAAGATCGACTACTGGTGGTGGGGGGCGAAGGATACGGTCAATGCCCTTGATAGCGGTGATGGCTATACTCGTAGGTATGGCATTGTGGTGTGTGCTCATTGCTGCCACAAAAAGACTGGTGAATCGAAGAAATGAGGATCCCCTTTCTATCCTGTGCGGTGCTTCTCGTACTGGTCCTGGCGGGGTGTGGTGTGAGTGAATCGGGTATGGTTCTGGAGTCACAGGAGACGAAGCACTCCGAAGGGCTTTTCCAGGTGGTGTTCATGAACGTCGGCCGGCAGCGCGTAGCCTTGCGACTCATGGTTGCCCATTCGCTGGGTGAGGTGAAGAGCATTGGGGAAGTGGCTCTGGCCCCGTCAGGCAGGGCCTCCATGTTCCTGTCGCCGGCGAAGGTCGAGCTCGGACAGCTGTCCCTTGGCGGTGTTGCGCGCACGGGGAGCAATGTGCGGACAGAGAAGTTGAGTGCTGTAGATGCGCACCATGGGACCGGAGTGCCTGTTGTCTTTGCGATGGCTTGCCGGTTCGGCGATCGCCGATATCAAGAAACTCCACTCCTGACGAGTGCATTCCCTTCGGCTGTGGGCAGAAAGGCCGAGGGAGACTGGAAGCTGGTCTGTCCGCGTCCTGTGGCTTTCTCAGCCTCGTCGGTGGTCATTGTTACGTGTGAGATGCAGGCGGATGACGACTGACAGAGGCGAAGTAGGACATAGAGAAGCGCCGGGACGAATCCGGCAAGGAGTGACCGACCGTCACCCATGAGCGATCGTCACAGAGGGCCACCCTTCAAACGGTGGCCCTCGCTCATTCTGCGGTCGACAGAAAACAGAACGAATACAGGGACAGAACGAAAATCGGGACAGGCAAAGAAAGCGTTGACTTTGCGCTACGCCTCTGAACGATCCGAGCCATGCGCCAAGCCCGCGAACGTCTGAACGGACAAAGGGACACGCAAAGTATGGTTTGACTCGGTCCTGCGCCGCTTGAACCTAACTCTCATGCGACAATCTCGCGAACGCCAATTCGACCCCGCGCATCCGCCATGGTTGCACTGCATCTCTCGCTGCGTACGCCGCGCGTTCCTGTGCGGCGATGGCTACGAGCACCGCAAAGCATGGTTGGAGCGTCGGTTGCGGTTGCTGAGCCGGTGTTTCTCGGTGGAAGTAGGTGGCTATGCCATCCTCGCTAATCATCTTCATGTAATAGTTCGCCCGACACCGGAGGCAGTCGCGACACCAGAGGCTTGCGCAGCATGGTCGGATGAGGCGGTGGCACGGGCCTGGTGGTACATGCGCTACGACATCGATCCAGACGACCCCGCGCCTGATCCGGCGGTGCCGCAGCGGCCGACGGCAGCGGAGCTGGACAAGCTGATCGGCGACGCGGCATTCATCGCGCGTTGGCGCGAGCGTTTGGGTACGGTGAGCTGGTTCATGAGGGCGCTCAGGGAACCGCTCAGCCGGATGGCGAATCGCGAGGACGACTGCACGGGCGCGTTCTGGGAGGGGCGATTCACCTCGATGCCGCTCCTCGATCAGGTTGCGATTATCGCCTGTCTGGCCTACGTCGACCTCAACCCGATCCGCGCCAAGTTGGCCGATCGGCCGGAAGTCAGCGAGTACACCTCGGTCAAAACGCGCATCGAGCAGCGTGCAGCGCGCGTGACAGCGGCAGACCTGCGCCGCAAAGGGCAGCGCCGCGAGGCCACCGCGGTGCTGCGCAAGGCCGGTATCGCACCGACGGCCGCATCCGCTGCGTCGTGCAGCAATCCCAAGCACCCGGATGCCGAGGAGCAACGCCGCGGTTGGCTGACGCCGATCGCACGCCTGACCAGCACCCATCCAGGCGACACCAGTTGGAACCTGGACAGCTATCTGCAGCTGGTCGAGCTCACCGGCCAGGTGATGTGTGCTGGCAAGCGCGGCGTCATCCCCGCGGAGCTACCGGGACTCCTGGCTCGGCTGGACACCGGGGTGGGGCCCGCCATCGACCCCGAGCGCTGGCTGGCGACCGTGGCCAAGCCCAAGGGCCTGCGTGGCACCGCCATCGGCGCGCTGCCACGTCTCGCCGCGGAAGCGACACGCCGCGATCTGCAGTGGCTGCAGACGCGCTGCGCGCTCTACGCGGACCGCTGAGCACAGCCTGCGCGAGATAGAGCCAGTCCCGGCGGCGCAAGTGCTCAAGGGCAAGATGCTGAGGGATTCATTCCTCGAAAATACGGCAAAATTGCGGTCCACGCGAGGAAATCGTGCGCGAATAAGTTCCCATGACAGCATCAACCGACCTGGAAATCGACCTGGCCACCGCTCATTCCGTGCAGGAGGAGATCCGCCTTCCGCTCCCGCTGGTGGAAAGCAACGTGGACTACGCTTGGCTCAAGCGACTCCTTGAGGATATGGACGAGCTGCTGCGCAAAAGCGGGGTCGAGGATCGTTTCATCAGCAGTGCGATCAGGAATGAGACGCACGCGCGAGGCGCGGTGCCGTCTGAGCGCAGAGCGGCACGAATGCAGAAGTTTGCACGGCGCTCGCTGCGATGCAACATCGCGCGCCTGCTGAGCGAAGAGAGCTTTCGCGCCTTCAGTGTCCATCTGGCCGACTCGGTCAAGTGCTAAGGCCGCGGTTGCCTTTGTGCCTGGATGTGCTAATAGGTGGGGCATGAAGGAGATGTGTGTCCTCGGTTCTGTCCTTGTCCTGAGAGGGTGGTGTGGAATGGTGACCATGTTGTGGCCTGCATGGAGTGCCGTGGTGATGCTCTTTGTTGCCCCGCTGGCCTACGTTGCCGCCTCCTTGGAGGACATCGCGCAAAGGGGTGTCATGTCATTTGCCGTAGTGGTCCTAGGTGCCTCCCTTTTTTGGAACCTGCGTCAATGGCGCACGATCAGGGGGTTGCGGCGGCGGGATGCAACGGGCTGAACGGCGCTTTGCCCTAGGGTTTGATCCCCGAGGCATATTGGGGCGCCGCCCAGTGACTGGATCCAAGACAAAGAAGAAGAGGGTAGTTCTTCCGGAGGTGAAGATCCTGATCTGTCCATTCTAGCCCGGACTTCGCGGCTCATCTGACACACCTGCTGATGGAACTGTTTTATTGAAAGGGCATTACCCCGAGCATGAATCGATCTTTTGCTTAATTTGCACCCATGTAAATGCGGATTTTCGGCTTGCACCGCGGCAGTGGCAGATAAAAAACCCAGGACGCCCTGCTTTACGTAAAGGTTGCCGCTAACACGCGGCGCCTTGGGGACGCGATGGCCTGATCGTTGGATCCAGGCCGGATTTGCTGTGCGATTCCGCCCGATTGCGGTCTGCGGCCGTCGCAAACCGCGCTCGAACGCCTGATTGCC
>CAZTGE010000001.1:0-108567 GCA_964612995.1 uncultured candidatus Brocadiaceae bacterium | reverse complement strand
CATATGCCCATATGCCCATATGCCCATATGCCCATATGCCCATATGCCCATATGCCCATATGCGATCCTCCGTCAGCGGTGATTCGCGACGGGGAAGGCGGCTGATTGTGATGCTGGTGCTATCCGAGTGCCGGATCGACGGCGGGCGGTGCGCGGCCGCAGCGGTCGCGGTGGATCCGGGTCTTCTGGAGCGGAGGCAGGGGGACATGCACAAGTGACGCGGAAATCGGGGGCGAGGATCGGCGTTGCGACCTCGTTCCCGCATCCCTGCCGCGCTCCCGGTCGCCGTCCGTTCACCGCGGGTCGGGCAGGAATATGCGCTTGAACTCCGGTCAGGCCGCGTCGGCGTAGAAGCGGTGTCCGCCCTCGCCCTCGCCCTCGCCCTCGCCCTCGCCCTCGACCAGCACGCAGGCGTCGGCGGCGCCGGCGGCGGCGTAGATGGCATGGATCGTGGCGAAGCCCTCGCGCACGGCAGTCAGGGGAAGGATCGGATCGTCGCGGCCGGTGACGATGACAGTCGGGGCCGGGGCGATGAGGCCGGCGAGGTCTGGCATGTCCAGCCAGTCGAGGACGCCGGGGATGTGATTGTCGGCGCAGTGGTCGATGCGACCGATGCTCGGCCAGAACGGACAGACCGAACAGCTGGGCATGATCGCGCGCAGGCGCGGCTTGTGCGTGGCCGCATGCCAGGTGATGGCGCCGCCGCCAGAATTGCCCATGCAGGCGATGCGTGTGGCATCGAGGCCGTGATCGTCGGCGATGGTCTCGATCAGGTCGCAGGCGCGGCGGACATCATGCACGCGTTCGCCGGCCATCGTCCGGCCGAGCAGCAGCGCGGCGAGGGCAGCGTGCAGGCAGCCGGCGGCGCCCTGCCGCGTCGTCGCCTCCGGGTGACGGCGGTCGTGCCGCTCACCGAAGCAGCGCTGATCCAGGCACAACCCGGCGTTGCCACGGCGCACCGCTTGAACGGCGAAATCGCGATCACCGTCTGCGACCCGCGCCTCGTCGCCCGGGTAGCGGGCCTGGCCGAGGGAGATGTGGTGGCCGGTGGTGTGGCCCTGCAGGCAGATGATGACCGGCAGGGGCCCGGGAGACGTGACCGGTAGGAGCAGGGCGCCGGTGATCAGGCAGTCCGGTTCGCTGGTCGCCCTGAGGCGGATCAGGCGCCCCGCCGGATGCGCCCGGGGCGTCGACAGGACCGGGGCGAGGTGCGGGCTCTCCGGTTCGTGCCCCAGCAGCAGGCGCCAACGCTCGCGCAGGTGTGCGCGCCAGGTGTCGACATCCTGTTCCCGACGATGGTGCCACGCGAGCTGGCGCGGCATCTGCGCCGCGAGTCGCTCGTGGCAGGTCTCGGGACGGGCGCGCCGATCGTCCACCCGCGCCGCCTCAGCCGGTCGGGCGCAGCCAGTGCGGCAGCGCCTCGGCGGCGTGGGCACGCATGGCATCGAACATGGCAGCCGTGCGATCGGTGGAGAGGGGGATGATCGGGTCCAGGAGCAGGGCCTGCAGCAGGAGGTCGTAATCGCGCTCGCGCATGCCCGCAAGCACCAGCTGCTGGCAGGTGACGACGCGGCGCACCGCCTCGAGGGCGGCCGGCGGCAGCGCCGACGGGACCACCGGCACGACGCTGTCGCGGCGGAACTGGGCGTTGGTCTCGACCACGGCGCCGAGCGGCAGTTGCGGCATCTGGCCGCGGTTGGGCAGGTTGACGTTGCTGTCCAACGGCCGGAGGCCGAGCAGGGCCAGGATCTGATCGACGCCCTCCTCGCCCGAGGGCGTGAGCGCTTGCGGCTGGTAGGGCGCGGCATTCTGTTGCCGTTTCTCCTCGGCGATGTCCAGCCGATGCTGATACGGCGTGGCCATCACGCCCCAGCGGTGCAGGCCCGGTTCACCGTCGTTCAGGTACCAGGGCACGTTCTCCACCAGATGGCGGCTGCCGGCGGTGCCGAACACCCCCAGGCGGCGCAGGAGATCGTAGGGGACCCGGTAGGTGCCGCGCAGGTACTCCTCGCGTTGCAGGAATTCCTGCACGGCCGCGGTCTGGTCGGCGAAGAAGTCCAGCGCGTCCATCCGCTCGCGCAGGATCGGCATGATATCGACATCGCCCCAGCGCGCGGCGGTGCTGAGCGTGAAATGGTTCACGCCGCTGACGTCCAGCACGATCTCGCGTCGATCGCTGATCGCGTCCTCGCCTTCGAGACCGAGATGGTCGTTGAGCACCTGTATCAGGTGGCGTTGGGTGCCGAAGACCTCGTGGCAGCAGCCGATCGCCTTGATGCCCGGCTCGGCGGCGTAGAGCGCTGCCACGCAAAGGGTCATGGGATTGGTGTAGTTGATGACCCAGGCGTCGGGACAGCAGGCCATGATGGCGTGGGCGTAGTCCTGGTAGATGGGGATGGTCCGCATGGCGCGGAAGCTGCCGCCGGGGCCGACGGTGTCGCCCACGGTCTGCACGATGCCGTACTGCCGCGGGATCTCGAGATCGGCGTAGCGCAGCTCGGTCGGACCGGGCTCGATGGACATGACCACGAAGTCGGCACCGGTGAGGGCCGATTCGAGGTCGGCCTCGGCCCGCACCGCGAAGCGGGTGCGGGCGTCGTCCTGCGCGAAGAGGGCGTTGCCGTGTGCGGCGTTGCGCTCGGCCGCCTGGTGGTCGATATCGTAGAGGACCAGTTCGCCGGTGATGGCGTCGGTCAAGGCCAGATCGGCCATCAGATGCATCGCCCACTGCCGGCTGCCGCCGCCGATGTAGCATATGGTGATGTCGCGTGGTTCCATGCTGCAGCTCTCCGGCGACGCCGATCGTGGGCGTCGTGGAGCCGAGACTGTCGTTGGGACGGAGCTTGGCAAGGCGTTCAGACGGCGGCGTGGTCGGCGGGGCAGTGGCCGGGGCGCGGCTGAGCCGGACGAGCGTGCGGGTGGCCCAGCGGAAGCCTTTCGCCAGCATTTGGTCGATCGCCCGGCCTCTACGATGGAGGACCATGCGAAGGAGGTGAGCCATGCCCGATGCGTGGAGGAAGAGGGACGTGACTACTCAGGGGCTTCGCCCCTACGGTCCTCACTGCGTGAGGACCTACCCCTCTGGCTTTGTCGTGGTTCGCCTGAATCAGCAGGCAGATTCAGGCGTGGGCGGATCGGCTGCGCCGATTATATCAGCCCACCACCACTCGGCGCCAGACCCCATCGCGCACGATGGGGTCCCGAAAAAGGGCGAGGTAACCACTCATGCCCGGTGGGCCTGAGTAGTTACACAGCTTCTTACCTACCCTGCCTGAAGTTGACCGGTTTTGCGACTGAGGTATCTGTTGAACTACGGAGTAGCGCTGATGAAAGATGGCATTACGCGTACCATCAACGGTAACCTCTCATGATTTCTCCGTGTCTCCGTGCCTCTGTGAGAAACATGATCGAACAAGGCGGTGAACTGGACGCCGCTTCGTGGCGCCAGTTACCTTGAACGATAGCGCGAATGGTTTCTGGTGAGGGGTGCACGACACTGTTTGCGTGCGGCAGATCCGCGCTTGCCTATGGGTCAAACGTTCGTTTCAATAGCTTCCGATCATGAACGAGACCGCGGACACCCCGACCCGGATCCTGGATGCAGCCGAGCGCCTGTTCGCCGAGCGCGGCTTCGACGCGGTGGGTCTGCGCGGCATCACCCAGGAGGCGGGGGCCAATCTTGCGGCGGTCAACTACCACTTCGGCAGCAAGGAGCAGCTGCTCTTCGCGGTACTCGCCCGCCGCCTGGAGCCGCTCAACCGCGAACGGCTGCAGCGTCTCGACAAACTCGAGGCGGCGGCCTGCGATGCGCCGTTGCCGGTCGCCGACATCTGTCAGGCCCTGTTCGCGCCGCTGCGCAACCACCCGGCAGTGCTCGGTTGCGGCAGTTTCGGCCTGCTGCTGGCCCGGATGCATCTGATCGAGGGCGAGCGCGGCCGGTTGCGTGAGTTCGTGGAGTCGGTGATGGGCCAGGTCCGCCGTCGTTTCTCGGCCGCCTTTGCCCGTGCGCTGCCGCAGCTCGATGGCGAGCGGCTGTTCTATCGTTCACTCTATCTCATCGGGGCGATGCGTGGGGCGATGATGCACCTCGACCAGTCTGCATTGCCTTTCCCCCAGCCGGCGGCGGGCGATCCGGGCGGGGTGTTCGTTCCCGAACGCATCGACCGTGACTGCGCCATCGATGAGCTGGTTCGCTTCGCGGTCGGCGGCATGGAGGCTGAGTGATGCGCCGAGGGCGCCTCGCACCCCTGGGGGCCGTGCTGGTGCTGGTCGTCGCCTGCGCGCCGCACACCCGTGAGCATCGCCCCGGGATGGACATCGATCTGCCGCAGGCCTGGCGCGCGGATGCGGCGGCGCTCGACGCCGAGCCGGCGCCGTGGCTGTCCGACTTCGACGACTCCACGCTCGCAGCGCTGGTCGACGAGGCGCTGGTGCACAATCACGAGCTCTCTGCTGCGGCAGCGCGCTGGGCACGGGCCCGGGCGGCCGCCGAAGCTGCCGGCGCACTGCGCTGGCCGCAGCTCGACGCCGGTGCCAGCGCCGCGCGCAGCCGCAGCAACGTCACCGATTTCCGCGGCGATTCGGTCAAGCGCCACGGCACCACCTACACGCTCGAGGCGAGCCTGTCGTGGGAGGTCGACCTGTGGGGGCGGCTCGCGGCGCAGAACCGCGCCGCCGGCCGACGCGCTCGGGCCGCGCGCGCCGATCTGCGCAGCGCGCGGCTGTCGCTGATCGCAGCGGTCGCACGCGGCTACATCGCGGTGGTCCACGATCGGCTCCAGGTCGATATCGCCCAGGACTACGCTGACAACATCGCCACCACCGCCGAGCTGGTACGTGCGCGCTACCGCGATGGCGAGGTCCGTGCGGCAGATGTGACCCTGATCGCGGCCGAGGTGGAGCAGGCCCGGGCCGACCTCGCCCGGTGGCGCGGCACGCTGGCGTCCTCGATGCGGGCGCTGGAGATCCTGCTCGGGCGCTATCCCGCCGGGCTGGTCGAGACACCGCGTCAGCTGCCGCAGATCCAGACGCCGATCGCCGCCGGGCTGCCGGTACAGCTGCTGTTGCGCCGGCCCGACCTGCGGGCCGCGGCCGAGCGGCTGTTGGCCGCCAATGCCGATACCAGCGGTGCGCACGCCGATCTCTTCCCCCGGCTGAGCCTGACCGCAGCTGGCGGCCGACGCAGCGACGACCTCGGCGATCTGCTCGACCCGGCCAACGCGGTGTGGAACCTGATCGGCAACCTCACCGCCCCGCTGCTCGATGGCGGCCGACGACGCGCGGTGGTGCGGCAGCGCCAGGCCGACGCCGACGCCGCGCTACAGCAGTTCCGCCAGAGCGCGCTCCAGGCGTTCAAGGAGGTCGAGGAGGCGCTGGCCCTGCGCTCGTTGTTGCGCGAGCGCCGCGATGCGCTGCTGGCCTCGCTCGCGCAGCTCGAACGCGCGGTCCAATTGCTGCGCGAGCAGTACGATGATGGACAGACGGACGTGCTCGATCTGTTGCGCACCGCGCGCAACGTGCTCGGCGCACGCTCGGGCGCGGCCGCCATGCAGCGGGCGGTGGTCGACAACCGCATCGCCCTCCATCTCGCCCTGGGCGGCCCGGCCCTGCCGCCGCCTCGAACGAAGAAGGAAACGCCGTGAACTCCATGCAGGTGTTGTTCGTCGTGGTGGTCCTCGCTGCGGGAGGGGGTCTCGCCTGGTTGGCGATCGCAATGCGCGAGGAGCCGCCCAAGCGACCGCCACAGCGCTACGTGCCGGTGGTCCCGCTGATCACCGTGCACCCCGCGCAAGAGCGCATCGATGTGCTCGCGCAGGGCGAGGTGGTGCCGCGCGCCGAGAGTCAGCTCACGGCCGAGATCAGCGGTCGCATCACCGAGGTCGCGCCGCAGCTGGTAGCCGGCGCGCGCGTCGACGCCGACGAGGTTCTGGTGCGGATCGATTGCACCGACTACCGCGCGGCGCTGGCCGAGGCCGAGGCCGCTCTGAGCGAACGGCGGCGCTTGTTGGCCGAGGAGCGCGCCCGGGTCGAGCGGGCCCGGCGCGAGTGGGGGATGGTCGGCGAGGGCGAGCCGGGCGAACTGGTCCTGCGGCAGCCGCAGCTGGCGGCGGCCGAGTCCGCGATGCACGCGGCCGAAGCCGCGGTGCACCGTGCCCAGCGCAACGTCGAACGCTGCACCATCGCCGCGCCCTACGAGGCGCGGGTGGTCGACAAGGCGGTCGACCTCGGCCAGTGGGTCGGTCCCGGCGCGCGGCTGGCGCAGCTGCAGAGCGTCGACGCGGTCGAGGTCCGGGTGCCGCTTTCGCACTCCGATCGCCGCCATCTCGATCTACCGCTCGATGGGCGACCGGTGGAGACCCCGGTTCCGGTCGAGGTCCGCGCCCTCGACGGTGCCGGCGGGCCCTGGCAGGGATCGGTGGTGCGCACCGCCGCCCGCCTCGATCCCCGCAACCGCATGCTCCACGCGATCGTCCGCGTGCCCCATCGTAGGGAAGACGACCCGCTGCTGGTCGGCCGCTTCGTCGCGGTGCACATCGCCGGTCGCAGCCACCCCGCGGTGGCCGGGGTCCCGGCTGGCGTGGTCCAGCGCGATGACATGGTGTGGGTTTTCACTCCCGGAGTGCCCGACGCGGCGACCGAAGACGAAGCCGACGCGCAGCGAGCGCCCGCTGCGGCGGCGGAGGAGACCGACAAGCCATCGCGCCCAGCCCAGCCCCATGCCAACGGGACCATCGCGCCGCATCCGGTGCGCGTGCTGCGGCGCGAACCGGGCCGGGTGTGGATCAGCATCGATCTGCCGCCTGGTACCGCTTTGCTTGCGCAGCGCATTCCGGGAATGCACGCGGGGATGCCGGTCAAGGGCGTGGTCGAACCGGAGACCGGACCGGCGGCGGGCGCGCAGGCGGCTTCCGCGCGCGCGCAGGACGCGGAAGCCGGAGCCGAAGCGTCGGTCAGCGCTGAGGACCCCGCGCGATGAACGGCATCATCGCCTGGTTCGCCCGCAATCACGTCGCGGCCAATCTGCTCATGGTCAGCGTGCTGGTCGCCGGCACCATGAGCCTGTTCCAGATCAAACGCGAGTTCATGCCGTCGACCGCGATCGACATGGTCACCGTGGCCGTGCCCTATCCCGGCGCCTCCCCGGTCGAGGTCGAGGACGGGGTGGTCACCCGGGTCGAGGAGGCGGTGGCCGACCTGCCGGGGATCAAGACCATCGAATCCACCGCCGCCGAGAGCGTGGGCACGGTGCGCATCGAGGTCGAAGAGGGCACCGACGTCGACGACATGCTCATCGATGTCAAAGCGCGGGTGGATGCGATCACCACCTTCCCCGACGACGCCGAGGAACCGATCGTCGATGCGCCGGTGATCAAGCGCCAGGTGCTGGTGGCCACCGTCGCCGGGCCGGTGCCCGAAACCGAATTGCGCGCGTTGGGCGAGCGCGTGCGCGACGACCTGCTGCGCTACGATGCCATCACCCAGATCGACCTGATCGGCGCGCGGGACTACGAGATCGCTGTCGAGGTCGACGAGCCGACCTTGCGGCGCTACGCGCTCACTTTCGACGAGCTGGTCCGGGCCATCCGTCTCTCCTCGCTCGATCTGCCGGCCGGAGCGATCAAGCGCACCAGTGGCGAGATCCTGCTGCGCACCAAGGGTCAGGCCTACACCGGTGAACAGGTCGAGGCGCTGATCCTGCGCACCGATCCCGACGGTACGGTGCTGCGCGTCGGCGATGTGGCCAGCGTGCACGATACCCTCGCCGATCAGGACAAGCGCGCGATGTACGGCGGCGAGCCGGCGCTGTTCCTGTATATCTACCGCGTCGGCAACCAGGACCTGCTCGACGTGGCGCGGACGGTGCACGCCTACGCCGATGAGATCGCCCCGTCGCGCTTGCCGGCGAACGTGTCCTTCACCGTCGCCAGCGATCGCAGCGAGGTATTCCGCGATCGCATGGATACGCTCAAGCGCAACGCGGTGATGGGCCTGATCCTGGTCTTCCTGTTGCTGGGCCTGTTCCTCCGTCTCGGCCTCGCCTTCTGGGTCAGCCTCGGCATTCCGATGAGCTTCCTCGGCGCCTTCTGGCTCATCCCCCAGCTCGGTGGGTCGATCAACATGCTCTCCATGTTCAGCTTCATCCTGGTGCTGGGCATCGTGGTCGATGACGCGATCGTGGTCGGCGAGAGCGTCCACGCGCACCAGGAGCGGGGCCTGCGCGGTGACGAGGCTGCGGTCCGCGGTTCGTTGCGGGTGGCCAGCCCGGTGATCTTCGCCGTGCTCACCTCGATCATCGCCTTCGCGCCGATGCTGGGCATCTCGGGGTGGATGGGCAAGTTCTGGCGGGTGATACCGATCGTGGTCATGAGCTGCCTCGCCTTCTCGCTGGTCGAGTGTCTGCTGGTGCTGCCGGCGCATCTCTCGCACCAGCCGCGCGCGGGTCGTTCCGCCTCCTGGCTCCGACCGGTCGAAGCGGTCCAGGCCGGCGTATCCCGGGCCCTGGCCTGGTTCCTCGACCGGATCTACACCCCGCTCCTGGCCCTCGGTCTGAAATGGCGTTACTTCACCCTGGCCCTGTTCATCAGCGCCCTGGTGGTGGCCGTGGGCTACGTCAAGGGCGGTCACATCCGCCAGACCGGTTTTCCGCGGATCCCGGCCGAATGGATCAACGTCGCGGTCGAGATGCCCGCCGGTACCAACAAGGAGGTGACCTGGGGGGTGATGCAGCGATTGCAGGAAGGGGTCGAGGAATTGCGCGAACAGATCGACCGGGATCATCCTGCGCCATTGCTCGGGCCCCTGGAGATGCGACTGGAGAGCGCCACCTCCGGCCGGCTGCGCCTCGATCTGGAAAACATCACCCAGCGTGCGATCGAGGCGCCCGAGATCCTGCGGCGCTGGCGCGAACGCGTCGGCGAGGTCCCGGGAGTCAAGAGCATCGAGTACCGTGCGGAACTCGGTGGGCGTGGGGCGGATATCACCGTGCAGTTCAGCGGTACCGACATGGCCGCGCTCGAAGCCGCAGCTGATCTGTTCAAGCAGGAACTCGATGCCTACGACGGCGTCTACAACATCCTCGACACCTACAGCGAGGGCAAAGAGGAGCTGGTGCTCGCGCTCAAGCCGAGCGCGGCGGCACTGGGCCTGCGATTGGCCGATCTCGCGCGACAGGTGCGCCAGGCCTTCTACGGCGCCGAGGCCCAGCGGGTGCTGCGCGGACGCGAGGAACTCAAGATCATGGTCCGCTATCCCGAGGCCACGCGCAACGATCTCTCGATGCTCGACGAGATGCGCATCCGCACCGACACCGGGTCGGCGGTGCCCTTCAACGCCGTGGCCGCGGTCGAACGCGGGGTCGGCTATCCCACCATCCAGCGCAAGGACCGGCGTCGGGTGGTCGAGGTCTCCTGCGAGGTCGACCCCGCCATCGCCGACAGCAACGATATCCAGAAGAAGATCGAGGACGAGATCTTCCATGCCATCGGCGTCCGCTTTCCCGAGGTCGGCATGCGCTTCGAAGGCGGCACCCGCGACAACAGTCGCGCAATGGCCGAACTGCGCCGCGGCTTCATCGTTGCGTTGATCGCGATGTACGCACTGATGGCGGTGGCCTTCAAGCACTACTTCCAGCCCCTGCTGGTGATGAGCGCGATCCCCTTCGGCATGGTCGGCGCCCTGATCGGCCACATCCTGCTCGGGTTCGATCTCTCGATGCTGAGCATGTTCGGCATCGTCGCTCTTGCCGGGGTGGTGGTGAACGACGCCCTGGTGCTGGTCGACGCGATCAACTACAACCGTGAGCGTGAGGGCATGGCGCTGCATCAGGCCCTGGTCGCCGGTGGACGCCAGCGCTTCCGCCCGATCCTGCTGACGACCCTGACCACCTTTTTCGGCCTGTTGCCGTTGATGGCCGAGACCAGCCTGCAGGCCCGCTTTCTCATTCCCATGGCCATCTCGCTCGCCTTCGGCGTGCTGTTCGCCACCACGATCACCCTGTTGCTGGTCCCGGCGCTCTACGTCATCCTCGAAGACCTCGGTCGCCTGTGGCAACGCGGCTGTCAGCGCCTCGCCGCTGACAGGAGCGAACCGGGCGACTGAGCTCGTCGCTCGCGAGCGCCAGATGCGCACGATGCGCGACGAGCAGGGCCGCGCAAAGCCCGGCCCCCGGGAGCGCCGAGCACCAGCTCGGCATGGATACAGGGGGTCAGGGCGACGAGGCGCTATGCGCTTGTTCGCGGGGGCCTGCGGGTACGCTCGCCCGGATGCGTTCGGAACCGCGATGTGCACGATGGTTGCCGCTGCTGGCCTGCGCGGTGCTGGTGGCGCTGGGCGCCTCCGCGATCGGTGCCGAACAGCGGCCGCAGCCGCGGGTGCTGGTGCTACAGTCCTACCATCCGACCATGGCCTGGGCCGACGCGGTGCAGCGCGGGATCGATGCCGGGCTCGGCGCGATGTCGCCAGAGCCGACCGAGCTGTTGGTCGAGTTCCTGGACACCAAGCGCCATCCCGATCCGGGGCATCGCGCACGGCTGCTGGCCATGCTGCGCGGGAAGTACGCCGACGAGCCTATCGACTGCTGTCTGAGTGTCGACGACAATGCCTTCGAGCTCGCGCTGCTGCTGCGACGCGAGCTGCTGCGCGATGTGCCGCTCGTGTTCTGCGGCGTCAATCATTACGATCCCGAACGCTTCGCGCAGATCCCGGCGTTGACCGGCGTGATCGAGGCCTGGGATGTCGGCGGTACGCTGACGCTGATGCAGCGCCTGCACCCGGAGTTGTCGGAGGTGGTGATCGTCAACGACGACACCACCACCGGTCGGGCCAATCGACGCACGATCGCCCCGGTGGTCGCGGAGCATGATGGGCAGCTGAGCGTCCGTTGGATCGGGCATCGCAGCGACGACAGCCTGGAGCACGTATGCCAGGAGCTGGCCGCACTCGGCCCGCGCAGCGCCGTTTTGCTGATGAGCTTCAACCGCGACGCCGCCGGGCGCTACCTCGGCTATCGTGAGGCGGCGCGCGTGCTCAGCGCGGCGAGCGCACGGCCGCTCTACGGGGTATGGGGGTTCTACCTCGGTCACGGCATCGTCGGCGGCGTGTTGACCGACGGCGAGGACCAGGGCCAGGTTGCCAGTCGCCTGACCCGCCGCGTGCTCGCTGGCGAGGACGCGGCGGCGGTGCCGGTGATCGCGCTGAGCCCGACCCGCCACGCCTTCGACCACCGCCAGCTGACCCGGTTCGGCATCGACCCCGCGTTGCTGCCGCCCGGTTCGCGCATCATCGAGGTCCCGGTGCCAACCATGTGGGAACGCTTGTGGCGCTGGCTGGTCTTCGGTCTGGCGCTGGCTGTGGTCCAGTTCGCGATCATCGTCGGCCTGCTGCGTGCACGGCAGACCCGACGCCAGGCCGAGGCCCGGGTGCGCGAGGCCAACGCCGAGCTCAGCCGCAGCCTCGAATTCAATCGCACCCTGTTGGCGGCGATCCCCACCCCGGTGTTCTTCAAGGACAACTCAGGGCGCTACCTCGGCTGCAACCCCGCCTTCACCGCGGTCATGGGGGTCACGAGCAGTGAGCTGGTGGGCAAGACGGTCCACGAGCTGTGGCCGGGCCAGGAGGCGGGGGTGTACGAGCAGCACGATCGTGCGCTGCTGCGTGATGCCGGGCACCAGCGCTACGAGAGCACCGTCACCGATCGCTCCGGTCGCAGCCACGAGGTGGTGTTCACCAAGGACGTGTTCCGCGATGCCAGCGGTGCGGTCGCCGGGGTCGTCGGTGCCTTCCTCGACATCAGCGAGCGCAAACGCATGGAGCGCGCGGTGGCCGGCAGCGAGCGCCGGCTGAATGCGATCCTCGACAGCCTCGGCGACGCGGTGATCGCCACCGACGCAGACGGCCGCATCGAGCGGATGAACCCCATAGCCGAGCGGCTGACCGGCTGGTCCGAATCCGAAGCCCGCGGCATGACGCTCGAGGCGGTGCTCCATCTCGAGGAGGGCGATCCGCCGCAACGGCGCCAGGAGCTGATCGGCCGGATCATCGCTGGTGAGCAGGAGGCCACGGCGAAGCTGGACACGGTGCTGATCTCCCGCACCGGCAGGGAGACGCCGGTGGCCGACACCGCGGCGCCGATCCGCGATCAGGCCGGAACGGTGACCGGTGTGGTGATGGTCTGTCGTGACGTGAGCGAGGAGCGGAGCCTGGCCGAGCGCCTGCGTCGCAGCGAACGACTCGACGCCATCGGCCTGCTCGCCGGCGGGATCGCGCACGATTTCAACAACATGCTCGGTGGGATCCTCGGTGCCGCGGACCTGCTGGAGCACACGCTCGATGCGCAGTCGCCGGGGCACGCCCACGCCCAGATGATCGCCGAGGCCGCGCGGCGAGCGGGCGAGCTGACCCGCAAACTGCTCGCCTACAGCCGCAAGGGGCCCACGCGCAGCAGCGTGGTCGATCTCAACGCCGCGGTCGGCGATGCGGTGGCGATCCTCGAGCGCAGCATCGATCGCCGGATCGCGATCGCCACCGATCTCAACGCCGGGGCCGTGACCGTGCGCGGCGATCGCGCGCAGTTGCAGAGCGTATTCCTCAACCTCGGGCTCAACGCCAGCGATGCCATGCCCGATGGCGGCGCGTTGGTCTTCGCCACCCACCAGCGCACCTGGGCCGGTAGCACCTGCGGTTTCTGCGGCCAGCACCTGCCGCCCGGCGCCTATGTCGAGGTCAGCGTCCGCGATGAGGGGCAGGGCATGGCTCCGGAGGTGCTGGTCCATGCCTGCGAGCCCTTCTTCACCACCAAGCAGCCGGGCAAAGGGACCGGCCTGGGGCTCTCCGCGGTCCAGGGCATCGTCTGCGAGCACGGTGGGGAGCTGCGCATCGACAGCGCGCCGGGGGTGGGGACCACGATCCGCATCCTGCTGCCACAGCACAGCGAGAACGCAACGGTGCAGGAGGAGCGGCCACCCACCGGCGGGCTGGATCTGCACGGCAGGCACGCCTTGCTGATCGACGACGAACCGGTGGTGCGACGGATGACCCGAGCGATGCTCGAGCACCAGGGCTGCCGGTGCAGCGAAGCCGAGAACGGCGCCGTGGCGGTGCAGCTGTTCGCCGCGGAGCACGACCAGATCGATCTGGTGCTGCTCGACCTGGTCATGCCGGTCAAGGACGGCGCCGCGACCTTGCCCGAGCTGCTGGCGATAGATCCCGCGGCCCGCATCCTGCTCGTGTCTGGCTATCCCCGGGGAGAGAACGTCGAGGCGCTGCTCGCAGCCGGAGCCGGCGGGTTCCTCCAGAAGCCCTTCGATCGCCGTGCCCTGCGCGCTGAGCTGGCTTCGTTGCTCCGCCGTGGTCATGCGTGACCAGGCCCTCAAAGCTCGCAGTGAAGCGCTCGCACGGCACAAACGCGAATAGCGGGTCGGCCGACCGAGGAACGGTTTTCGGCGAAAATGGCCCGCAGAGCCGCCGAAAACGCCAGCGCAGCTGGCGAGTGACGACAGAGGCGCGAGGGGGGCGGAGCCGGCATCGCGAAGCGATAGCAGGCCCCAGTGGGGCCTGCGGCCGGTGGAGCGCGACGAGCGACAGCGAGGAAGCCGGAGTGCGGCGAAGCCGCGAGGGGGCAGCGCCCCCTGTGAGGGAAGCCTCATGCGTAGCGCGATTCAGATCCACACCTGCTCGCGCTGGAGATCGTGCCCGTAGGCTTCGCGCACACGTCGACGGATATATTCGGTCAAGGCGACCACGTCCGCGCCGGTGGCGCCGCCGGCGTTGACGATGAACCCGGCGTGCCGTTCGCTCACCTGGGCTCCGCCGATGCGATGGCCTTTGAGGCCCAGCCGTTCGATCATCGGGCCGACGTAGACATCGCTCGCCGGCCGGCGGAACACGCTGCCGGCATTGGGCAGGTCCAGGGGCTGGCGCGCGAGTCGCCGGGCCCAGAGCGCGTCCATGCGCTCCCGGGTCGCGGCCGGGTCCGGATCCTCGTCGAGTTCGAGCGTCACCTCGGTGATGATCTCGTCGTGACCCTGGTAGAGGGTGTGGCGATAGCCGTGGGGGATCTCTGCGCGGCGGCGTTCCATGATCCGGCCGGTGCTTCGTTCCACGCTGCGTACCCGCGCCACCCAACGGTAGAGCTCGCCGCCGTAGGCGCCGGCATTCATGTAGGCCGCCCCGCCGATCGAACCGGGAATGCCATAGAGCGGCGCGAGGTCGCCCAGGGCATGGGCGGCGGCACATTCGCATACCGCACGCAGGCTGGTGCCGGCGCTGGCGATCAACTGCCGCCCGCTGATGCGCAGGGCATCGAGATGGTGTTCCAGGACGATGAAGCCGATATCGGTGTACTCGTTGCGGGTGAGCACCACGTTGCTGCCGCCGCCGAGCACGACGCGGCGCGCGGGGCCGGGCGCGTGCAGCGCGGCGAGGACCTCGGCTTCGCTGCGGGGGAACCATACGTGGCGTGCCCGGGCCGGCAGACGGAAGCTGTTGTAGCGCGAAAGGTCGGTTGTGGCCTGCACGTTGCTCAGATTGCCGTCGGGCCCGCCCGGGCCAAGCCGTGACTGGGTGACATACGCCGGGCGCTCGCGGTGGCCGGGGCTTTGTCCGGGTGCCCGCTGCGCAGACTGGAACAAGCATCCCGGGCGTGATCGGCGGCCCGGCCGAGGAGGGCGAGATGGAATACCTGGCATTCCGTTCGGGCAAGACCGGCAATCGGGTGATCATCCCGGCCAACGCGTCGATGATCATCCAGCGCACCGACAGCGTGGTGATCTACGCCATCGGCGGCAGCGGCAAGGATCGCATGGTGTGGGAAGTGCCTGAGATGAGCGCGATCCACATCTGCAACTCCGTCGGCCAGGCTGTGAGCATGACCATCCCCATGCCGAAGACGGTCAAGCCGCCGACTTCGTCGATCAATCAGTACGAGAGCTGATCCGCCGGTGCAGCGACCGCGCCCCGCATGGATGTCGCTGCCGGGTACGCGCGTCATGGTGTTCCTGCAGGGCGGCCCTGCGCAGCAGGAAGAAGAGCCCCTGCGAACAAAGAGCAGCGCAGGCTGCGACCGCTATGATGAGCCCTTGGGCTGCGGGCGGAGCCTGCGCTATGGCTCAAGCACCAAAGCGAGCCGGGCGGTTGGACGCAGGTGGAGGCGACGCAAGGCATGCCGACCTGGCGATCGGTGCTCCCGGGGCGAGCTTTGAGCGGCCCTGGGTGTTCCTGGTGACTCGCGCTTGAGCCCGGAGCCGCGTTCCTCTATGATCTTGCACAACCCGTACGTATAGAGGAATCCACCATGCTCATGCGATCTCTCGGCGTCACGACACTGATCCTTGCCCTGATCGGCTGCGGTGGCAGCAGCGACGATGGCGGCTCGAGCGGCAGCAGCCTGATCCCACCGAGTTCGACCACCTTCGGCGATGTCGTCATCGCGGCCGCTGCGGGATCCCATTCCGGGCTCCAGACCTACCAGTGGCTCGATTTCGCCCCGGCGGACGGCGAGACCCGGGTGTTCAAGGGTTTCGCCGCCGATGGTACCACCGAGACCATCGCCGCATCGCGCGCCTGGAGCTACGGCTATCATCAAGAACCCGGCTTCGGCGGCGAGACCCTCCTGTTCTCGCAGCTCTACACTGTCACCGAGGGCGTCGGCGATCCGGTCTGGGTCCCTACCGGTCCGGTGCTCGGTCACGCGTTGGCGACCAACGGGGGGCTGTACAACGTCGGTAGCGGCCAGGACGCCACCTGGACCACCTTCACCGATCCGATGGCGATCATCCCCGGGCCGATGGCGCTCGATGCCACCTTCGAGACGATCGAGCTCGGCGTGCCGCCGGAGGAGACCTATCACTACAAGCTGGTTGCGACGGACGTCAGCATCACCGTGCCCTACGCTGGCGGCACCACCTACAGCGATTGCCTCAAGATCCACAACCAGAGCGACAGCCAGTACGAGTACTACTCCCCGAGCTTCGGTGGCCTGGTGGCGATCGAATCGCCCTACGGCGGCAGCGGGTGGCTCAAGCTCTGGCATGTGAGCACGGCGATCGACTGGGACACCGAGATCACCCTGGCCAAGCCGACGGTGCCCGAAGCCGACGGCTGAGCCGCCACGGGCGCGGCTTGTGCCGCGCGCGCGCGCCCGAGCATGGGGCCATGTTCGCTGACGCCGATCCGGCACGCCGCCGTGCGTTGTTCCCCATCCTCGCCGAGCACATCCACCTCGCGCACTGCGCCGTGGCTCCGCTCTGCGGCCCGGCCGCGGAGGCGCTGCACGAGTACGCCAGTGCCTGCAGCGCCGGCGATCAGGGCGACGCGGAGCGCTACCGTCAGGCCATGGCCACCCGGGGCGTCGCCGCGCGTCTGCTCGCGGTCGAGGCGCAGGGCATCGCCCTGCTCGGCCCGACCACCTACGGCCTGGGGTTGATCGCCAACGGACTCGACTGGCATCCGGGTGACGAGGTCGTCTGCTGTGGCGATGACTACCCGGCCAACGTCTACCCCTGGCTGATGCTCGCGCAGCGCGGGGTGGTGGTGCGCCGGATCCGGCCACGCCCGCTCGGGTGCATCACCTGGGAATCGGTCGCCGCGGTACTCGGTCCGTGCACCCGCCTGGTGGCGCTGCCCTCGTGCCACTACCTCTCCGGCTACCGCCCCGACATCGCCGGGATCGGCGAGCGCTTGCGCGCGGCGGGGATCCTGTTCTGTGTCGATGCGATCCAGACCCTCGGTGCCTTCCCCTTCCCCGGTGCGGCGGTCGATTGCGCTGCGGCCGATGCGCACAAATGGCTGCTCGGCCCCAGCGGCGCCGGCATCACCTTTGTCCGCCCCGAGCTGTGCGAACGCATCCGGCCGGTGGCGGTGGGCGTGGGTAGCGCGGTGGCACCGGAACTGCGCGCCTGCGATCAGGTCGCACTGCTGCCGGGGGCCCGTCGCTTCGAAGGGGGTACGCCCAACGTGCCCGGGATCCTCGCCATGCGCGCGGCGATCGAACTCCTGCTCGATGCTGGCATCGATCGTATCGCCGAACGCATCCTGCAATTGCGCGCCCGTCTGGAGCGTGGCCTGCGCGAGGCCGGCTGGCAGCCGATGCTCGCGGATCCTCCGACCGACGGCCCCGAGCACGAGTGGCGTAGCGGCATTCTCACCTGCCGTCATCCCGTACACGATCCGCAGACGGTGGTCACGCGTTTGCGCGCGCACGGCATCATCGCCAGCGCGCGCAACGACCACACCGACACCGCCTGGCTGCGTCTCGCGCCGCACGCCTACAACAGCGAGGCCGAGATCGACCGGGTCCTGGCGGTGGTGGCGCACTGAGGCCGACGGCCTCCGGCCGTCGGCAGGAATCCGCTCACCGCAGGGCGAAATACAGGCCGGCCCAGACCTTCACATCGATCGTCACCCCGTCGGCCTGGCGTTCGGCGAGCCAGGTCGCGGCCCGGTCCAGTGGAACGTGATGGACGGTGATGTCCTCGCCATCGACGCCGCCGCCGGTGTCGCGGCGTTCGAGGTCGTGGGCCAGGGCCAGGCCGATGACCTCCGAGCTGAGGCCGGGGCTGCTCGGCCCGCTGGTCAGCAGTTCGAAGCGGCCGGCGTGGTACCCGGTCTCCTCGCGCAGTTCGCGTCGCGCGGCGGTGAGCATCTCCTCGGGGCTGCCATCGTCGCCGACCAGCCCGGCCGGCAGTTCGATCACCCGCATGCCGTTCTCTCCGAGCGGTGGGCGGTGCTGCTCGACGAGCAGGAGTTCGCCCGCCGGGGTTACGGCGATGACGCCGACCACTTCATCCACCGCGCCGCGGCGGACGAACTCCCAGCGACCGCGGCGACAGAAATCGAGATGGGCGCCGCTGTGGAGCACCTCGGTGCGGTCGGTGGAAGGCTTGCCCATGGTCGGCTCCCGCGAATCGCGTGGTGAGGCCCGTCGATTGTGGCCGGCGATCCGACAGCGCCACCGGCGAGCCCGCGCCGTGTGCAGGGCGACTCAAAGCTCGCAAATGGGGCCATGCCTCGCCTCCACCTGCGTCACCATGGCCCAAGCGCCAACGATGGCCGGGCGGTTGGACGCAGGTGGAGGCGAGGCAAGGCATGCCGACCTGGTGATCGGCGCTCCCGGGACGAGCTTTGAGTCGCCCTGGCGTCGTGTGCCGCCTGCCTTGCCCGGCGCGGGCCCGTTCCTATGCTCCGCGCGCCATGCCACGCATCCTCTCCGGTATCCAGCCCAGCGGCCAGCTCCATCTCGGTAATTACTGCGGTGCCATCCGTCAGTTCGTCGACATGCAGGTCGATCACGAGATGTTCATATTCGTGGCCAGCTATCACGCACTGACCAGCGTGGAGGATCCCGCGGCCTTGCGCGCGGCGCAGCGGCAGGTGGTGATCGACTCCCTCGCCTTCGGTCTCGACCCGGAGCAGACCAACCTCTATCTCCAGCAGGATCTGCCGCAGGTGACCGAGCTGGCGTGGATCCTCGGCTGTTGCTGTCCCAAGTACCTGATGGACAAGGCGGTGAGCTACAAGGACAAGGTCGCCAAGGGTCTGGCACCGAGTATCGGCCTGTACACCTACCCGGTGCTCCAGGCGGCCGACATCCTCATCGTCGACGCCGAGCTGGTGCCGGTGGGCAAGGATCAGGTCCAGCACATCGAGATCACCCGCGATCTGGCGCAGAAGATCAACCATCGTTTCGGATCCGAGGACCGGCCGGTGCTGGTGTTGCCCGACTACCGGCTCGCCAGCGGCGCGGACGTGCTGCCGGGCATCGACGGCCAGAAGATGTCCAAGAGCTACGGCAACACCATCGACCCCTTCCTCGACGAGAAGCCGCTGCGCAAGCAGATCATGAAGATCAAGACCGACTCCACGCCGCTCGAGGAGCCGAAGGACCCGAGCGGCTGCCCGGTTTTCGCCATCTATCGCGCCATCGCAGGGGCGGAGGACGAACGCACCACCGACCTCGCCGCGCGCTACCGTGCCGGCGGAATGGGTTACGGCCACGCCAAGCAGGCGCTGTTCGAACTGGTCTGGGAGCATTTCGCGCCGGCCCGCGAGCGGCGCCAGGCGCTGGCCGCCGATCCGGGTCACGTCGACGCGGTCCTGCGGCGCGGGGCGGCGGCGGCGGCCGAGGTCGCCGAGCAGACCATGGCGCGGGTGCGCGCCGCGGTCGGCCTGCGCTGAGTGCGCGTCGGGTCACTTCGCAACGGCGACCACGGTGTGGGCGATCAGCAGCGGGTTGCCGCGGCTGCGCAGGTCGAGCACCGCACCGAGGCTGTGTGTCCAGGCCCGGAGCATGATGCGGTCGTCGAGTCGGATCAGGGTCTCGCGCAGCGGGATCCCGCCTGCGGTGCGGCCGACCTGCAGCAGGTCGATGGTCAGGGCGTGCCAGTCCTCGTCGTCGATGGCCCACTCGCGATCGATCGGGTGCAGCCCGGGCGGCAGGGGTTCCGGGAGGTGTTCCGGTCCGGCGAGCACACGGTAGTCGGCATCGGCGCGGCGGCGTTCGAGCCGGAAGCGGCAGCGCAGCTGGATGCGCCGGTGATCCTCTGGGTCGACCACCAGCCGCGCGCTGGCGATGCCGCGCGCATCCGGGCGGATGCGCATGGCATCAGCGGGGTTGACGGCGATGTCCGCGCTGTTTGCGCCTACGCGATCGGCGAGCTCGGCACCACCGGCCGCCTCCAGCGCGACCAGGCCGGTGTCGGCCGTGGCCGGATCGAGCAGCCAGGCGCCGCTGGCGTAGTGCTCGGCCGCGGTCTGGGTGAACTGCCCGCCGAAGCGGGGGTCGAGCGGCGGCAGCGGCGCTTCCGGGCTCACCGTGCTGGCGGTACATCGCGCGCGTTGGCCCGTGGTCAGGGTCTGGGCCGTGGCCCGGTCATGCGGCCGAAGCGCCACCGCGCCGTGATAGACGCTGAGCTCGCTGTGGGCATCGGCGGCGCGCAGGGCGAAGGCCGTGCCGAGCACCTCGGCGCGACCGTGGGGGGTGCCGACCGCGCAGGGATCGTTGCCCTGCCGCGGCGTGATGCTGGCGTGCAGCAGGCCGCGTTCGAGTCGTAGCAGTTCCGCGCCGCGCGCCGGCCGGGTGGCCCGGGCGCCGAGCAGCCGCAGCCGGCTGCCATCGGCGAGCGCGACCACCACCTCGGTGCCTGGATCGCAGGTCAGGGTCGCGCCCTGCGGCCAGACGCTGCCCGGGTCGGGCAGCGGAGCATCGCCCAGCCGGCCGGAGCCACGGACGGCGGCGATGACCGGTCGCGGGGCCGCTGCGTCATCGGCGGCATACCACAGTAGTGCCAGGGTGCTCGTGAGCAGTGCGATGGCGGCCAGTGCCAGCCACCGGAGCCGGCGCGGGCGATCGAGTCGCCGCTCGACCCGGCGGATGGTGCGCCGGCCCTGGCTCGCGCTGCTGGCGCGCAGCGCCGGTTCGAGCGCTCGCCAGGTGGCCTGCGCACGATCCGGAACGTGGCCGCGCAGCGCGATGAGCAGCCGCAGGTCCTCGAGCAGCGCGGGCTCCTCGCGCCAGGCGCGATCGATCAGCGCGCGTTGTTCGCTCGAGGCGCGTTGATCGGCCCAGGCTTCGAGTGCGAGTGCGAGCGTGTCGTCGCTCATGCTGCCGGCTCCTTGGCCTCGATGCAGGCGAGCAGGCGCTTTCTGATGCGGTGCAGTCTGGCGGCGATGGTGCCCTTCGGCTGCCCCAGGCGCTGGACCAGGGAGGTGAGCGGTTCGCTGCGCCAGTAGCGGGCTTCGATCAGTTGCAGCGCGTGACCGGGCAGCTGGTGCAGGCAGGCGCGCAGCGCGGAGAGCCGCCAGGCCTCGGTCTGGTCATCGGCGCTGTCGCAGTCGGCCATGGCCTGATCGAGGAAGGCGAGTTCGAAGCCGGTCTGCTCGCGCGAAAGCTGGCGGCGGCGCTCGCGCAGGGCCATCAGGCAGCGGTTACGGGCGATGCCGCGCAGCCAGGCACGGAAGCTGCCCTGCGGCCGGTAGGTGTCGAGGCTGCGATGGGCTGCGATGAGCGTCTCCTGGAGCACATCTTCGATCATCTCCGGCGCACCGACCCGCCAGCCGATCCAGGCCCGCAAATCGTCGTGGACCGCGAGCACCAGTTCGCGGAAGGCCGCACGATCGCCGCCTGCGGCCCGCAGCGCGAGATCGTCGTACCGTTGCGCGTCGTCATCCATGCCCGTACCGAGGATGCCATCCGCCATCGATCGTGCCAGCTCCCGGCCGTCGTCATGATCGGGCCTCACCCTCCTTGTGCCGGCGGGCGGCCGGGTTTGCATCCCGATCGCAGCCGGGCTCAGAAGGGATCGGCGAGCAGGTCCCCGGGATCGTAGCCGCCGCTCTTGCTCACCAGCGGGATGCCGTGGCGTTCGAGCAGGCCCCAGGGCAGGCCGTCGGCGATCGTGCCGGCGATCTGCCAGGTCGTCTGGCGGGCGGCGAGCAGCAGCGCGCGGTTGGTATCCCCGCCGAAGGCGAGCACGCCGCCGGCACGGCCCTTGCCGATGGCGCGGATCGCGGCGCGGGCGAGATAGCGTGCGATACGTACGGCATCGAGCCGGCGAGGCAGCACCGGCTCGGCGCTGGGGCGCAGGATCACGTCGCCACCTGCGGCGAGCAGGGCGGCCGCGGCGTCGCCGGCGCGCAGGCAGTCGTCACGGGCGCTGGCGCTGTCCAGTTGGACCGTCTGCCAGTCCCGGGCCGCCGCCACCGCATCGAGGCTGGCGGCGTGGCGGCTGCCGCAGACCAGCAGCCGTGGCGCGCGCAGCGGCGCGGGGGCGGTGCTCACGGGAGGTTCGAGACCGAGCTGCGGCAGCAGGTGGTAGAGCGCGCCGACCGGGCCGGCGCAGACCAGCGGGCCATGGGTGCTCAGGCCTGCGAGCTCGCGACAGCGGGCCGCGAGCTCGGCGTCGTCGGCGGCGTCGAGCACGGTGACCCCGCCGGGCAGCGGGTCGGGGAGCACCGGGCTGCTGCGCGCGGCGGGACCGGCGCCGGCGAAGCGGTCGCAGATCGTCCCTGTGGCGACCGCGTCGGGTCCGCGGTTGGCCGGGCTGCGCTCGAGCGCCACGCCGTCGACGTGCAGCACCCCGCCGATGCAGCTGCGGGCGAGGCGCGGATGGGCCGGGAGGTAGACCACCCGGCCATCGCTCACCGCGTCGCAGAGCGCACCGAGCTCGGCGCCGATGTTGCCGCGCAGGGTCGAGTCGGTCTTCTTGTAGATCAGCTGCAGGTGCGAGTGGTCGAACCGGGCGAGCGCCGCGCGGATGCGCGCCGCGGCCTCGCGCGGCGCGAGCGCGCGTGAGTCGGTGTCGACCACCGCCAGGCTGGTGTCGGCCAGCGGCGCCGGATCGGCGGTGAGCAGCACCCGGTTGCATCGGCAGCGCGCCGCGGCCTCGAGTGCGCCGGTGCAGTCGTCGGCGATGACCAGGGCGCGGATCATGCGCCGGAGTGTGTCCGGCGGGCGCGCGGGGCAATGTCCGCCGCGGAGCCGGGGGCCGCGGGAGCGTTCACTGCGCGTCGAGACGCTCGCGCAGCAGCGGGCAGAGCGGATGGTCGGCCGCGGCGTCCAGCGCCTCGCGCGCGACGTCCGGTCGGGTGTCGGCCAGGGCTTCGAGTGCGCGCACGATCTGATCGTGCGCGCTGTCGGGCTGCCAGCCGCCGCGCAGTTCGGCGACCTGTTCCGCGGTCATCTGGTCCCAGGAGATCTTGACCATGCCCTCGTCTGTACGCAGGCGCACGCCTTCGTCGTCGTCCGGTCCGAGCTCGCCCGGACGCGGGCCATCGACGGTGGCCAGGGTGATCGGTTTGCCGAGACGGTCGTTGAGCGCGCGGCGTTCGACCCGCTGGCGGCGCTCGAGCGCCTCGGCGACCGCGACGGTGGCCGCGAAGAAGGGGTTCTCGTCGGGGAACAGCCCGTCGGCGCGCAGGTTCGCCGCCTGCAGTCGGGTCGCCGCGGCCTTGCCCGCGAGCAGCAGGTCGACCAGCTCCGACTTGGTGCCGGCGAGGGTCGGGGCGTCGCCGGTACCGACCTGCGCGCGCAACCGATCACGATGCGCGTAGACCTCGGGCTCGACGCGCGGCAGCAGTTGACGATCGAATTCGCGCCAGGCGGCGAGCGCCGCGTCGGCGGCGCCGGCCTGTTCGAGCCGTGCGGCACGACGTTCGACCGCGGCGAGCTCGCGCCGGGCGGCGGCATCCCAGGCGCGCTTGAGCTTCTCGGCCTCGGTCAGGACCTTCTCGGCCACCGGGGTGTCGTGCGCGACCCGGCCGGCCATCTCGAGCATGCGCCAGGCATCGGCATAGGCGTCGGGATTGTCGCGCAGGTGGGCCTGGGCTTCGCCGATGCGTTGTTCGGCCTCGGCCATGCGCCGTTTCTCTTCCGGCGAAGGGCCGGCTGGCAGGGGACGCGCTTGCGGGTGGCTCGAGCGCATGTCGCCGCCCCCGCCACCGGCCTCCCTGTCCATCCCGCCGCTGTAGGTGCGCCGTCTGTTCCCGGTGCCGCCGAAGACGAGGTACAACAGCACGATCAACAGCATGCCGCCGCCGACGCTCAGGCCGATCACCGTGCTCAGCTTGGGCGGCTGGCGCTGCGGCAGGTCCTCGTCGGTCTGCGGCTGGTCGTTGGGTGTCTCGCCGGCACCGCGCTGCGGCTTCGGGCCGCTGCGCGAGCTCCGGGCGCTCGCCTGGGCCCGCCGCGGATTATCGGGGCTGCGGTTCGCGCCCTTCCCGCGCGCCGGTGGGGCCGCGCTGCGTGGCGCGCGTGCGGCTGCGGGCTTCTTCGCCGTGGCCGGCTTGCGAGCGCTCTCGTTCTTGCGCCTGGCAGCGGCTGCGCGCGTACTCTCGCTCTTGCGCGCAGCTGCGCTCTTGCGGCCGGCGGCCGGTTTGCGCGCTGCGCCCGGGCGCTCGCGTCGCAGGTCGGCGCGGCCGCTCTGCGCGCCGGGCCTGGCGGGGCGGTCGTTACGATCGGGGCGCGGCATGTCCTCTCCCTGGATCTGCACGACAGGTGCCTGTGCGAGCGCCAGCGTGAAGGCCCAGTGTGTTCGCCGCCGCGTGCGCGGCCAATCGGCGGACCGGCAGGCATCGGCTGGGTGAGGCAGACGCCAGGGCCGCTCAAAGCTCGGGATGACGGGCTCACAACATGGGTCCATCGAATGATGGACCCATGTTGTGAGCCCGTGTTTCCATGCCGAGCTGGTGCTCGGCGCCCCCGGGGCCGAGCTTTGAGTGGCCTTGAGCAGACGCCGGGTTGCCCTTTGCATCGTGCCTACGGACCGAGAACCTGTGCGCCCGCCGCCGGTTGGATGCCAGCGTCCCGATCACGTGGAGGATAGTGCCATGAGCCTCGCCCGCAGCCCGTCCTGGAAGACACTCAAGGCGCATGCCAAGGAGATGCGCAAGCTCCACCTGCGCGATCTGCTGCAGGATCCCAAACGGTACAAGGCGATGAGCGTCGAAGCCGAGGGCGTGGTGCTCGACTTCAGCCGCCAGAACGCTGTGCCGGAGACCACCCGTCTGTTGCTCGAGCTGGCCAAGGAGGCCGGGCTCGCGGCGAAGATCAAGGCGATGTTCAGCGGCGAGAAGATCAACCGCACCGAGGACCGCGCGGTGCTCCATACCGCCTTGCGTGCCGATGCGCAGGGCACGGTCACGGTCGATGGCCAGAACGTGATCCCCGAGGTCCACGCGGTGCTCAAGCGGATCAGGTCCTTCAGTGACCGCATCCGCAACGGCAAGCTGACCGGCGCCACCGGCGAGAAGCTGACCGACGTGGTCGCGATCGGCATCGGCGGCAGCTACCTCGGCCCCGAGTTCGTCCACGAGGCGCTGCGGACCGACAAGGGGTGCGCTCGCGCCGCCACTGGCCGCAACCTGCGGTTCCTCGCCAACGTCGATCCGATCGACGTGAATCGCGCGCTCGCCGGGCTCGACCCCGCGACCACGCTGGTGGTGGTGATCTCGAAGACCTTCACCACCGCCGAGACCATGCTCAACGCCCGCACCGTGCGCGCCTGGATCACCAAGCGTCTGGGCAAGGAGGCGGTCGCGCGCCACATGGTGGCGGTGAGCACCAACCTGGAGGGGGTCGCGGACTTCGGCATCGATCCCGACAACGCCTTCGGCTTCTGGGATTGGGTCGGCGGGCGCTACAGCGTGTGCTCGGCGGTCGGCGTGTTGCCGCTCGCGCTGCAATACGGTTTCGCCAACGTCGAGAAGTTCCTCGCTGGCGCGCGCTCGATGGATCGCCATTTCGCTGGTGCTCCGCTGGCCAGGAACCTGCCGGTGCTGCTGGGGCTCTACGGGGTGTGGAACACCACCTTCCTCGGTCGCTCGGCGCGGGCGCTGCTGCCGTACTGCCAGGCGCTGCTCAAGCTCGCGCCGCACATCCAGCAGGTCGACATGGAATCCAACGGCAAGCGGGTCGATATCGATGGCCGTCCGCTGTGGCACGAGGCCGGCGAGGTCGACTTCGGCGAGCCGGGGACCAACGGCCAGCATAGCTTCTATCAGCTGCTGCATCAGGGGCGGGTGGTTCCGGCCGACTTCATCGGCTTTTGCAAGAGCCAGCAGCCGATGAAGGTGGCGGGGCATCCGGTGGCCAATCACGATGAGTTGATGGCCAACTTCTTCGCCCAGCCCGACGCCCTGGCGGTGGGCCGGACCGCCGAGGAGGTGCGCGCCGCCGGGGTGGACGAGCAGCTGGTGGCGCACAAGGTCTTTCCCGGCAACCGCCCCTCCAACTGTCTGCTGCTGGAGCAGTGCACGCCCTTCGTGGTCGGCCAGCTGCTGGCGCTCTACGAGCACCGCACGGCGGTCCAGGGCTTCGTCTGGGACATCAACAGTTTCGACCAGATGGGCGTGGAGTTGGGCAAGGTGCTCGCCAGGCAGGTGGTCGCACAGATCGCCGCCACCCGCAAGAACGGCGATACGATCAAGAGCTTCAACCCCTCGACCCGCGCCCTGCTCGGCCGCTACCTCGCCACGTAGGCGCGCGTCCCGGTCGCGCCGCCCAGCCATGCTGACCCACTGCTTCGCCTTCGCTTTCGCCTTCCTGGTCGCCTGTTTCGCCGGGGGGATGGCCTTCAAGGTCACGCAGCTGGATCTGCTCGCGCCGCCGGCGGCCTACCTGATCCTGGTCTCGCTCGGCGCCTGGGTGCCGGCCCAATTGCTGTTCGCGATGTCGCTGGCGTTCGGTGGTTGGCTGGTCCGGGTCACGATCGACCATCGTCTGTGGTGGCTGACCCTCGCCGCCGCCGCTGGTTACGGCTGGTTCTTCATCCCCACCTGCCACCGGATGCCGGAGGTGATGGGCGGTGACTGGGCCATGGCCAGTCTCATCGTGGTCGGATACTTCTTCGGGATACCGACGGCCTGGGCCGTGATGCTGGCCGGCGCCCTGCGGCTGCTGCCGACGCTACCGGTGCAGGATGCGGTCCCGCCGCCCCCGCCCCCGCCCGGACGGTTCTGACTCAGCGTGGACGCAGGTCGAACCAGGCGGTGGCCAGCCGGCGTCCGAGCTCGCGCACCCCGGCGCTGTCGTAGTGCAGCGCATCGGACCACTTGGACAGATCGGTGGTGTCGACCAGGGCGATGTGGGCGTCGTTCTCGGCCAGCAGGCGTTGCGCCGCCTGGACGAGCTCGGCGGCGGGGAAGGCGTTGGCCGGGGGATCGACCAGCCCCATGACCACCGGCAGGTCGGGCCGGGCGAGGTCGTTGCGCCAGGCGTCGATGATCCGGCGCATGGTGTTCGCGTAGGCCGGTGCGACCTCGGGGTGGCGAGCGTCGGACTCGCCCTGCATCCACAGCACGCCGACGGGATCGATCGGGTCGTGTTCGCGTGCAGCGCCGACACGATCGAGCAGCTGGCGATAGAGCGGACCGGCGTCGGCGTTGTCGGTGCGCGCCGCTTCGCGGGGATCCCAGTCCGGCTCCCAGGCCAGCGAGGAGGTGCCGCCGACGGCGTGCTTGATCAACGCGGTCTGCTCGGCCTCGCCGCGTTCGGCCAGGACCTCGGCCACGCCGATCTCGGGGCCGAAGCGCTCACGGAGCTGGTCGATGCCGACCCAGCCGGTGTCGGTGAAGATGCGCACCGTGCGCGGCAGGGCCGCCCGATCGAGATCTGCGCTGCGGCCGGATCCCTCCATGTTGGATTGACCTGCAAGCAGCAGGACCTTCACGTACCCGCTTCCTTGATCCGATCGCGTTCGGCCTTGTCGCGTTCGAGGTCGGCGGTGAGCTTCTCCATCGCTGCGGTGACGCGTTCAGCGTCGGCCGGGTCCTCGATCTGGCCGGCGAGTTGCTGGCAGGCGCCGTAGGCCCGGCCGGCGACCTTGAGCTGGCCGCGTTGGAGCTGGGCGCGGCAGGCCAGATTGGCGGTGAAGAACTGCTCCACCGGTCCGGCGTCCTTCTCCTGCTCGAGCGCCATCAGGTGCTGGACGATCGCCAGCGCCTGGGTGGTACGTCCGGCGAGCAGGTAGCTGCGGGCCTGCTGGTACATCGCTTTGTGCCGTGCGCGCCAGTCGGGCAGGCGGGCGCAGGCGGCGCTGGCGGCATTGCCGGCGGCCAGCAGCAGGTCGCGACTGACGTGCAGTTGGGCCTCGGCATGGCGCGCGATATTGGTGGCGATGGCGGCTATCTGCTGGACCACGTCCTGTTCGGGGTGGATCGCCGGGCACAGTTCCGCGGCCTGCTGCAGGTACTGGCGTGCGCGCTTGTACTTGCGCTGCGCGACCAGGGTCTGGGCACACATGATCGTCACCCGCGCGTGATCGGTCTCGTCGCGCACGCCGGCGGCGATGTGGTCGGTGGCGCGTTCCTCGTCGCCAGCGCAGGAATGCAGTACCGCCAGGGCGCGGTGGAGGCTGCGCTCGGATTCCTCGCCCTGCTCGAGGGCGTCGTGTTCGAGGCAGCGCTCGACGAAGGCGATGGCCTGATCCCAGCGGCCGAGTACGGCCCCGCCGACGTGGGCCGCGAGCGCGCCGAGATGACGCACGTCGAGGTCGGTCAGCGACTTGCCGTAGAGCTCATCGAGCTTGGCGAAGGCGCCCGGAGGATCGCGCGTCGCCAGCTCCTGCACCTGTTGCAACATGCGTTCGAAGGGGGTCGGCATCACCATGGTCGTGCCATGGTCGTCGGCACCGCCGGGCGGGCAAGGCAGGATCGCCCGCCGCGGGGTTCAGCGGGTGGACAGGGCTTCGGCGAGGAAGGCGAGCTCGGCCGCGACACCCGCGCTCCGATCCTCGTGGTCCGCTGTGAGCACCGACCAGGTGTAGGTCTCGACGCACAGTTGGCAGGGTTGCGCCGCGCACATCGCCGGCAGGGCCGCGAGCGCGCCGTCGATGGTCGAGCCGATGCCGGCGGTGAGCGGCGGACGGTGGATCGGGATGTGGAAGTGCGTCCGCAGGCAGTCGGCCGCGTCGAGTGCGGGATCGGCCGGGTCGAGCGCGTCGAGATCCTCCAGCCGGGTCACGTTGCCATCGCGTGTGCGCCAGGTGGTCTGGTGGAGGAAGCACGGCTCGGCCATCGCGCGCAGAGCGCGCACGGCCGCACGATCGCGCCCCGGCTCGATCACCTCGGGGCAGGCGCTGAGCTGGAGTTTGACTGGCGTCGCGCCGGCTTCGGCGAGCCGGGTGTGGGCGGTGGTCGGATCCTCGAACTCGACCGCCAGATGGCAGGTGTCGAGGCACAGCCCGAGGTGGTCGGCGATGGCCATCTGCGCGGCCGTCTCGTCGTGGCCGAGCGCTTCGCTGGCCGCCGGCCGGGCGAAGGCGGGGATGGGATAGCCCCAGAAGCGGACGGTCTCGGACACCGTGCTCAAGGTGCATCGCGGTTCGGGTTCGGGACACAGGACTACATGCTTGCCGCAGCGCTGCGAGAGCCGGAGGGCGTGGGCTGCGGCGCGGCCGAAGCCGGCGGCGATGGCCTTGACGTCGTTGGCCTGTTCGCCCCAGGGGCGATAGCTCCCAGGGCTGGTGCTCACGCTGATGGTCGCGCCTTCGCACAGCACCGCGGCCAGATCCATCGCCGCGCAGGTCAGCTCGAGGCGTTCGCGGCGCAGCCAGCTGGGCTCGTAGGCCCGGTCCTTGACCACTCCGGTCTGGAAGCCATGGAGCGGGAAGGCGTTGATCGAGACCACGGCGAGGCCGGCTGCATCGAGTGCGTGGCGGATCGTGTCCACCTGGTCGGGATCGCCCTGGCAGGCGGTGATCACACCTGCGTCGAGGTGGAGGTCGAGGCCCAGGCGCGACCAGCCGAGTCGTTCGCGCACGGTGTGGAAGAACGGCACGGTACGTGTGACCAGCTCGTCGACCGACATCGCCGGCATCAGGTTCGATCCGTAGGCCAGGACGGTATCCATGACTACGAGAATCCGCCGGCGCAGAACAAGTCAACCGGCTGCGCCGGCGTGACCTGCAGACCGTGGAGGAATGCATTGTCCTGCGTGCGGAACCGGGTTTGATGGACCGGATGCGTGCGCTCTGGCCGTTGTTGCTGACGATCACCTGCTGCACTGCGAGCGAGTCGGTCGACTTCAGTGTGCTGTTCGATTGTGGCCGGCGCGACTACGACATCGACTACACCCTCGACGATGGTCGCAGCTTCCACTGGGCGGGGACCTGGCCGACGCAGGCGCGGCTGCTGATCGAGACGGTGGTGTGGTCGGGAGACGATCTCGTGGCCTGGGGCATGGGCCTGGATGCCGGGTTCGACTGGGCCCATGCCCCCGACGACGATCTGCTTCACTTCGCGCTCGATGCCCAGGGTGCTCTGCACCTCGGCCTGCGGCCGCATCGTCGGGTGGGGCTGATCGGCTCGGCGCGGCTGGGCATGGGGGTGTTCGGGCTCGACCTGCCCGACGAGCTCGACGGGGTGGTCGAGTCGGACGATGTCGACCGCTCGGTCTACAATGCCCGGTGGACCGTCGGCGGCGATGTGCGCCTGCGTCTGGGCTTGCATCGGGAACTGCATCTCGACCTGCTTGCCGGATGGCGCGGCTCCTGGGAGACCCGGGGGGTGGTCGGTTCCTACGATCTCGACGTGATCCAGCACGGCCCGGTGTTCGCGGTCGGGTTCGGCGGGCGCTTCTGAGCCGATCCAGCGGCCAACGGAGAAGCGCGAAGCCCTGGGTCTCTGCCTGGCGGCAAAACAAAGCATGCTGACGACCGCAGTTAGGTGAGGGTTGGGAAAAGACCTTTACACAAGATGTGGTGGGCGTATGAATTGGCGAATACCAGATATAGTCGTCCGTCATTAATCGTCACAGTCGCCCCCCTTCTGCCATCCGGCCGCCTGCCGGGACGCAGGCCGGTCACCGCACCCCCCATCTGCCCCCCCGAGGACCTCCCATGTTCGACCTGATCCAGAAACGCGACGGTCGCTTCGTCGCTTTCGACGCCGACAAGATCACCGCTGCCATCGCCAAGGCTGGTGCTGCCACCGGCGAACTCGACTGGGAGCGGGCCGAGCGCCTGACCACCCGGGTGCTCTCGGTCGCTCTGGCGGTGATCAAGCAGGGCGTGCCGACGGTCGAACGGATCCAGGACCTGGTCGAGGACGTGCTGCTGGCGTCGAGCTACAAGCGCACTGCCCGGGCCTACGTGCTCTACCGCGAGCAGCACGAGCGCATGCGCGAGATGGCTGGCGGCGGCGGCACCGAACTGATCGACACCTACCTCGAGAAGCTCGACTGGCAGGTCAACGAGAACTCGAACATGGCCTTCTCGTTGCAGGGCCTGAACAACTATATCTCCAGCGAGATCACCAAGACCTACTGGCTCAACGAGATCTACCCCAAGGCTGTGCGCGAGGCGCACAAGTCGGGGGACATGCACATCCACGATCTGAGCCTGCTCTCGGTCTACTGCGTCGGCTGGGACCTCAAGGACCTGCTGGTCACCGGTTTCAAGGGCGCGCCGGGCAAGGCCGAGGCACGTCCGGCCAAGCACTTCCGTGCGGTACTCGGTCAGATCGTCAACTTCTTCTACACCCTGCAGGGCGAGGCTTCGGGCGCGCAGGCCTTCGCCAGTTTCGACACCTATCTCGCGCCGTTCATCCGCTACGACAACCTCGACTACACCACGGTCAAGCAGGCGTTGCAGGAGTTCGTGTTCAACCTCAACGTCGCCACCCGGGTCGGGTTCCAGACGCCGTTCACCAACCTCACCATGGACCTCGTCTGCCCCTCGACCCTGGCCGAAGAGCCGGTGATCATCGGCGGCACCACCACCGATTTCTGCTACGCCGATTTCCAGGATGAGATGAACATGCTCAACCGGGCCTTCCTGGAAGTCATGTGCGAGGGCGATGCCAAGGGGCGCGTGTTCACCTTCCCGATCCCGACCTACAACATCGATCGCGACTTCGAATGGGACGATCCCAAGTTGGAGTGGCTGTGGAAGGTCACCGCACGTTACGGCGTGCCCTACTTCGCCAATTTCATCCATTCGGACATGTCGCCCGAGGACGCCCGCAGCATGTGCTGCCGGCTGCGCCTGGACATGCGCAAGCTCGAGGCGCGCGGGGGCGGCCTGTTCGGTTCCAACCCGCTCACCGGATCGATCGGGGTGGTGACGATGAACCTGCCCCGGCTCGGCTATACCAGCCAGAGCGAGGAGCAGTTCATGCGCCGGCTCGACCGGTTGATGGACCGCGCGGCCGAGAGCCTGGAGATCAAGCGCAAGGTGCTCGAGCGCACCACCGAGGGCAGTCTCTATCCCTATGCCCGGTTCTACCTGCGCCAGGTCAAGTCGCGCCACGGCAGCTACTGGCACAACCACTTCTCGACCATCGGGCTGGTGGGCATGAACGAGGCCTGCCGCAATCTGCTCGGGTGCGGCATCGCCGATGAGCGCGGTGCCGCGTTCGCCAAGCGGGTGCTCGATCACATGCGCGAGCGCCTGAGCGTGTATCAGGAGCGCACCGGGCATTTCTACAACCTCGAGGCGACCCCGGCCGAGGGCACCAGTTACCGTCTCGCGCTCAAGGACCGCGAACGGTATCCGGACATCCTCTGCGCCGGCAGCGACGGCCCCGAGGCGCGGCCGTTCTACACCAATTCCTCGCAGCTGCCGGTCGATCACACCGACGATGTGTGGGAGACGCTGGACCACCAGGATGACCTCCAGACGCGCTATACCGGCGGGACGGTGGTCCATGTCTTCGTCGGCGAGGAACTCGACGACTGCGAGGCGGTGAAGAATTTCGTGCGCAAGGTGTGTTACAACTACCGCCTGCCGTATTTCACCATCAGCCCGACCTTCAGCATCTGTCCGCAGCACGGCTACCGCAGCGGCCAGCAGCCGACCTGCCCCGACTGCGGCAGCGACTGCGAGGTCTACGCCCGCGTGGTCGGCTACCTGCGACCGGTCGAGCAATGGAACGAGGGCAAGCAGGAGGAGTTCCGCCTCCGGTCCACCGCGCGCATCGAAGGCTGAGCCATGCGCATCGGTGGCCTGCAGCGCTTCACCCTGGCCGACTTCCCCGGCCGTGACGCCGCGGTGATCTTCACCGCCGGCTGCAACCTGCGCTGTCCCTATTGCCATAATCCCGAGCTGGTGCGCGGCGGCGCGCGGGTGGACGAGGAGACTGTGTGGGCCTTCCTCGAGCGCCGCCGCGGCCGTCTCGACGGGGTGGTGCTCAGCGGGGGCGAGCCGACGTTGCAGGATGACCTGCTCGCGGTCTGCCGGCGGATCAAGGCCATGGGGTTCGCGCTCAAGCTCGACACCAACGGCCTGCGTCCGGCGGTGCTCGCCGCGGTGCTCGCCGAGGGTCTGGCCGACTACATCGCGCTCGATCTCAAGGCCCCGCCGGAAGTCTACCCGGAGCGACTCGGCGGCGGCGACCCCGCGGCCCTGCGGCGCAGTCTGGCACTGGTGGTCGCGGCCGGCGTGGCGGGCGAATGCCGGACCACGGTGGTCCACCCGCTGCTTACCGGCGAGGCGGTGGTGGCGATCGGCGAGTTGGTCGCCGGACGCCTGCCATGGGTGCTCCAGGACTTTCGCAGCCACGCTGCCTTGGATCCGGTCTTCGCCGCCAGCGCCCGCCCCTACAGCCCCGAAGAGCGTGAGCGTCTGCTGCGCGAGCTCGACGCGCGCGGACTGCCCTGTCGCTGGCGCAACGCCGAGGTCCGTTCCGAAGCGCCGGCTTCGGGCCGCCATCGCAGCCTCGCGGCGCGGGTCGCGGCCGGGGGCGATACGCCGCCGGGCTGATCGGTCTCAGTCGAGGGCGGCGGCGATCTGCTCCGGCGCGAGCATCGCGCCGATGCCGGCGTCGCCGCAGGCCAGCTCGCCAGCGACCGGGCCGAGCCGTTCGCAGCCCGCGGCTTCCAGCGTGGCGACATGCTGTTGCACGATCGGTTTGTGCCACATGACGGTGTTCATCGCCGGAGCGATGTGCACGCGCTTGTCCGGCGGTAGCGCGAGGAAGGTGGTCGACAACAGATCGTCGGCCAGGCCGAGGGCGAACTTGGCCAGCGCGTTGGCGGTGGCCGGGGCCACCAGCAGGCAGTCGCACCACTGGGACCGGTCGATGTGCGCAATGCGCGCGTCGGCCGACCACATGTCGCTGGCGACCGGATGACCACTGACCGTGGCCAGCGCGTGCTCGGTCACGAGCCGGGAGGCGTTGGCGGTGAGGATGCAGCGGACGCTGTGGCCGCGCTCGCGCAGGCGCCGGACGAGCTCCGGCGTCTTGTAGGCAGCGATGCAACCGGTGATGCCGAGCAGCACGTTCACGCCTAGTCCTCCATCACGCTCAGGACGGTCATCGCCCGGCGGTCGAGGCGCAGGACCAGGCTGGGGGTGATCGCCAGGGCGGCGCTGCCGCGCAGCGGTCGCAGGCGCAGCGGGGTCCAGCCCTGGGTGTCGTGGTCCCAGCGACGTTCCTCGGCCTTGGGGGGGATGACGAAGCGCAGGCGACGGTCATGCAGTCGCCAGTTGTGATCGGGCAGATCGCCCACCCGGGCGTAGGGGCTGTCGCGGCGGCCGCCGCCGCGGGACGGCTCGACCAGGGTGATCCACTCCGCCTCGAGCGTATCCTCCTCGGCCAGACGGGCGCGCAGTTCCCAGGTACACGGCCAGTCCTCGGGGCCGCGTTGGGTCCGATGGTGGAAGGCGACGTGGACCGCTCCTTCGAACAGACGGAAGGTGTCGCCGCCATCGACCGGTCCGAGGATCGACCATTCCTTCAGCGAGCGGTCGCTGGCATAGACCAGTTGATCATGATCGAGCACCAGCATCTGCCGTCGCAGCCGGCAGGCATCGATCGGGCGCCAGACATCCGACGGCGGGGCGTTCTCGGTTCCCCGGTGCTTGGGGATCAAGCGGCCGTGTTGCCGGTAGTATCTGCCGCAGGTGTTGTCGGCGCGGAAGCGGCGCAGGGTGTCGAGCTGTTCGACCCGCGCGGGGTCAGTGAGCGGTTGGCCGTCGGGTCGCCAGTAGCGCCGGGACTCGCCGCGCCCGCTGCGGATGAAGCGCAGGTGGCTGTCGATCTCGACCCGCATCGTGTCGAGGCCGACGAGGTGGACCTCGCGCCGTGCGGCGGGGTCGGCGTCGAGATGGACCAGCAGGTGGCGGTCGTCGCGGCGGATCAGGGCGTGGCGTCGGCTGTGGACCTCGCACGCCGCGGCCGGAGCGCGCCAGAGCTCGGTCGCGTCGCGATCGATGATCACCTGTTCGCCGTCGGCGAGGCTGACGCGATAATGGTGGTGGTCGCTGCGCGCCGAGGCGATCGGCTGCGAGAAAGCGGCCAGCGGCTGGAGCCGGGGGCGCTCGCCGCGCAGGTCGAGGATCTGCAGTTGGGGCCCGGACCAGTGGAGCAGCGCGAGCGAATGCGCCTCGGCGCGGACGGCATCCATCTCGATCACCTCGACAGGGCCCGCGTCCGCGTCATCGCTGAGGTCGGCCCAGCGGTAGAAGGCCAGGGCGTAGGGGCGTTCGATCGCCGGGAGCGGGTTGCCGAGCAGATCGGTGGTCGCCGGGGCCTGGGCTCCGTGGCCGGTGCCGATCACCAGCCAGCGGCCGATGCTCCACAAGTCGGGTCGTTCGCTGATCGTGATCCCCGCTGGCTGCCAGGGCTGTGCCCTGCCGCCCCAAACCCGCATCAGGCCTGATTCGGCCGTGCGCACCACCGCGATGCCCCCCCCGGCGGCATAGTCCTCGATGGTGACGATCTCCTCCGGGCCTTGCCCCTGCTTGGTCCAGAGGATCATCGACTCACGCATCACGTCGCGGCAGATGAGCCAGCTGGCGGTCGGCCCCACCGCTCGGGGATCGGCGTGGGTCTCGAAGTGGCGCTTCAGCCGTAGCAGCTCACCGCTCAAGGTGTAGAGGTAGACGCCCGGCGCGTGCGGGATGCTGCGATCGGTGGCCACGGCCACGCCAGAGCCGTCAATGGAGATGGCGAGCTCATCGGGGAGGTGGGCGCGATGGCGTTCGTGCCCCAGGGGCGGCAGCGACTGGTCGACCGAGGCCAGCACCACCGGCCTGCGCGGAACGGGCTCGCCGGGGTCCGGCAGCGCGTGCAGGCGCACCCGGACCACCGGCGCGCGGCCGAGGCGGCCCTGGTCGAGCTCGGCTACCGCCACGATGCGGCCGTTCTCCGCGACCCCGCTGCGCTGGGAGTTGACAGCCATCGGCACCGGCAGATGCAGCGGACGGCCGTCATGGCTCAGCCGCCAGAAGCTGTCGTGGAGCATGACCCCGATCCAGTCGCTGTGCACCCAATGGCGGCGGATGTCCTGAGGGAAGGCCCACCAGGGGTCGCCGTGGCTCTCTATCCGGCGTCCGTCGATGAGCTCGCGCACTCGCGCCGGCGGATCGCCATGGGTGGCGTTCCACCCTTCGATCTGGAAACAGGTCCAGATATGCCCGACGCGAACGGCCATGGCGTGGAGTTTCTCAGCTGCGTCGGCCGCGCGCTCCAGCGCCGCGTCGCCATCCTCTGCGCCGGCCGGCGCGAGCAGCGCGGCCAGAGCCAGCAAGGTGGCGAGGGGGCGGGTGGTCATCGCGGAATGCCTCCGACGTGGGCCAGGTGGGCGACGCTGAATCTAGCCCGCATCCCTCACGATACAACTGCTGCAAAGCCGTATCGCACCGCCACTACAGGACTTCGCTCGGTCGGCGGATCCTCACGTAGCGCTGCTACGCTCCGGTCCGCCTCGATCGCGAAGCCCTGCATTGACAGCACGCTACGACTTTTCGCGACGTTGCTCATGAGGGATCCGGGCTAGGCCCGGGCCCGATCGCGTGCAAGCCGGGCGACGGTCCGATCGATCATCGCTGTCGTTGCGTTCCGGGGGTGTGGGGATCCACGGCATGGGCGGTCGGACGACCGAGCGCGTCGTGCAGAGTGCGGATCTGGCCGAGGAAGCCGTCGAGCTCATCGCATGGGATTACGTTGGCGCCGTCGCTCAGGGCGGCAGCGGGGTCATCGTGGACTTCGAGGAACAGCCCCTCGCAGCCCATCGCCAGCGCAGCGCGCATCAGCCCGGGGGCGAGGTGGCCGGAGCCGAGCGAGACATCGCCCCCGCCGCCGGGGGACTGGACGCTATGGGTGCCGTCGAAGACCACCGGTACTCCGAGCGCACGCATCGCGGGCAGGTTGCACAGGTCGGCGACCAGGCGATTGTAGCCGAAGGAGTTGCCGCGTTCCATCAGTACCAGCTCGCGTCCACCCGCGGCGCGGAACTTCTCGACGATCGGCCGGCAATCCCAGCCGGCGAGGAACTGGCCCTTCTTGACGCTGGTCGCGCGTCCGCTCGCGGCGCAGGCCTGGAGCAGGTCGGTCTGGCGGCAGAGGAAGGCCGGTACCTGCAGCAGATCCACCACGTCCGCGGCCTGTTCCACCTGATGCGGTTCGTGCACGTCGGTGGTCACCGGCAGGCCGGTCTGCTCGCGCACCGCCGCGAGCACCGCGAGACCGGCGGCGATGCCGGGCCCGCGATAGCTGGCATGGCTGGTGCGGTTGGCCTTGTCGAAGCTGGCTTTGAACACCAGCGGCAGGGCGTGCCGGGCGCAGAGGTCACGCAGGCGCTGCGCGATGGCCAGGGTGTGTTCCGGGCTCTCGATCACGCAGGGCCCCATGATCAGCACCGGCAGCTCGCCGCCGATCACCACGCCCTTGCCGACTTCCACCGTTGCGATCTCCATTCAGTCCCTCCGCTCTGCTGGGCCACGCTATGGCCCGTGCGCGCCGTCCATAGCCCCGATCCCGTCCGGGCGTTCAGGAGTCCGACGACAGTCGGACCCAGTAGGGGTCGCTGCGGGCGAAGCGCTCACGCATGGCCGCGAGCACTGCGGGTCGCTTGTCGGTATAGGGGCCGACGTAGATGGCGACCAGTTCGCCGTGGCGTCGGAGGAAGGCGTGGTAGCCGTCGGCGACCAGTTCCCGCGCCACCTGTCTGGCCGCAGCGAGCCGGGCGAGGCCGACGCTGGCAACGCGCACCGCCCAGCGGTCGTGGCTGGCCCGCAGCTGTTCCATGCGGGCGTCGGTCAACAGCTGCTCGACGAAGCGGCGCAGCCGGGGGTGGTCGACGGTCGCCCGCCGCAACCGTTCGGCGTAGGGCCCGAGGGAGGCATGGCGCCCGTCCTCGAGCAGCGATTGGGCGCGCACGCTGGTCAGGGCGAGGTCGCCGAGGCTGGCGACCTCGCTGTTGCCGACCTGGTCGTGTTCTGCCAGCCGCAGGCTGAGGCGGATGGCGTAGCGCTTGATCGGCGCCTCGGCGTCGCCCTCGTGCGCGAGGATGAAATCGACATCCGCCCGATCGACCATCCCCAGCCGGCGGTCGAAGCGATAGCGTGCTTCCAGGTCGCGGATCTTGACGTAGCGCCCATCGAGCGCGGGGTGGGGCCACTCGATGGTGCGGACCGGCCGCAGGCGGAACACCGGCGCCATGCCGTTCTCGATCCGGTCGATGCGACAGGGGACGCTGCGCCGGCCCTTGGGCAGCGCGGCGTAGGTGACCTCGACCTCGCCGCTGTCGGTCAGGGAGCGTGGCAGGCGCAGAAGGTTGAAGTCGAACAGCCGGATGCGCGGTGAGAAGCCGATGCAGGGTCCGTGATCGAGACGACGCTCGGCCGCGTCGAACAGGAAGGCGGCGCCGTCTTCGGCCAGCTGCATCAGCGCGACCTCGCCACGGCGATCGGCATCGGCGCCGGAGAGTACGATCACCCGGTTGGCGTCGCCGATGCAGGCGAGGGTGATCTCCTGGCTGTGCACCCGCGTTTCGCCGCGTTCGCCGCCGGCCCCCACCGGCTGGACCTCTCGTCGCAGTTCGTAGGTGACGATGGTTCCCGGTGCGATGTCCACCGAGCACGGTCGCAGCGCGACCAGGAAGAACACCAGGCCGACCGCACCGATCACCCCCGTGGCGAGGAGCGTTACCAGAGCTGCGCGGTGTTTGAGACCTTGGGCGAGACCCATTGCATCACCAATGTGGTCCGGGCGGGGCGCGAGCAAGCGGCGAGTGGATCGAATAGGAGTAATACGTTGCCGCTAGGTCGCGTCGAGCCGCGCGCGTGGGCGGAAGGCGGTGTGGACACAGCGGCAACCAGCCGGTGCCGGGTGATGCCCGAAGAGGATCACCGTGCTACCCGAGCCTGCGAGCAGCCATGCGTGGCCCGCGGCGGTGAGCGAATCGAACAGTCGGCCCATCGCGGGATAGGCCCGGGCACAGGCCGCAGTGAGGCGATTGCTGCCGCTTAGCGGGTCGGCGGCCAGGTTTCGGGCGAGGACGGTGGCGCCGGCAGCCTCGCGTGATGCGCGCTCGTCGGGCCGCAGGGCGGCGAACACACGCGGCGTGCTGCACGACAGCTCCGGCAGCAACAGCGTCAGCTCGTGCCGCGGCAGGTCATCGAGCAGGGTGAGCCGGTCGCCGCGTTCGAGTCCGTGGGCCGTGCCGCCGAGCAGGAAGAAGGGGACGTCGGCGCCGAGGCGGCCGGCCGCGGCGAGCAGGCGGTCGATGGGATAGCGTTCGGGCCAGAGCCGATGGCCGGCGCGCAGGACCGCGGCAGCGTCGCTCGAGCCACCGCCGAGACCGCCGCCTGCGGGCAGGTGCTTGTCGAGGTGGACGTGGATCCGCTCGGGCGCGGGCCAGAGCTCCCGCAGCAGATCGACCGCGCGCCTGGCCAGATTGGACGGCCCGCAGTCGAGCGTCGGATCGCTGGCGCTCACGCTGGTGCCGGATCCGGGCTTGACCCGTACCTCGACCGCGTCGGCCCAGTCCAGGGTCTGGAACACGGTCTCGAGCGCGTGGTAGCCATCGCTCCGACGTCCGAGGATCTCCAGGTGGAGATTGCACTTGGCGGGAGCCGCGAGACGGATCGATTCCATGGCCGGGAAGCATGCCGCGCAGGTGGCCACGGTCCATCATACACCATTGTTCACCCCTTTCGGTAGCGGGTTGAGGGGTTCGATCGGGACACGACAGTCGCTCGTCACACTCACAGGCGGGCCCTGCGACCGGAGTCGACCGGTCCTGTCTGGTGGTGAACGGAGGTCGAGATGCGCAGAGTGCTTGCGGTCGCCTTGATGGTGGTTGTGTGCGGATTCGGTTTTGCCGCCGAACCGCTGGATCCCGATTCCAGCGCCGCCCCCGAGGACCAGGTCCGCGAGCTCTTCAGCGAGGCGCTGCGGCTGTATCGCAGCGGACGCTTCGACGAAGCCGCGCTGCGCTTCAACGACGCCTTGAGCCTCGAGCCGAGCAACCGCCTGGTGTTCGAGTTCTACCGCAAGGCCGGTGACGCCCTGGTACTGCGCATGGCCGAGAAGGCCGAGCTCGAAGACGTCATGCGCGATGTGTTGCGCAAGGCCCGGATCTACCACAAGCAGCTGCGGACCGATCCCCGCTATCTCGATCTGCTGATCACCAAGCTGCGTGGCAGCGAGAAGGAGCGGCTGGCCGCCACCTACGAGCTGGTATCCATCGGCCCGATCGCGGTGCCGCTGCTGGTCGACAAGCTCCACGAGACCCGCCAGCAGGACTTCAAGGTCTGGTGCCGCATGGTCCTCTCCAGGATGGGCTCGCGAGCGGTGGTTCCGCTCGAGGAGGCGCTCAAGTCCGACGATCCGGCGCTGCTGTCCTCGGTCGCGACCATCCTCGGCGACATCGGCGACCCGCGCGCCATGCCCAAGCTGGTGCAGATGGCCAACGACTCCGACCACAGCCAGGAGGTCAAGAACGTCTGTCGCAACAGCATCGCGGCCATCGCTGCCCGCTCCAGCATGGCGACCATACCCGAGGCATCCGAGCTCTATTTCCAGGAGGCGATGCGCTACTTCCGCGATGGCGACCACGTCCGCGACGAGGTGGTGGCCAACGAGAGCCTGATGTGGCGTTGGGTCGAGGATCCGGCCGAAGGCGCGCTGGAACTGCAGTACACCGAGACGCCCTACTACGCCTGGAATGAACTGATGGCCGAACAGTTGCTGTTCGACGGGGCCAGCCACTACGCCGATTTCGCCGCCTATACCCCGTTGCTGGCAGCGGTGCTCACTGCGCAGAAGCAGGAGGTCGAACTTCGGCTCAAGCTCGCTCGCGAGCGGGTCCACCCGCCGCAGCAGCCGGCCGAATCGGTCGCCGCGCTCGAGCAGCGCGACGAGGCGCTGCAGGAGGTCCTGCTCAACGTGCGGATGGTCGAGCCGGACATGCTCTATCGCGCGGTGAGCCAGAGCATCGTCTCCGAACGCTACGACGTCGCGATCAAGCTGATGGAACTGCTGCGCGACGAGCATCTGGCCGATGCCGAGCAGACCCTGCCCTCGCGTGAAGAGGGGTTGATGGTGGACAAGTCCGGCACCGTCCTCGTCGCCGCGCTCGAACACCCCGAGAAGCGCATCCGCTTTCAGGCGGCGGCCACCCTGGCCCACCTCGATCCCGCGATCCGCTTCTTCAACAGCGAGCGCGTGGTGCCGCTGCTCTCCGAGGCGGTCGGCGAATGGGGCATGATCACCGTTCTGGTGCTCGAAGAGGACTTCCGTCACCGCAACACCGCTCGCTCCGAGCTGCAGAACAAGGGCATGCTCGCCTTCACCGCCAACGATGGTTTCCAGGCCCGCGCCCAGCTCAACAAGACTCCGGTCAAGGATGCGATCATCATCAGCGGCACCCTGCAGCCGGCCTTGCGCGACGAGCACGGCGTGGTCATCGATGTCAAGGAGCAGACCCCAGCCGGCCTGGTCGAGCTGTTCAGCGACGACCCGGCCACCGCCGACACGCCGATCTTCATCGCCGTGCCGGAGAACAAGGAGCTGGCCGCGAAGATCAAGGACGCCTTCGAAGGCAAGGTCGCGGGCTTCGTCCAGCGGCCGTACAGCGGGACCGAGATGAAGGGCCTGATCGAGAATGCCCTCGGTGACCACACCCTGCCCGACCTCAACCGGGCCCAACGGGAACAGGTCAGCCTCAACGCCGCCAAGGCGCTGGGCGCGATCGACCCGGTGACCTCCCAGTTCGACATCTCCCAGGCGGCCGATGCCCTCGTGGGTACCATCGCCGAGCGCGACGACGACATCCGCATCGCCGCGCTGCATGCGCTCGGCCTGACCGGCGACGCATCGAAGATCGATCGCGTCACCGAGGTCTACGAATCGCAGGCGGAGGTGCTGGCGACCAAGCCCGAGGTCCGGGCCGCCTTCCTCTACGCCATCGGGCTGCTCAATCCCAATACCCCGTCGGCGATCGACATCATCGCCGGCGCGTTGGAAGCCGATCAGCTCATCGTGCGCGAAGCCGCGTCCCGGGCCGTAGGCCATGGGCGCGGAACCGAGCCCGCGACGCTGTGGGATTACGAGCGGCTGCGTCGCTTCGACGTTCGCGCCCCAGGTGCCAAGGCAGAGTAACGATAGCATCCAATCCGGGAGTTCTGGAGTCATGAACACCACCACCAAGGTTTTCATCATCATCAACATGCTGCTCAGCCTGGCGCTGGCGTACTTCGCCATGACGTCGTTCGCGTATCAGGAGCACTGGAAGCGCCGCTGGCATCAAGACTCCAAGGAGCTGGCGGAGCAGCTCAACGCGGTGAAGGGCGAGATCGAAGGTCACAGCTTCAATCGGATGCAGGCCGAACAGGCCAAGGTCCGTCTCGCCGCCGACCTCGAGGGTGCCCAGGCCGAGATCGAACAGCACATCCAGACCATCACCACCAAGGACGAGGATCTGGCAATCGCCGCCTCGGATCTACGGTCCAAGGAAAACACGATCAAGGCCAAGGAGAAGCGGATCGAGAGCCTCGAATCGTCGCTCAAGATCGCGCGCGACCGGGCTGCCGAGCTCAACCACATCGCCCAGGTCTCACGCGCGGTCGCCTTCCAGCTCAACGTCAAGCTGGCAGAGGTCGAAGACGATCTGAACAACGCCCAGACCGCCAACAACCGACTCGAGATGACCATTCAGGACCTCGAGCAGGAGGCCAAGCGCAAGGATGCCTATCTTGCCCTGGTGCGCACAAACCACCCGCGGGTGTGGACCGACATCACCACCGACAAGGTCGACGTCGGTCAGGTGGTGCACGGCATCGTCGCCGCCGTGCGCAAGAACCCCGAAGGACAGCAGGATCTGGTCATGCTCACCGTTGGCGAGCAGGAAGAGGTCCAGGAAGGCATGGAGTTCATCGTCTACCGCGACAACCAGTACATCGTCAAGGTCCGCGCCGAACGCGTGCTCGACGACATGGTCGCCTGCCGCGTGATCAGCGACACCTGGAATACCCGCGGCGCAGAGATCAAGCAGGGCGACAACGCCCAGAACCGTCTGTTCTGAAGCAGGTCGGGCAAGGGGAGGACGCCACATGGAACCCGAGAACAACAAGACCTACATGGGCCTGAGCCTGGTGACCTTCGCGGCCATCGTCTGCGCGATCGTCTTCCTCTATCGCAGCATCGAGCGCTACAGCGACGAGGACATGACCCAGGCCTACAGTCAGGACTTCTTCCGCAGCGGCATGCCCTGAGGGTGAGCTCCGCCGCTACCGGCTGCCGCGCGCAGCATGAACGCCCCGCGACCTGCCCAGGTCACGGGGCGTTTCCTTTGGCCGCGCTGCCAACGATCGTTCCGCAGCGCACCTGGCACGACCCAGCCGATTGAGGGGAGGCGATCAGATGCGGCCTCGGCACAGATGATCGGCTGTCGCGTGCGTATGATGCCCCGGTCACCAGCAAGCGACCAACGGGCTGATCAAGTCGGAGGGCGGCTGAGTCACCGGTTGGGCGAGCCTCAGTGGTAGTGGTAGCCGATGCCGTGGTCGGGCGATGCGTAGGGGTTGGCCGACTCTCTGCCGGCGTCGACGCACGCACTCAGGCCAGTAAGCAGGGCCAGGGCAAGCAGGACCAGGACCAATATCCGCCGCATAGGCGGGATCATGCCATGAAGCTGGCCTGGCCAACGCCGGGTCCGACGTGTCGCAACGGGCTGTGTCAGCAGCGTCGTGTGGCGACGGCTCTCAGCCATCGCTGCCTGGCGGTGGATGATGGTGCCAGCGGCGGCTGGTCAGGCCGCGATGGAATCCCGCCGTCCAGGCATTGCGGATGCGCACCGCACTGGCAGCGGGACCGCCTGGCACAGGGGGGGGGGCGGACTCGGGGCGGGGGGGCTGGGCCTCGACAGACCACTCCGGATCCTGCGATCGTCGCTGCAAGCGGGCGAGCGCTGCGCTGACCCAGGAACGGGACAACGCGCCATCGTCGGGCCGCGTTGACGCACGGGCGCACGCGGGCGCGTCGGGTCCGTACCAGCGTTCGAGGTCCGATGGCGGAATGGCCATGGAGCGCGCGAGACAGGGGCTGATCGACCTGGTCCGGACGGCTGGGTCGCCAGGGGCGTTGACGTGGATCGGGTCCGTAGGGGGGGGCGTGTGCTGTGCCGGCTGCACCGCGGCTCTCGGCACCCCGTGTTCGCTGGTCGTCACTGGTGCGCCGGGGTCACGCCGCGCGTGCGCGGGGGCCATGAGCGACTGTGCTTCCGGGGCGCTAGCGAGCCAGGCACCGAGCGCGACGCCGCCGGCCACGCCCGCGCAGATGATCGCGATGTCGAGCGGGCGGATGCGCATGGGCCTCAGTTCTTGCGGACGTCCTCGAAGAAGACCTTGGCCCCGAGGATCTTCTGCCGTCCATCGAGTTCAGCTTCGCGAGGGAATGCGTTGATCGACTGCTGCAAGTTGCCGCCGTTGACCGCCTCCGCGCCAGCGTCGACGACCAGATCCCAGTGCTGGGTGACCTTGTCGCGTTCGCCCAGAGATGTCGGGTCCACGAAGGCCTCATGGGCCACCGGGGGAACGGAAGGGTAATAAGTGCTTGCGGGGACCGATGGGCCGGAGTACTGGGCGACGATGACGCTGCCGAAGGTCCCCTGCTTGATGTAGGAGAAGAACGGGATCTGCGTCAGCGAGCTGGCGATGACGCCCTCGGGGCTGAGTGCGAAGTCGAACTCGACCGGCGACTCCCAAGTCTCGTTCTCGACCTCGTAGATGCCGGTGACGGCATAGTTGCCGGCGTAGGGGCCGAGTTCGTTCTCGGTCGGGATCGGATGGCACTCCTGGTGGAGTTCATACAGCGTGCTCGAGCCATTCTCGAGATCTTCGAGCCCGATGCCGAAGTTGGGCAGGAGGGGGTCGATGACGAAGCCACCGGTGGTGCTGTTGGAGATCGTGGTCAGCCCGTCGAGCACGAGATCGATCCGGGTGTCGGGAACGATGGTGGCGATCCAGGTATGGAACAGGAACCAGTCGAGGAAATCCTCGAAGATATCGTTGGTATGGATGTCTGGATAGGGCGCTTCGATATCGTAGATGAAATCCTCTTCAGCATCTGCCGGCTCCTTCGCCAGCCACTCAGAGCCGTCTGGGCTGTTGATGACGAAAGGGAGGCCGCCTGTGGCTCGGACATCGGCGCCGGTCCAGATATGATCGACCATCCTGTTCTGCTCGTCGAAGTTGAGGATATAGGTGTCGCCGACGGTCCAGTTGTTGGCGCTGAGGAAGAAGAAGTCGTCGTCGATCCCGTGCTCCTCCAGCGGTTGAACCACGGTCATGACATAGGTCCCGGTGAGTTTGGAATCGGGGCCGTCAGGTGTCGGAATGAAATCGCCGAACATGGCTCCGCCGGTGACGCTGCCGGTGCCACAGCCGCCGGTCGTCAGGGCGACAACAGCCACGATTCCACTCAGGGCCGCTCGCAGCGCAGTGATCGATACCCGCATGATGCCATCCTTCCATCCCATTCGGGCCCATCCGCCCGACACGACACCCAGCCAGCCTAGGGATCACGACAGAGGCGTCGAGGGGCAAGGCCCACTGGCTGAGCCACTGGTGCAGACGGTGTGCCACACCACGGGCCCACCTTCCCCTGAATTGCCGCAGAACGGCCATTTGTTGCGACGGGCTTCCAGCGGAACCGGGTTCACCCGCTCGCGCGTTCGGCTTCGGTGCCTCGGCGGGATCGTCGTCGCACGGTGCTCGGCGAGGTCGGCCCATGGGCCTGCGCTACCCGCGCCCTGCGGCGACGCATCGGCACGCGGTCATCCGTGAGCTGCGGGCGACCCCTCAGACGGTGGCGCCGAGGCGTGCCATCACCTCGAAGATGGTGAATGGGCCGAAGGTGGTCCCGTCGAGCGTGACGAAGATCGCATCCAGCCCCTGGACATCCCACCGCACCATGTGCGACGCACCGGCGGCATCGGTCCAGCTGACCTGGCGCATGGCCTCGAGCTGGACATCGGTGAGCGTGACCTCCGTGCCGTCGCTCGACCGCGTGATCGAGGTCTGCTGGGTGAACTCGAGCACCCGGCCATCGAGTGTCATGTCGCCTTTGGACACGGTCACGTCGTGGGGGGACATGTTGCTGGCGGTGGCGGCGGTCAGCTCCCACACGGCGAGCGCGCTGCGGGTCCAGGTGATGGTGACGTTGAGCGAGAGCGAGGTTCCCGTGGGCCAGGTGGCGGTCCAGCCGGAGATCGGGTCGGTGGCGGTGACCGGCCCCGTGGCGGTGACGGTGGCGCTGTAGCGGACCTCGCCGCTCGCCCCGCTGAGGTTGGTGTTGCTGGTGGCCGTGGCATCGAGGTGGAGTTGTCCGCTGGCGTTGGGGTAGCGGTCGCTGCCGTTGCCGTCGAGCATGTCGAGGTCGATGTCGAGGCTGACCTCGTCGCGGTAGTCGAAGCTCGTGGCGGTGGCCTCGCAGCAGCCGGGGCGGCCGAGGGCGAGCGGGAGGGCGCCCGGTACAGCCGTTGCTCCGAAGGCTTCGGTGGTCTGGCCGTCTTCGGTCAGGGCATCGCGCACCGCCACCGTCGCAGCGAGGTGGGCCTGGGTGAAGGCGGCGGATTCCTGCGTGGAGTCGCGCGCGGGCAGGGCCGCGTCCGAGTCGGATTCGTCATCGGTGCAGCCGACGATCACCAGGCAGAGGGGGATGACGGTGAGGGTAAGCATGCGGCGCAGCATGGTCGGCTCCTTGTCGGGCTGCGGAGGCGGCGATCGGCCACCTCGCCCGGGTGACCATGCGCGCCGCTGCGGCGGGGTTCAAGCGCTGCTCGCGCCGGGCCCGGGAGGTGGGTGAGAGCCCGGTCTTGCCCAGCGCCGGGCATTGTGGCCTTGTCGCCTCCGGGAGCGGGGCCTACACTCTGTCGCGATGGCCGATGATCCCGTGCTCGAGTATGAAGGCGTTTGCTTCACCTACCGCGGTGACTGGCTCCAACGCGTCGTCGCGCTGCGGCAGATCTCCTTCGCGGTGTCCGCCGGTGATGCCTGCGGTTTCCTCGGCGCCAACGGCGCCGGCAAGTCGACCGCGATCAAACTGCTGATGGGTCTGCTCCACGGCCATAGCGGCACCATCCGGCTGTTCGGGCGCCCCATCGGGCCACCGGGGCTGCGACGCGAGGTCGGCTACCTGCCCGAGCAGCCGTTCTTCTACGAGAATCTGAGCGTGCGCGAGTACCTCGCCTATCTCGGTCGGCTCTCCGGTATGGGCCGGGCCCAGATCCGGCAGGCGCGCGAGCGCGTCTATCAGGAGCTCGACCTCGGCGATCTGCGTCGGCGACATCTGCGTTCCTTCTCCAAGGGCATGCGTCAGCGCTTCGGCCTGGCTCAGGCCATCTTCGCCGGCCCGCGCCTGCTCGTGCTCGACGAGCCGTTTTCCGGACTCGATCCGCTCTGGCGCAGCCGGTTCCGCGAGATTCTCAAGGCCGAGCGCGCGCGCGGCGCGACCCTGTTCTTCTCCTCGCACATTCTCGCCGACGTCGAGGACCTGTGTACCCACTACGTGATGATCGATCACGGTCGTGCGATCGAAGCCGGTGGCCTCGCCGGGCTGTTCGCGCAAGCGCCGCTCCAGCTCACCGGTTCCGGCCCGGCGCCGGCCGAGGCCGAGTTGGGTACCGGCGGCACCTGGCACTGGGTCTTTCCTGAAGAGGAGCGTGAGCGCGCTTTGGCCACCGTCGCGGAATGCGGAGGCAGCGTGGTCCGGCTGGAACGCCAGCGCAAAGCCCTGGAGGACTATTTCGTTGCGCGGGTACGCGCCTCACACAACGCCGGCAACACCCTGGGCGAAGCCGCCGCGGGCACACCGGATGCGGGGGGTGCAGCGTGATCCTCACCGTCGCCGGCGCCACCCTGCGCGAGAGTCTGCGCAGCCGCAGTTTCATCGGGCTGCTCTCGTTGTTCGTCGTCTTCATGACCCTGTCGCGGCTGATCGGCTACATCAGCGCCACCGACGGCGACCTGGTCACGACCGACATCGTGCTCAGCCTGCAGAGCATCATCGGTCTGCTGGTCGCGGTGGCCACCGGCACCGCGCTGATGCACATGGAGATCCAGCAGCGGACCCTCTACACCGTGCTCAGCCGCCCCATCGCCCGCTGGCAGTTCGTGATCGGCAAGTTCTGCGGTCTGGCTGCCGCGCTGCTCTGCGGTCAGTTGGCGATGCTCACCCTGTCGTTGATCTACCTCTGGGTCACCGGTGCTCCGGTCACGCCGCTGCTGGTGCTCGCGGGCCTGCTGACCGCGGAGGAGGTCGTGATCATGGCCGCGGTGAGCCTGTGCTGGACCACACTCTCGACCCCGCTGCTCGCGGCGGCGCTGAGTCTGGCCACCTACGGCCTCGGCCACGCGGTCCACGAGCTGCCCGGTTTCCTCGCCTATGTGAAGAACGATACCGCCCAGTGGCTGATCGCCGTGCTCGCCTCGTTGATGCCGGATCTCGGGCGTTACGCCTACCGCAACCAGGCGGTCCACGGCCTGGGCCTGGCTCCGGCCGAGGCGGCGATGACCGTGGCCTACGGGCTGCTGTGGATCGCCCTGTTGCTCACCGTCACCCTGGCCATCTTCCGTCGGCGGCAGTTATGACGGGGGACTTTTTTGCAGGGGGGGCTCTGCCCCCTCGCTCCTTCGTCACTTCACCCCCTCGTCCTCTGTCGTCGCTCGCCAGCTGTGCTGGCGTTTCCGGCGGTCGGGAGGGCCGGCGATGAGGATCCGGCCCGGCAGTGTGGTGCTGGCGGCGCTCATCGCCGGCCTCGGAGCGGGTATCTACTGGATCAACCTCGCCCCGTTCCGCTTCGTGCTGTCGCTCGATCGGCCATATTACGGCATGAGCAAGGATCGGCGCCTGGAATATCTGCCCGGTCCGCAGGTCTCGCGTCTGCTGGCTTTCGGCCACACCAACACCGTCTCGCGCCTGTGGTGGATCTCCAGCTACCGCTACTTCAATTACTGCCTCGATCTGCCGCTCGGCGAGCGCGCCGACGTGCTCGCCGAGCATCGTGGCAGTTTCCGCCGCCTCTACGACGCGCTGATCGCCATGGATCCGCAGTTCGTACCTTTTTACCACTACGGTGCGATGACCACCGGTTCGGTGGTGATGGACGCCCATGCCCAGCTGCGCTTCCTCTGCCGCGGGGTGTTCGAGCATCCGGACGATCTGCTGCTGTGGCGCAACCTGGTCGTGGTGCTCAGCGACGATTTCCACCTCGAGCGCGACAATCCCCAGGCGCTGTTCGACGTGTTGATCCAATGGGCCGATCGCGAGACCGATGCCGGCGACGAACGCGTGGGGCGGACCTGGGCCCAGGCCTGGATCCAGGCCATGGCCCGACGCCGTGCCGGTGGCCTCGGGCAGCTGACCTACTGGGGTGACGTGTTGCGCGTCTCCAGCTCCGCGAGTCCCCAGGGCCGGCTGGCCGAGCGCACCCTGCGCGAGCAGTATGCCAGCTATGGGGTCAAGCGGCTGCAGGAGCTCGCTGATGCCTACCGCGCCCGGTACGACCGTGCGCCGGCCCAGCTCAGCGATCTGCTCGATCCGGATGTGTTGCGCACGGTCTACGGCAGCCGGGCCCGCGACCTCGGCCCCGAGCCGCTCGCGGTGGTCGACGAGCGCGTGGTCCTGCGCAGCGATCCCTACGGCTGGCCTTACCGCATCGAAGACGGACAGGTCAGCAGCCGGGGCCTGGCCTACGCCGACTACGATCGCTGGTTGGAGCAGCTCAACCGTCGTGCGGCAGCTCACGGGTGGCCGCGTTTGCGCAAGCCGGAAGACCTGGCACGCTGGCCCTACGGTGACCGCGAGCAACCGCCCGGTGCGCACATCGTCGTCCACGATGGCCGCGCCATCCTCGACTGGCCCGAGTCACCGGGCGAACCCTGGTCACGGGTCGAACTGATCCGGTCGGCGGATCTGCCGATCCATCCCACCGAGGAGGAATGACGTGGACATCCAGCAGATGATGCAGGCGCTCGGCCCCTTGCGCGAACGGGTGCAGCAAGCCGAGGCGGACCGCGCCGAGGCACGCATCGAAGGCAGCGCCGGCGGCGGCGCGGTCACCGTGGTGCTCAAGGGCGATCTGAGCGTGGAGCGGGTGCGCATCGCCCCGGCGGCCGCGGCGGCGGCCGACGACGATGCGACCATGCTCGAAGACCTGATCGCCGGAGCGATGGCCAATGCGCTCGATGCCTACAAGCAACGTTACGGTGCCAGCCCCGAGGAGCAGCTGCAGAAGTCGCTCGGCGACGGGGACATGATGTCGCTGCTCGGCGGGATGTTCGGCACCCAGGGCGGGTGAACGCGCTGCTCGGTGCCAGGCTCAGCCCTCGGCATAGAGCGAGCGGCTGAAGCCGGTGCGCCGGGCCATCGAGGCCGCGAGGGTGATCCCGAGCATGATGTAGAGCGCGAGCATGCTCGAGCCGCCGTAGCTGAAGAAGGGCAGGGTGATGCCGGTGACCGGCATCAGACCGAGCACCACCATCACGTTGATGGTCATCTGGCCGAAGACGAGGCTGGCGAATCCACCGACGAACAGCCGCCCGAAGGGCTGGCGGCAGCGTGCGGCGGCGTGCAGCAGCACCAGTGTGAAGCCGAGGAACAGCAGCAGCGCGAGGCAGGAACCGACGAAGCCGGTCTCCTCGCCGATCACGGCGTAGATCGAGTCGGTATGGCTTTCGGGCACGTAGCCGAGCAGGTTCTGCTCGCCGAGGGCATAGCCCTTGCCGGTGAACCGTCCCGAGCCGACCGAGCGCACCGTGCGGATGGTCTGATAGCCTTCGGTCAGGGCGTAGGCCTGCGGATCGAGCCAGGCCTGGAGCCGGCGGTACTGGTAGCCGTTCTGCGGCAGCACCGCCACTCCCGCAGCGACTGCCAGCCCCGTGAGCAGGATGATCCCGGCGAGATGGCGCAGTCGCATGCCTGCGAAGAACAGCATGCCCAGGACCATGGGGAAGAAGGTCAGCGCCGATCCGAGGTCCTCGCGCACCAGCAACAGGGCGGGCAGGCCACCGCAGGCGAGGACCAGAAACGACCAGGCGAATCGCCGGGGGTCGGCCTCGGGAATGGTCAGCAGCCGGGCGCACATCAGCAGCGTGGCGATCTTGTAGAACTCCGAGGGCTGGATCCGCAGCGAACCGAGAGCGATCCAGTTGTGCGCCCCCTTGATCGTCGGCACCAGCGTGGTTCCGGCCATGATCATCATGAAGGCCTGGGTCAGCAGCAGCGCGATGTAGGTCGCCGGTGCCGAGTCGCGCCAGACCATCAGCGGGATGTGCATGCTCACCAGGCAGGCGCCGCAGCTGAGCGTGATCCAGGCCAGCTGCATCCGCGCCTCGCGCCCCCACCCGGTGCTCGGGTCGAGGGTCGAGCTGACCACGAACACGGCGCCGAACACAGTCAGCAGCAGGGCCAGCACCAACGGCAACCAATGGACCTCGCGCAGGCGGATGCGCTCGAACACCGGCATACGGCCATGCTGATCAGCCGACCTGCGGCCGCCATGGAAAAGCGAGCCGGAGTCGGGCTCTGCTCAGCGTTCGAGCGGTCGCACCACCCGACGCGGAGCCTGGGGGCTTGGCCTCGATCGCGGCACCACCCGGCGGCGTATCTGTGTTCGCGGCACCACCCGTCGGCGGATCACTCGCGGGCGGCAGGTCGGGGTGTGCCAGAAGGCCACGCTGCCGCCGGACACACTCACGCCGCTGCCGCTGGGTAGCCAACGGACCACCGGGTCGTAGTGCCCGTCGACCACGTCGTAATCGACGACGCAGCGTCGGGCACTGCCGATGGTCAGGCGCGAGGCCACCGGAGCCAGGGGGACGGGGCGTTCGGTCGCCAGGGCGGCAGCCGACGCCGCGCGCTCCTCGGCCTTCGTGGCGTCGGCGACCGCGAGCGCGTGATCGATCTCGGTCGCGTCGAGCGCGGCGTCGCCGTCGCTGTCGATCAGCGCCACCAGTTCGTCGGCGCGTTGTCCGGCGAGACCGTGTAGCTCGTCGGCGTCGAGCCGCTGATCGCCGCTGCTGTCGAGCCGGGCGTGGAGCGCCGGCTGCTCCTGGCGCATGTGCTGCAGCGAACGGCAGATCGCCAGCGCCTGATCACGGGTCAGCGGTGGTAGCGCGAGCGTCGGATCCGGCGTCGCGGCGTCCACGGGGGCGATGCGTGGCGCGGGGAGCGAGCGTGGTGGCGGCCCGGGATCGAAGGCCGGCGCCGAGGCCACCGTCGCGAGCGTCAGCAGGACTGGGAGGATGCGCATGGCGATCTCCTCATCGTCCATTGTCTGCCGGGGGGCGGGCCGGTCCAGCAATCGCTCCTGGACCGCTTCACGAGGGCACGAGACTCGCCCCAGGCCGCCTCGGCCCACGCCCACCGCCGGAAGGACGCCCGATGCGCATCGCCCTGGCCCAACGCAACGTCCTGGTCGCCGATCTGGATGGAATCGCCCGCGACATCCGCCTGTGTCACGACCGCGCCCTGGCGGCGGGCGCCGAGTTGCTGGTGTTGCCAGAGTTGGCCAGTCTCGGGTATCCGCCACGCGACCTGCTCCATCGCCGCAGCCTGATCCGCGCGCAGTGGGAGATGATCCACCGTCTCGCCGGCACGCTGGAGTTGCCGACCCTGATCGGCTGCGTGCACCCCGGCGAGGACGCGGCCGATCTCGGCAACGCCCTCGCCCTGCTCGCCGACACACGCGTGGCCCAGGTCTATCGCAAGCGCTTGCTGCCCTCCTACGACGTTTTCGACGAGGTCCGCTACTTCCAGCCCGGCGCGGAGCCGATGGTGGTGGAGATCGCTGGCGCGCGCGTGGCGTTGAGCGTCTGCGAAGACATCTGGACCGGCGCCCTGGCTCCCGCGACCTACGAGCGCGATCCGGTCGTCGATCTCGTCGGTGCCTGCGACCTGGTGGTCAACGTTTCGGCCAGCCCCTACAACGCCAACAAACCCGCCTTGCGCCGCCGGTTGATCGCCGACGTCGCGCAGCGGGTCGGCGCCCCGGTGGTCTACGTCAACCAGGTCGGCGGCTACGACGAACTGCTCTTCGACGGTGACAGCGGGGTGGTCGGCCCGGACGGAACCTGGTACGGCCATCTGCAACGGTGGCGTGAGGACCTCGCGGTGATCGATACCGCCGCCCCAGGTCAGCCCCCCGCTGCGATCGACGAGCTCGCGGATCTGCATCAGGCGCTGGTCACCGGCCTTCGCGACTATTGCGCCAAGACCGGACAGGATCGCGTGGTCCTCGGTCTCTCCGGCGGGATCGATTCCGCCCTCTGCGCCGTTCTCGCGGTCGATGCGCTCGGCGCAGAGGGCGTCACCGGGCTGTTGATGCCGAGCATGCACTCGTCACCCGAATCGGTGACCGACGCCCAGGCCCTGGCCGACAACCTGGGCATCCGCGCCTACCGCTGCCCGATCATCGGGTCCTACGACGCGATCACGGCCACGCTCGCCGAGCCCTTCGCCGGCACCGACGCCGGGGTGGCCGAAGAGAACATCCAGGCCCGCATCCGCGGTACCCTGGTCATGGCCTACGCCAACAAGCATCGCGCCATGGCGCTGGCCACCGGGAACAAGAGCGAGCTCGCGGTCGGCTACTGCACCATGTACGGCGACATGAACGGCGGGCTGGCGCCGATCGGCGACGTCTACAAGACCCGGGTCTTCGCCCTTGCCGGGCACCTCAACCACGAACGCGAGCGCATCCCCCGCAACACGATCCTCAAACCCCCGTCGGCCGAGTTGCGCCCGGGCCAGGTCGACACCGACAGCCTGCCGCCCTATCCGGTGCTCGACCGCATCCTCGAGGCCTACATCGAACACGGCGCCGGCCGCGAGGAGCTGGTCGCCGCCGGCGAGGAGCAGAGCGTGGTCGACCGGGTGGTGCGGATGGTCGAAACCAGCGAGTACAAACGTCGTCAGGCGCCGCCCACCCTCCGCGTCACCAGCAAGGCCTTCGGCGTCGGTCGCCGGCTGCCCCTGGCCCGCAGGATCGATTCCGACTGAGATCGACGCGCGCGATGGAACGCTGCCAGATCGCTGATCTGCCGCTCCCCTCAGAGGGGGCGCTGCCCCCTCGCGGCTTCGCCGCGTACCCCCACGGCCTCGGTTGTCACTCGCCAGCTGCGCTGGCGTTTTCGGCGGCGCTACGCGCCATTTTCGCCGAAAATCGTTCCTCGGTCGGCCGACCCGCTACTCGCGATGTGTGCCTTGCGAGCGCTTCACTGCGACCTGTGAGGGCCTCGTCTGATCTGTCGCTGATCCCGATGTGCGGGATCACCACCGATGGCCGCATGCACGGCAGCGATGCCGACGATAGAGCAGGAGCGGGAACAGCAGGCCGCCGCTGAGGATCACCAGCGGTCGGAGCGGATAGTGCGGGCCGACGCAACGCGAGCCGCACTCGGGGCAGGGATCACGTAGCGCCTCGGCATCGTCGTAGCGTTCGTCCTCGGGCAGCTCTCCGACGGCGCAGTCTTCCCTCAGCGCTTGCTCCGGCCCCTGGCGCGCAAGTATCGCGTGGGCCGCGGCCAGCTGCGCGCGGGGGATATAGAGGTCGTAACTGCACTGCTGCGGCAGCAACAGGCCATGGGCATAGCGCGCACCGTGTTCGTTGGCCAGATGGGTGGGGATGTCCGCGAGCGCGAGCAGGTTCTGCGCCATCTTGGCCCGGGTGAGGTCATCGAAGCTGCCGATGCGGACCATGGGATCGTTCATCGTGCGGTGAGCCCCTCGGTCAGTTGTGTGGAGCCGACTCGGTCTTCGACGTCGTCGCCTGGCCGTCCGTGCTCGCAACAGCGGTTTCGATCTCGCCGCGGAGGTAGGTCACGGCCTGACCGCCGATGTGCACCCGCTCACCGGTCTGGCGGCAGGTCAGCGATCCGCCGCGCTGTGAGAGCTGGCGCGCGGCCAGGTTCGTTCGCCCGAGGCGGGCGGTCCAGTAGGGTGTGAGGGTGGTATGGGCGGATCCGGTCACGGGATCCTCGGGGATGCCGCATTGCGGCGCGAAGTAGCGCGAGACGATGTCGACGCCGTCATCGCCCGGCGCGGAGACGATCAACCCGCGCGCATCGAGCGCGGCGACCGCGGCCGGATCCGGTGATAGCGCACGCACCGCGTCTGCGTCGGAGAGGATCGCGAGCAGGTCCTCACGCCCGCGCAGCACCGCCGTGGGCTGCGCGCCGATCACGCGGGCGACCGCCTCCGGGTCGGCGGCAGGGAATGGCGGATCGGCGGGGAAGTCCAGCCACAGCTGCGCGCCGTCCTGCCTCACGTGCAGCGGCCCCGAGCGCGAGGCGAAGGACAGTCGGGGACCCGGTTCGCCGCGCTCGACCAGCAGCACGTGGGCCGCGGCCAGAGTGGCGTGGCCGCAGAGGTCGACCTCGAGCGTGGGCGTGAACCAGCGGATCGTGCGTGCCGCCGCCGGTCCGCTCACGAAGGCGGTTTCACTGAGGTTGTTCTCAGCCGCCACCGCCTGCATCACCGCTGTAGCCGGGAATGCCCCATCGCACAAGACCACCGCAGCCGGATTGCCGGAGAAACGCCGCGCGCTGAAGGCGTCGACCTGATAGAGGGGGAGTCGCAGGGCTTGCTCCGGCAGTGGCGGGGTGCGACGCGGGGTCGCGATCGGACAACGCGATCGTGGCCGCCTTCGCTGCGCTGCCAAGGCCGTCGCCCGAACGGCCGCGCTGGCTGATCCACTGGCGTGCGCACGCGGTCTTTGTCCTCAGCGAAGGCCGCCGCTGGGCGTACCAAGCTGGCGTCCCCGTTTCCCCGCACGTTTCCCCGCAGCACGGAGCCCTCCAATATGTCCACTCGCGCCTGGGCCTTCCTGTGCATCGGCCTCGGCATCGCGACCATGATCAGTTTCTGGGGTGGGATCACCCGCGTGCTGACCACCGCGGACAAAGCTCGCGGGCGCGTGGTCACGCAATGGTCGAGTAGCGGCTCGCCGCAGGAAGACCTGATGCACGCGCGGCGGTTCACCCACGACCTCGCCGCCGAGGCCGCGCGCGATCCGGACATCGAGCCGGTGCAGACCAACCTCCATTTCGCCTCGTCGGCCTCGCGCGATGACGTGATCTTCGTCTCCTTCCTCGCCGGGGATCCGCCCGACATCGTCGACTACTGGCCGAGTCAGCTGGCCGATGCGGTCGCGGCGGGGCAGATCCGGCCGCTCGACGACCTGGTTGCGCGCGAGAACCGCATCCGCGAGCGTCTCGGCCTGCCCGACTTCATCCTCGGGCTCAATGGCGGTGAACAGGCCATCGTCCGATTCCAGGCCAACCCCGACGACCCGCGCATCCGCGCCTGGGTCGAGCGCGGCGAGCACGCCGAGGAGGCGGTGCGGCTGCTGGCGATGCACGGCAAGATCATCGGCTTCAATCCGCCCGGCAAGGCGAAGGCGCTGACCTACAACGCCCGGTTGTTCGAGCAGGCGGCAGCCGCCGGCGGCGCCTACGCCGAGCTGGTCGACGCCCAGGGTCGCGCCCGGCCGCCGCGGACCTGGGCCGAGATGCGCCGTTTCGCCGCGCTGATCACCCGCTGGGGTATCGAGACCTATGGCGCCGACAGCCAGGACCGGCCCTACGGCCTGATCATGCAGGGGCAGGACCCCAACCTCTTCGCCCGGGCGGTCGATCCGCTCGCCGCCACTGCCGGGAGCACCGGCTTCGATTTCGCCCGTGGCGCGTACGACTATCACGGCGCGGCGATGCGCGGCGCCTTCAAGCTGCTGATGCTCATCGCCCAGGATGGCAGCCTGTGCCCGGGGACCGCCCAGCGCCACTACGAGGAGAGCCGGGCCTTGTTGTCACAGGGCCGTGCCGCGATGTTGATCGACGGCTGGCACGCGGCGATGATCGCGGCGCAGAAGAACCCGGCGGCCAAGGAGCAGATCGGCTCGGCCGCGATCCCCGTGCCCTACACCGATGCGGGCGAAGCGGCGGAACTCGAGCAGATGCTCGGTTTCACGGTCGACCGCGGCGCTCACATCCGCGATGGCGGCGGCAACAGCCGGATCACCTGCATCACCACCGGCAGCGAGTACCCCGATTCGGCCTGGGACTGGCTCTACAGCCACTGGCGCTTCCCCCAGAAGCAGATCCCCATGCTGCTCGAGCACTACAATCTACCGGACAACCGCACCCTGGGTTATCTGGTGTTCGAGAGCGACGACCCGCAGTGGGTGGCGGTCCGCGAGCAGCTGCTGCCCTTCCAGATCCAGGCCTGGAACTACGTCGAGACGACCCAGGTCTGGCCCGCGCCGCCATCGCACCGGCGGATCCGCGATCTCGCGGATCACCGCACCCAGATGCGCGAGGTGTTCCTCACCTTCAGTGAGGACGCCGCTGCCCGCGAGGACGTGGCGACCTTCGACCGGCTGCTGCGCCGGCTCGCGCAGGGCCTGGAAGAATACACGGCGGCGGTCAATGCCGATCTGGCCGAGCTGGTGGAACAAGGTGCGCGCGATCCACAGCGCTTCGTGTTCCCCGACTGGGATCCGATGCGCGCTGGGTCGTTCTACATCCGTCAAATCAACGCCGGTGATCCGGCCGGCGAAGAACGCATCACCAGCTTGCGCGCGGCTTTGCCGGGTGAACTGCGTGGGGCCCAGGGCATGAGCCGCCCCCCCGCCTGGCCGTTGCTGCTCTCGCTCACGGGCCTGATCCTGGCCACCGTCGCGATCTACCTGCTCTGGCGCCGCTTCGTCGGCCGCTCCCCTGGTGGGATGCGTGGGCTTGCGGGCGCGGCGCGCCGCAACTGGCATGCCTACGTCTTCGTCGCGCCCGCGGTTCTGGCCCTGTTCGTGTTCGTGCTCTATCCGGCGCTCTATCAGCTCTATCTCTCGCTCCACACGGGTACCGGGCAGACCGCCTTGTCGTTCGTCGGGCTGGACCAGTACCGGCACGCCTTCGCCGATGACACCTTCTGGGGCGAGGTGGTGCCCAACACCCTGCAGTACATGACGATCGTCGCCGTAGCCGAGGTCGCCGTCGGTCTGGGGATGGGCTGCCTGTTGAACATCGGCCTGCGCGGCATCGGTTTCTACCGCACCCTGTTCTTCATCCCGATGGTGGTGTAGATCTCGGTGGTCGCCGTATCATTAAAAAAAAATCTCGGCGGCGAGGGCAGCGGGCTCAACCAGGCATTGGAATGGATCGGCGTCTACGACCTGCTCGCGATGCTGGGGCTGCGTGAGACCACCGCGCCGATCAACTGGCTCAACGATCCCGACGTCGCGCTCTACACCCTGATGGGGGTCGGCGTCTGGCACGGCCTGCCCTACAACACCATCCTCTGCCTCGCGGGGCTGCAGTCGATCCCCCGCGATCTCTACGAGGCGGCACGCATCGACGGCGCCGGGTCCTGGCAGCGCTTCACCCGCATCACCCTGCCGCAGCTGGCACCGATCCTGCTGATCATCCTGTTCAACTCGCTCGTCGGCGCGGCGCGCCACTTCGGCAACGTCTACATCCTGACCAAGGGTGACAGCGGGACCGAGATCGTCTCGACCTACGTGTTCAAGAACGGCTTCGAGTGGAACGAGACCGCGCTGCCGGATGTCGGCTATGCCGCGACCCTGAGCGTGCTCTACGCGCTGCTGCTCGCCGGCTTCATCGTGATCAACATGGTCTACGTCGGCCGCCGGATCCGCGGCCGCTACGCCGCTGCAGGAGCTGGCCGATGAGCAGTGAGAGCCGCCCCGACCGTCTTGAAGCCGGCAACCGCTTCGGCAACTGGTTCCGCCGGCGCGGCTGGAGCCTGCCAGTGCACGTGCTGCTGCTGGGCCTCGCCCTGCTAAACATCTATCCCTTCATCTGGATGATGGGCACCAGCACCAAGACGGCGCAGGAGAGCACCGCCCAGAAGCACACCGCGGTGCCCACGGTCAAGTACGGCCTGCACCCGCAGCGGCGCGAGAGCCTGTTCGCTCCCTTCCGCCCCGGCGGCAAACCGATCGACATCGCCGACCTGGAGCAGACCGAGCGGGCCAAGGCCGCGTCCCTGGCCATCGCGGCGGAGCGCTCGCAGCGCGAGGCCGCGGACCCGAGCCTGAGCCCGGTCCAGCGCGAGATCCTGCAGTTGCTGCGCAAGGACGACATCAAGCGTCGTTGCATCTACAACACCTTCGTCCCCTACCGCATCACCCCCGCCGACGCAGCCGAGACCCTGTTCCCCGACAGTGCCGACGAGGCAGCGAAACACGAGCAGGCGCGGACCGCGCTCGCGGACCTCGCGGCGCGCGATCTGCTCGCGGGTACCCGGTTCCAGCTCGAGAACTACGCCGTGGTCTGGCGCGACATGCGCTTCTGGCTCTACACCGCGACTAGCTTCCTCGTGACCTCGGCGGTGGTGATCATCGTGGTGTTGATGAGCTCGATGCTCGGCTTCGCCCTCGCGCGGATGCGCTTCCCCGGCAAGATGCTCATCCTCTCGTTGCTGCTCTTCGGCGCGGTCGCACCGACCGAAGCGGTGATCATCCCGGTGTTCCGCTTCATCATGGCCGCGGGCCTGCTGGAGAGCCTGTGGGGCATGGTGCTGTGGATGGCCGGCATCTCGATCGGCAACGCGTTCCTGATGGCGGGCTTCTTCCTCACCCTGCCCAAGGAGGTCGAGGAGGCGGCTTTTGTCGACGGCGCCGGGCCCTTCCGTACCTTCTTCGCCATCGCTCTGCCCATGGCCCGGCCGATCGTGATGACCGTCGGCTTGCTGGCCTTTCTCGGGGCGTGGAACAACTTCCTCGTCCCGCTGCTCACCGCGCAGTCGCGCCCCGCCTTCCAGCCGCTGGCGTTGGCGGTATTCATGTTCAAATCGGGCTACGAATCGTTCTGGCACTGGATCAACGCCGCGGCCACGCTGATGGTAATCCCTGTGGTGGTCCTGTTCATCATGCTCCAGCGCTATATCGTCAATGCTATCGCCGTAGGGGCGGTGAAGGGGTGAATCGACGATGGCGACAATAGAATACAGGAACGTGAACAAGGTCTATCCCGGCGGGGTCCACGCCGTCCGCGATCTCGACCTGCAGATCGCCGACGGCGAGTTCATGGTCATCGTCGGCCCATCCGGCTGTGGCAAGACCACGGCGATGCGGATGTGTGCCGGGCTCGAGGAGATCACCCGCGGCGAGCTGTTCATCGACGATGTGCTGGTCAACGATCTGCAGCCGCAGCAGCGCAACGTCTCGATGGTGTTCCAGAACTACGCGCTCTATCCCCACATGAGCGTGCGCAAGAACCTCGCCTTCCCGCTGCAGATGCGCAAGCTGAAGCGGCCCGCGATCGCGGCGCAGGTCGAGAAGGTCGCGCAGATGCTCGAGCTCGGCGATCTGCTCGAACGCAAGCCCAAGGCCCTTTCCGGCGGCCAGCGCCAACGCGTGGCCATGGGCCGGGCCCTGGTCCGCGATCCCGTCGCCTTTCTGATGGATGAGCCGCTGTCCAATCTCGATGCCAAGCTGCGAGTGAGCATGCGCGCTGAGATCAGTCAGCTCCAGCGCCGTACGCACACCACCACCATCTACGTCACCCACGACCAGATCGAGGCGATGACCATGGGCGACCGGGTCGCGGTGATGCGCCAGGGCCTGCTGCAACAGGTGGCTCCGCCGCAGGAGCTCTACGACGCGCCGGTGAACACCTTCGTCGCCTCGTTCATCGGCTCTCCGAGCATGAACCTGTTCCGCACCAGGCTGGTCGCCGACGCCGGGGGCCCCGCCGTGATCATCGGCGATCAGCGGGTGGCCATCGCCGCATCGGCACGCGCGCGTTTCCCCGACCTCGACCAGCGCTGCGACGGCACCGTATCCTGCGGTCTGCGCCCGGAGGCCTTCGTGCCGCCGGATCAGGTGCCCGCTGAGCAACGTCTGCGTATCGTTCCAGATGGCGTCGAGCCGCTGGGGCACGAGCAGATGGTCTACGCCCCCGTGCCGGTGCAGCGGATCCACGTCGCCGACCTCGAGGGCGAGGATACGCACACCGGCGAGGATCTGCGCTTGGTGACCCGGCTGCCCGGACGTTTCGGCGTCAGCCGCGACGAGCCGGTCGAGCTCGGCGTGGACACCGCCCAACTGCACCTGTTCGATGACAGCGGGTGCTCGCTGGCCACGGCTCCGGTTCCGGCGGAGGTGTCATGAGTTCGGCATCCGATCGCATGTATTTCTCCGGGCGCCCACGCCGCTATGAACGCGAGCGGCAGTGGGACAACCTGTTCGGCGAGAGCGAGTCGGACCGCTGCAGCGAATCCGACACCACCCCGGGAACCGGCACCCTGTTCCGCATCCTGTGGCCGGTACTCGAGCAGGATCTCCGCCGGCATCGCCTGCGGCGCCAGTTCCTGCGCCTCACGCTGGCGCTGGTGCTGCTCGCCGGCAACGCGGCCGCGGTGCTGGTGATCACTCCCTGGGCCCTGGTTGCGGGGTTGCCGGCGGCCGGCCTGATCTGGTGGTTGGCGATCGTGCGCCCGGACCGGCGCCCGCCGTGCTGCGAGCTCTGCGAGCTCGATCAGGACGAACCGCTGTAGCGGCGCTGCTCGCGCAGTCTGAAGCCGTGTTTGAGACCGGCCACAGGGTACGGACATCGCCGCGCCGTGGGCGACGTCCGGCCCTTCAGCCCTCGGCGTCCGGCGCGGTGCCTGGCGTCACCGGCTTGGGTTCGTCGCCACCGGCCGGCGCTCGCGGCGGTCCGCCACGTCCGCCGCGACGGGCGCGCAGGCCGAAGGTCCACTCGAATCGCATGCTCGCGAACCAGCTGCCATCGACCTCGATCGCGTTGTCGTCGTTGTCCTCCCACCACGGATCGATGCGCTCTTCGGTGAACTCGCGATCGAAGCGCCAGCCGACCGCCACCTGGGCCTGACGTCCGGGGCCGAATGCGACCTCGCTGTAGGCCGCAGCTTCGTAATCGCTGTAGGAGATGCGCAGGTCTTCGTCTGTGCGTGCGGCGCGGAAGCCCGAGAAGCCGTTGCGGCGCAGCCGCACGCCGAGACCGAGCCAGCGCTGGGGGCGGTACTCGGCCCGCATCCCGAAGGCGCCGTAGCGCCATCCGCCGGCGAGAATGACCGAGTCGCGCGGGCGCCAGGTGGCATAGGCCATGGGCATGCCCAGCTTGAGATCCAGCGTCCCGCCGACCCGGGTGCTGTAGACCAGCAGGGGGATCGGCCAGCCGTCGAGCGCCTCGAGATCGTTGCGCCATACCGCGCCCACCAGCCAGGCGGTGCGCCCCGGCTCCGGCCCCGAAGCGGGCAGGACCGCGACCGTCGCGAGGCCATAGAGCAGTTCGTCGTTGGAGTCGAACGGTTCGTCGCTGGCAGAGCCGAAATCGGCCGAGATGGTCAACGAGCGCGCGCCGGGGAGCATGCGCTTCCACGACAGGCTTCCGGTCACTCGGGTGAAATGGTCCGGCAGTTCCGCAGTGGCCGGGAAACGTGCGTTGCCATCGGCGACCAGATGGTCGAGCGCGAGCCCCACGGTCAGCTGATCCGGGCGTCCGGCGCCGATCGGTGCATGGAGGCGCAGTTCGGTCTCGCTCAGCTGCAACGAGCCGTCCTGGCCGCGGACCGGGCTGCGCTCCATCGCCGCTCCGCCGGTCTGCGCCCCGAAGCGATAGGGCAGGGGGCGGGGCATGAACAGACTACGGTCGAGCGCCTGCGCCGGCACCACGGCGCAGGCGCACATCAACAGGATCCGTCGTAGCGCAGAAGTGCTCTTCATTGGCCGTAGCGTTCGGGTTCGCCAGCGAGATAGCGTTGCTCCGCTGGGGTGGAACGGCGCCCCAGGGCGCGGTTGCGATGGGGGAAGCGGCCGAAATGTGCGATCAGCGCACGATGGTTGCGAGCATAGGCGAGTTGGGTCGCGGTCTCGGCGCGACGTGAGGCCGGAGCCTCGGCGTGCAGGCGAGCGAAACAGTCCACCCCCAGCTCCTGGACCGTGAGCGATTCGGCGTGTTGGAACGGCATGTAACAGAAGGTGCGTTCGATCGGTGCCATGGCGCGATCGAGACCCGTCTCGCAGGCCGTGCGCGCCAACCGGCAGGCGAGGGCATCGCCGGCGAAAGCCCGAGCCCGGCCGCGCCAGCAGCTGCGCGGGAACTGGTCGCAGCAGAGGATCGCGGCCAGCCGACCGCGCTCGGTGGCGTACCAGTCGTGCAGACCGCCACCGAGCGCGCGGACCACCAGGGGGAGGAAACGCTCGCGGATGACGCGGTCGTCGCTGGCGGCCGCGCCGAACCACAACTGCTGGCGCGCGTCGAGAGGGAATCCGGCGTCATCGAGCCGACCGAACCAGAAATCGAGGATCTCGGCGATGGCCGCACTCACGCCCGATGCTCCGCTGCGGACGGCTCGGGCGCGGCTGGCGCTTCGGTGTCCGCCGCCGGGTCGGGCCTGTCAGCGCTGGAGTCGGTTTCGGCCTGCGCGGCATCGGCCCCGGGCTCGGTATTCGCGTCGGCAACAGACTCCGCCATGGCTGCAGGGGCCGAGCGCAACAGCGGCAGCTTCAGCCGGCTGGCGACGAGCTTGGCGAAGCGGTTGGCCTTGTCGCGGTTGTAGAAGGCGAACACCGGCACCAGGTCCTGATCGGTCTCGATCGAGACGCAGTGGCGCGCCGTGCGCGGCGGCCGTGGGTCGAGGGCGCAGCCCTTGATCGGATGCAGCCGCACCCGCAGTAGCTCCGTGTACGCGCGCGTGGTGACCTGCGCACGCAGGATCGCGCGTTCGACCTGGATGGTGTCGGGGTCGACGCGCAGAGCCGTGGTCTCGCTGAGGAAGATGAACGGGATGAAGATGACGATCGAGAGCACCGCCCAGGTGACCAGATGCGAGCCCAGCAGGGGCGGCAGGGTCGGCAGCGCAAGGACCATGACGACGTAGACCACGAGGAAGATCACGTAGGTCATGGCGATATGCAGATGCAGCGCACGACGGTAACTCAGGCTGACGGTGTCGGGTTTGCGCGCCATGATCCACTCCCATCCCGACGGCCGGGATCGCAGCCCTTATAGCGTGCAGGTCCGCGAAGGCCATGGTCGAGCGATTGCGCCGGCCCCGTCATCGGCCTGGGCATCGCCGTTCGCCGCGCCCCCGCTGCTCTGGTCACGGGTTTGCCCGGGTGCCGGTTTGCTGGTCAGGGCGCGTCGGGGTGGATCGCGACCGAGTCGATGGTGAAATCGGCGATGCCGCGGGCGGTGCCTTCGAAGACCAGCAGGACCTTGTCGCTGGTGGGGGTGAAGCTGGTCGTGAGATGCTTCCAATCCCGTTTGCTCGTGCGTGCGCTCCAGTGGACGCCGGGGCCGTCGAGGCGCACGGTGACCGTGGTCTCGCCGGTGTGACAGCAGACCCAGGCGGAGAAGCTGCAGGGGCGGTCGGGCGCCACGGCCACGGTCTGGTAGATCCGCTGCCGGGCGCGGGCGCGATTGGGGGTGGTCGCCCGCAGCGCGAATTCGCCGGCTTGGGCCTGGCGGGTGACGGAGACCTCGCTGCCGCGCATGGTCTCCAGGCGCCAGTTCTGCGAATCACGGTCCTCGAAATCGCCGTTGGCGACCAGATTGGCGGTCAGGGCGTCGCGCAGGCGCTGATCGACCGCCACGATCGCGCTGGCTTCGGCTTCGGCGAAGGGGCTCTGGCCGTGTTCTGCGCGCCAGCGCGCGAGTTCGCTCAGCAGCGCGGTGGCCTCGGCCGGCGTCGGTTCGCGTGGCACGCGCTCGAGCAGCGCTTGCCAGGCGCCTTGCGCCTGCGCCCCGAGAGCGGCGGCTTCGGCCGCCGCGATCTGCTGTGCCAGCGCTGCACCGAGCGGGTGCTCGGCGCAGGCCTGCGCCGAGCGCGCGGCCGCGTCGATGGCACCGCAGCGCAGCTGCAGCGCCGCCGTCGCCACCGCTGCCGCCGGCTCTCGTGCCTGCCAGCCGGTCAGTCGCGTGGCGAGCTCCGCGGGGGTGAGTTCCTCCCACGCCACCCGCAGCACGCCGTGGCCCGAGGCCTCGCCGGCGGCGACGCGGATCGACAGCTGGATCCCTGCGGCTCCGGCGTCGGCGAATTCGCCCGTGCGCTCGCCGGCGGTGGTGGTGGCGATGGATACCGGACCGGTGGCCTGGGAACGGCTGCGTTCGGCGAGGTGTTCGCGCAGCCGGGTGTCGGCGGCGGCCACCGCTTCGGCTGCCGTCAGCAGGTCTGCGATCGCCGATTCGGCTTGGCGGGCCTCGTCGTCGAGAACGCTCCGGTAGTCGTTCTTGCCCTGGCCCAGCAGCGCGGCGACGAGGCGTGTGGCGACTGGCGTCCACGCCTCCGGTCGCGTCTCCCGTACCCCGCCCGGTTGGCCCGGCGTATCACCGCCGCGTCTCCGGGCCTCGCTCACGCGCCGGTCCAGGGTCGTGAGGCGATCCTGGTGCTGGGTGCGTGCATCGGCGCAGGCGATCGAGCGGCTGGACTGCAGTGCCTGCGCGGCCGTCGTGGGATCGCCGTCGGCGAGGGCGTGCTCGCACCGGTCGAGCGCGGCGAGCAACGCCGTTTCGCCGGCCTGGCGGATCGCCGTCTGGCGTGCGGCGATGGTCTGCGGAATGCGTTCGGCCAGGCTGCGTGGCATTCCGGCGAGCACCGCGAGCGCGGCGTCGTAGCGATCCGCGGCGACCAGCGTCGCGGCTTCGGCCTCGAGCTCCTGCCAGCGCGCCTGGGCGTGGGCATCCCAATCCGCTTCCAGCTCGGCGCGCAGTGAGTGCGCGCGCTCGCGCCCTGCCGCGCCGAGTGCCGCGAGACGTGCGAGCCGCTGCGTGGCGGTGGCGAAGTCGGCGGGCTGTTCGCGGCGCACCGACCGGTAGCTGTCGGTCAGCCGTTCGAGCGCCGCGGCCTGGTCGGTGGGCGCCTCCGGCCCCGTCTCCGTCTCCGGCCCCGGTGCGGCTTCCGCCGGTGATGGCTTCGTGGCGCGTGGCGCGGCATCGTTGTCGAGCAGCGCGATCGCCCCCAGGCCGATGGCCAGCACCGCGACGATCGTGATGATCACCGGCGTGGCGCCGCGCGAGCGCTCGCGGCGCGCGCGCCCGGGCCCACGCGCACCGGGGCGCGGCTGACCCCGGCCCGGAGCGCGCGCTGCGCCTGCGCGGATGCGGTCGATCCGGGCGGCCACCGTTGCGGCGTCGGCCGGTCGCCGGTCCGGTCGCTTGGCCAGCATTTCCAGCAGCAGAGCCTCGGTCTCGCGCGAGAATTCCTTGCGCAGCTGGCGGATGGGCGTGGGCGGTCGGTCCAGGTGCATCCGTCCCACGCTCTGGCCGTCGTCGCCGACGAACAGCGGGCGACCGGTGAACACGTGGAAGAAGGTGGCGGCGAGCGCATAGAGGTCGGTCCGCCCGTCGATCTGGGCGCGCGTGACCTGTTCCGGGGCCATGTAGCGCGGCGTGCCCAGGGTGGTGCCGACCTGGGTCAGGCCGGCGTCGATGCGCGCGGGGTCATGACGGTTCGTGGCCGCGTCGTCATCGGCCGCGACCAGGGCGTCGATCGGCTTCGCCAGCCCGAGGTCGCACAGCCGTGGTTCGCCCTCGGCGTCGATGAGGATGTTGTCGGGTTTGACGTCGCGATGGACCAGGTTGCGCTCGTGGGCGTAGCCGAGGACCACGGCGAGTTTGCGCATCAGCCCGAGGCCGTCGTGTTCGTCTGGCAGCCCATGGCGTTGGACCCATTCGCCGAGCGTACAGCCTTCGACGTATTCCATGCTGAAGTAGTAGACAGTGCGTTCTCCATCCGTGCCGTCGGCACGCCTGGCCGGCAGGACCTGTTCGCCGCAGTCGTAGACACAGACCAGGTTGCGGTGCGAGAGTCGGGCCGCGCTGCGCGCCTCACGCAGGAAGCGGTCGACGAACTGGGCGTCCCGGGCCAGATGCGGCGCCAGCACCTTGAGCGCGACGATGCGGTCGATGCTGGTCTGGATCGCCTTGTAGACCGTGCCCATGCCGCCCTGGCCGATCTTGCCGATCACCCGGTACGAACCGATATGCATGGGTTTGCGACTGGCTTGTGCGATGTCGGTGGTCGACTCGCTCATGTAGCGATCCTCGTGGGGGGGGGGCCGGGTCCGCCATGTGGCGAAAGCCGACGTGGGTTCTGATGCCAGCGTTCAGACTATGGCGGTGGTGGGACTGTCCAGCGGACAATAGGCGCTGGTGGTCGGCGGGCGAGTCCGTATCACTGGTCTGCCGTGTTCAGTTTCGTCAACATGGGGCTCCTGTGGGGTGGCCTGGCCATCGCCGCGCCCATCGCCATCCACCTGCTGCTGCGCCAGCGACCCAAGGACCGGCCCTGGGCCGCGATGACCTGGCTGCTGGCTGCGCTCGAGGTTGCGCAGCGCCGGTATCGCCTGACCAATCTGCTGCTGTTGCTGCTGCGCTGTCTGATCGTCGCCCTGCTCGCCCTGGCCCTGGCCCGTCCGAGCCTCGCCGGTTTCGGTTCGGGTGGTCGCCTGCTGCTGGTGATCGACACCACCGCGAGCATGGGCGCGCTGCGTGATGGCACCGGCGCGCTGGCGGCCTTCCGCCGCGCGATGAGCGAGGCCAGCATCGATACCGACGCGGTGGTGGTGTTGACGGTCGACCGACGGGTCAACGCTCTTACCGGCGGTCAGAGCGTTGACCCGCGTCGTGCGCTGCGACTGCTCGAGGAGCTCGATGCCACTCCGGTGCCCGGTGGCCTGGATCGTGCCGCGACCGGCGAGCTGGCCGAAGCGGTGCTCGCGCACTGCGATCGCAACACCGATGTCCTGCTGGTCTCCGATTTCCGTCAGGACGACGGCACCCAGCTCGAAGCGGTGCTGCGCGAGCGGGTCCGCAGCGTCAACCGCCTGCCGGTCGGCGAATCCGCCGACAACGCCTTCATCGCCGGTATCGCCGAGCTGCCCGAACCGGCCCCCGGAGCGGTTAGCGAGCTCGCCCTGCGGGTGGCCGGCACGCCGCGCCGGGCCAGCCTGAGCGTCGACGACGGCTCGCCCTTGCCGGTGGAACTCAGCGTGACCGATGGCCTGGCGCGGGTGGCGTTGCCGCCGCTGGGCGTCGGCGAGCACCGGGTGCGCGTACGCCTGCACGACGACGGCCTGACCTACGACGACGCCATCGAGCTGCCGCTGCGCGTGCGCAAGGCGCTGCCGACACTGGTGGTCGGCAGCGGGCGCAGCATGCTTGGCACCGCCCTGGCTGCGGCGGGTCGCTACCTCGACGTCGATCGCTTGCGCGCCGACGAGCTGGCCAGCCGACCGCTGGAATCCGACGGTCTGATCCTGTTGCGCGAGCGCCCGGCGGCGGCCGATGAACTGGTCGCCTGGGTCGAGGCCGGCGGCATTCTCTGGGCCAGCTACGACATGTTGCGTGCCGACTCCGAGCTCGCCGGATTGGTCGCCGGTCTTGAGCCCAACCGCGACCAGCTGCTGCCAGGCGGAGTCTTCAACAGCGGCGAGCCGATCCTCGACAGCTACCTGCGCCATGCCGGGCTCGGCCAATCCGAGAAAGATGGCGTGAGCGCGTTCATCCTGCCCGGCCACGCACGGGTGCTGCTGCGCGCCGGCGAGGCCCCTCTGGTGGTGGCGCTGCAGGCCGGCCGCGGGCGGGTGGTCTGCGAGCTGGTCGCGCTCGAATCCCTCTCCCCTTTCTGGGCCCTGGGTGCCTCGACCCTGTGGGTTCAGCGTAGCGTCCGTCAGCTGGCCGCGGACGCCGGTCGCCCCCGCCTGTTGCAGGCCGGCATGCGGGCCCAACGCGAACAGACCCTGGTGCGCGAGGGCGAGCGTGTGTCCTGGCCGCTCGGTGCGCCGTTGCTCGTCGCTCCCGGCCTGTGGCAGGCGCAGACGAGCGATGCCGCCGAGGCCCAGCCGGTGCTGGTGTTTGCCGATCCCGAAGAGAGCCGCCTGACCGGCGGTCCGCCGGCCTCGGCGATCGATATCGCTGCGGTCCTGCCGCGGGCCCGGGGCCGTGATTGGGGCCTGCCCCTGCTGATCCTGGTGCTGCTGGTCGCCTTGGGCGAGGGCGCGTTCGCCGCCTGGGCCGGGAGGGCCTATGGGCGCTAGCGATCTGGAATTCGTGCTCGCCAACGCCCAGGGGTGGATGCTCTACCTCTATGTCCTCGGGGCCGCGGCGCTGTGCTGGTGGGCCTGGCGTCGCTACGGCCCGCGGCCGCCGGGGCTGGCCGGCTGGCTGTCGCGGGTCTGTCGGGTGCTCGCGATCCTGTTGCTGGTCGCCTGCATCGCCGACCCGAGCTGGCGCGAGACCATCACCACCAGCAAGCCCGGACGCATCGCGGTGCTGGTCGACACCTCGGCCTCGATGGCCCGCGACGACGCTCCCGGCCTCGACAACCGGCTCGCCGTGCTCGCTCCGTTGCGCGCCGCGCTCGCCACGGTGACCGACGGGCACACGGTCAGCTGGTACCGGCTCGGCGACGCGCTCGCCCGGGTCGACGATGATGAGCTCGACGCGCTCGCGGCCGACGCTCCGATCAGCCCGCTGGGCAGCCAGGTCGGCGAGGTCGCGCGCGATCCCCAGTACGAGCTGGTGATCCTGGTCAGCGACGGGCGCGTCAACGACGGTCCGGCGCTCGACGCGGTGGGGCGCTCGCTCGCTCGCGGCCGCGGCCCGGAGCACGGCGTGTGGACTCTGAGCGTCGGCGGCACGGCTGTCAGCCCTGAGCTGCACATCGACGAGATCGAGGGCAACCGCGACCTCGCCCTGGGCGAGGCCAACCCCTTCGAGGTCCGTTTCAGCGGGCGCAGCCTCGGCGACGCGCCGATCACCGTGCGCATCCGCCAGGGTGACGAGGTCCTCGCACAGACCACGCTCACGCCCGATCCCGCTGCAGACCCGGTCACGGTGCAGTCTTTCAGCCCCGAGCTCGATGTCACCCTCCACGACGAGGGTCGAGCCGGGCTCACCGCCGAGGTCACCGCTGGCGAGTTGTCTCACCGCATGTCGATCCCGGTCGAGGTCAGACCGCGCAACCTCCAGGTGCTGATGCTCGCGCACCACCCACGCTACGAGATGCGCTATCTGCGCAACGCGCTCGACCGCGATCAGACCGTCACCGTCCACTCCTATCTCGCCGACGGCGGGTGGCGGCGCTGGGGCGACGAGCGCTACGGCGGCACCGTGCTGCCGCTGGGCACGGTCCAGCTCGAGGACTACCATGCGGTGATCATCGGCGACATCGATGCGCACACGCTCGACAAGACCCAGATGAACAACCTCGCCACCGCGGTGCGTCAGCAGGGGCTCGGCCTGGTGTGGATCCCCGGCGAACGCGGCGCCATCGCCGGGTTCCGCGACGGCCCATTGAGCAAGCTGATTCCGGCCGAACTGCCGTCCACCGCCGAGATCCAGCGCGGTTACCTCGCCAACGAGGCCCGGGCGATCCGTCGCGCTCCGGCAGCGAGGGGTCTGAAATTGTTCGATCCCGGCAGCGGGACCTGGCAGGCGCTGCCGCGCCTGCGTGGTCTGCTGCCGATCGGCTCCCTGCGCCAGCCGGCCCAGGTGCTGATGGAGGCCCGCTCCGGCGAACCGGTGGTGGTGGCGCGGCGCATCGGCGCCGGACGCAGCGTGCTGGTCGCGGTGGACGACACCTGGCGCTGGCGGCGCAACGTCGGCGACTACTACCTCAACCGCTTCCACAGCCCGCTGCTGCGCTACGCCAGCGCGGGCAAGGGTCTGGACACCCACCCCTGGCGGGCCGCCGCCACGCCCTACCGCGCCCAGACGGGGCAGCGCGTCCAGCTTGCCGTGGCCCCCCAGACGCCGGGCGAGCAGCGCTCCGACCTGCCCGACGCGGTCACCGTCCAGCTGCGCGGGCCTGGCGATCGCCGGCTCAAGTACCGGCTGTTGCGGGTGCCGGGCGAGCCGGCTTTCGCGGCCGAGGTGCCGGCGCCGGGGCAACCCGGATCCTGGCACCTCGAATTGATCGACGGTCTGCCCGCGACCGACGTACGCGCTGGCGAGCTGGTGGTGCTGCCCTCGCAGCGCGAACGGCGCGATCCGCGCGCCGACCACGAGGCCATGGCCCGGCTCTCCGCTGCCAGCGGCGGGCGCACGGGGGTCTGGGGTCCGCCCGAGCCCGATGCAGCGGAGGGGGGCAACGCGGCCGCGCGGCTGATCGCCGCCCTGCCCGATCTCTCCCACCACGAGCAGAGCCGCCATTTCATCCGGCTGTGGGACCGGTTCTGGGTCTTCCTGCTGGTGGTCGGGCTGCTGTGCGTCGATTGGGCTCTGCGCCGGGCCAACCGCCTGCCCTGATCGGCTCAGGGCGTGGGGGGCTGGGCGGGGGGATCGAGCTGCAGATCGCGTGGCAGCGCCCCGAGCGCAACGCACAGCGTTGCCGTCGCCGGCCGATCGGCGATGTCGCCTTCGCCGACCATGTAGCGCAGTTCGCGGCGGGACAGGGCCTCGGGCACCTCGAGCCGGGCCATGCGATAGGCCCGGCCGGCCTGGATCAGTTTGACCGCATGGAGGACCAATACCCGGCCACCGTCGCTGATGGCGCCGTGCGTGGCAACGCCAACGAAGGGTTCGCCGCGTTCGACGCCGGTGAAACGGATCGGGCCGTCCTCCTCCGGAATCGCGATGCGGTGGCGTTCCGCACTGGTGTCGGCGGCAGTGTCCATCGTTCCGGCTGGCGCGGCGACGACCAGGCGCCCCTGGCGCAGGGGGATCCACGCGCGCAGGACCTGGAATCGCAGCTGCCCGAGATCAGCGCCGAGCTGACGCACCCGGTGGGCGCTCGCCACCACCGGTTCGGCCTCGCCAGCGCGCCAGAGGTGGAGCAGTCCGCCGACGACGCCGGGTTCGGGCAGCGGTGGGGGATCGCTGCAGCCGAGCAGCATCCAGCAGCCGAGCAGCAGGCCCCAGGCGACCATGCGCCCCGACCGGCAGGCGGCGCGGCTAGCCATGGACCCGACCCCACTCGTCGGGGCTCCAGGCGCCGCGCCGGCGCAGCAGGCGCTCGATGAACTCGCCCACTGCACCGCGCCCGCCAGGTGCCGCGGTGACCAGATCGGCGCACTGTCGTAGCCGCGGCGCGGCGTCGCCCACCGCCACCGCGCAACCAACCGCGCCGAACAGGCGCAGATCCGGCAGGTCGTCGCCGACGAAGGCGAGGTGTTCCCAGTCGAGCCCATCGGTCTGCGCCAGCCAGTCGGCGACCACCGCGCGTTTGTCGCTCACGCCCAGGAAACAGGGGCTCAACCCCAGGTCGTCGGCGCGATTGGCGAGCGCCGCGCAGCGTCGGCCGCTGACCAGCCCGACACCGATGCCGGCGCGCAGGGCGACGCGGATCAGATGCCCGTCGCGAGCACTGAAGGTTTTGGTCTGTTCACCGTCTGCGGTGTAGGTGAGGATGCCTTCGGTCAGCACGCCGTCGACGTCGCAGAGGATGTGCCGGATGCGCTCCCACCGGACCAGGACCATCGCCGTCTCCAGGGCCACACGCTAGGGGCCACCACGGCCGAGTCCATCCGCTTGGTCCCCTGCTGAACAGGGCGACTCAAAGCTTGCAAATGAGGGCCATGCCTCGCCTCCACCTGCGTCACCATGGCCCAAGCCCAAAGAAAGCCGGGCGGTTGGACGCAGGTGGAGGCGACACAAGGCATGCCGACCTGGTGATCGGCGCTCCCGGGGCGAGCTTTGAGCGGCCCTGCCTTGCCGAAGCGCGTGGGGCCGGCGGAGCGCGACGAGCGACAGCGAGGAGGCTGGGACGCGCCGAAGGCGCGAGGGGGCAGCGCCCCCTTCCCAGGAACTCCGCACACCATCTCGCTCATTCGACACGCTCACGGTCCGGGTCGCGTCATTGCGACAAACGTCCGGGGCGGCCAAGTTCCTGGCTCTTCGTCGCCGGCCCGCAGGGCCGGCGGGGGCTCTGATGGAAGCGTCTTCGCTTGACGGCATCCGCACGATGCTCATCATCCCGCTTCTTGTCCATATTCCATTCACCCTGGGAATCCGTCCGGCCCCGGCGTTTGTCGCCCGGCTGCCCTGGCACCGTCCGGACGATTTCCCGACAGCCCTCCAACCGGACAGATGGAAGGCAGGAGCAGCCGTGAGCGACATCGCAGACAAGGTCATCGACATCATCGCCGAGCGTCTCGACAAAGAGAAGGACGCGGTCAAACCGGAGAGCAACGTGATCGCCGACCTCGGTGCCGATTCGCTCGACATCGCCGAGATCATGATGGACCTGGAAGACGCTTTCGGCGTCAAGCTCGAGGACGACAACGCTGAGGGTCCCCAGACCGTCGGCGACATCATCAAGTTCATCGAGCAGAAGGTCGCGGAGAGCAATGGCTGATCGACGCGTCGTCGTCACCGGCATGGGTGTGCTCGCGGCCAACGGCATCGGTGTCGATGCCTTCTGGTCCGCGACCACCGCCGGGCGGGGGGGCATCGGCCCGACCACCCGGATCGATGCCGAACAGCACGCGACCAAGTTCTGCGGCGAGGTCGACCTCGAGGACGTCGAACTGACCGACGGCGATCGACGTGGCGCGCGCCGCAAGGACCGTTACAGCCTGCTGGCGATCAAGGCCGCAGCCGAGGCCATGGCCATGGCCGGGCTGGAGAAAGGCTCCCTCCCCGATCCGTTCCGGATCGGGGTGGTGGTCGGCTCCGGCATCGGCGGGCTGCGCACCATCGAGCTGGAACACGCCGCCTTCGTCGAAAAGGGCCCCCGCCGGGTCAGCGCCTTCCTGGTGCCCAAGATGATCGTCGACAGCGCTGCTGGCGACATCTCGATCGTCTACGGCGCCAAGGGCCCCAACTACAGTATCACCACCGCTTGCGCCACCGGTTCCCACTCCATCGGCGCCGCGCTCAACCATATCCGGTCGGGCCAGTGCGACGTGATGATCTGCGGTGGTGCCGAAGCCCCGATCAGCCATCTCGGCTTCGCCGGCTTCAACAGCATCGGCGCACTGTCCAAGCGCAACGACTCGCCCGAGACCGCCAGTCGGCCCTTCGACCGCGACCGTGACGGCTTCGTCATGGCCGAGGGCGCGGGGGTGCTGGTGCTCGAGGAGTTCGAGCATGCGCGCAAACGCGGAGCCACGATCTACGGCGAAGTGGTCGGAGCCGCCTGCAACGGCGATGCCTTCCACGAGACCGCGCCGGACACCGAGGGCATCTCGGGCGCAGCCTGCATGCGCGCCGCGCTGGCCGACGCCGGTATCGCGCCGGAGCAGCTCGGTTATCTCAACGCGCACGGCACCTCGACCCCGCCGAATGACAAGACCGAGACCCTGATCATCAAGAAGGTCTTCGGCGACCACGCCCGCGCGCTGCCCGTGAGCAGCACCAAGGGCGTGACCGGGCATGCGCTCGGTGCCGCTGGCGGGATCGAGGCCATCGCCACCATCTGCGCCCTGCGCGATGGCGTGTTGCCGCCGACCGCCAATTACACCACCCCGGATCCGGAGTGCGATCTGGATTACATCCCCAACGAGGCCCGTGAGCTTCAAGTCGACTACGGCCTCTCCAACAACCTGGGGTTCGGTGGGCACAACGCCTGCGTGGTATTCAAACGCTTCACCGGCTGAACCGCGCCTTGCGCGGCTTCGGCCGCCCCCGCCCCCTGCAACGATATCGAGCACCCGGCGATGGATCGCAAACGGATTTCCGAAGAAGTCATCGAGCTGTTGTGCAACAAACTGCACAACCTGCCTCTGCCGGGCGAAGATCCGGATTACGACTACGAGCACCAGGAGCTGGTCCCGGCGATCACTGACAACCATCTCGACATCGCCGAGATCACCATGGACCTCGAAGACGCCTTCAGCATCAATTTCGACGAGGTCCTGCCCGGCGATGAGGGTATGAAGACCATCGGCGAGGCCATCGACTTCATCGACGGGCGGATCAAAGAGAAGTTCGGGGAGTAGAGGCCCCGCCGGCGTGTTCGAACGCCGGATCGCTGGCCGGCGTATCGCTCGCGTCCTCCAGGGTGTGCATATCCTGCAACAACAACCGACAATCGGCATGCAAGCGCTGCAGGCGCCGATGGAGTGCCTCGCACTGAGGCCGATCGAGGCCCTGTACGCACTCCTCGCAGGCTGCCGGATCCTCGGCAGAGCGATCACGCAGCAGGTAGCCGTGCAAGGCCTCGAGCAGGGTGCGGAATTCGGTTTCCACGAGCAGGCAGGTCGATCGCGTAGCCATGTGGCACATGATAGCAGCGCGTGCTGGCGATGCACCTCCTTCGATTGACGGGGGTGAAGCCCTCGCTGATGGCTGTGCCTGGATCATACGTCCCCGGTGGTATATGCTGCCGCCGTACGGCACCTGATGGGATCCGAGAATGGCTCAGCGGCTCGAACAACTCATGTGCGCGGTCGATCGCCGCCAGCGGCTGCAGCGCTGTCTCGGGCGGTTGCTGACGGCCTGGGCGTTGTCGCTCGGTGCGGTCGCGCTGGTGCAAGTGTGCATCCGTCTCGCATTGCCCGGATGGTCGTCGACTGTGGTGTGGCTGCCCGTGGTCGGACTGGTGGCGCCGATTCTGCTGTCACGCCGGTGGTACGGTCCTCCGGAGCCGCATGCGATCACGGCGGCGCGGTTGGATCGACTCGCGCAGTCGCGCGGTCTGGCGATGGCCCTGGCCGACGAGGAGCCCGCAGCGCGCGATCCGGGCTGGCTGCAACGCCTGCGCCCTTGTCTCGATCGGGTCCGGCTGCCGCCCTTAGACTGGAGCGGTAGCGGCCGCGTGCTGGTCGCCGTGCTCGCGGTGCTGATCGCCGTGGCGCTGCCCCAGCGCGATCCCGGCAGCTCGTCCGCAGGGCGGGTTGATCAACTGCTCGCACAGCCACGGGAGCTGCTCGAGCAGATGGCCGAGGAGGGGGTGCTGAGCCAGGAACGCAAGCAGGAGCTGTTGGAGCAGCTCGAGTCGATCGCCACGGCCGCGAACGAGCGTGGCATGGATCAGGCGGTGTGGGAAGGACTGGACCGTCTCGCGGCCGGCCTCGGCGCCGAACAGCGCCGCAGCACGCAGCGGCTGGCTGAGGCTCTGGCGCAGGCACGGCGCACCGCCACTGCCGATCCGGCTGCGCGCGAACGCGAGTCAGCGGCGCTGGCGCAGGCACTGACCAGGCTGGCCAGGCAGGCGCCGGGTCTGCTGCCGCAACAGGGTCAGCCGGGCCACGCCGAGCTCGCGCGCGTGCTCGACGCCGCGGCGGCGCAAGGAATGCTCGATGACGAGGCGCTGGATCGCCTGCGCGAACGCGGGTTGCTGCCAGGCGCAGGCCAGGGCGATCGCGGGAGGCAAGGCGCGCGCGATCCGGCGGCCGAACAGGCCCTGGCACAACGGCTCGGCGCCGCGCTCGCGGCTGCGGGCGAACGCTCGGGCCTCGGTCGCGGCGATGATTTCGCACGTCTGCTCCAGCGCCTTGGCGGGCAGCCGGGTCGCGGTGGCATCGCCCGCGGGCCCGGCGCCGCCGCGCTCGAACTGACCCACCAGCAGCAGGAGACCGAACCCGGCGAGCTGGAAGGCCTGCCGGCCGGCGCCCGCATCAACTCCGACGGCTCGGTGACCCTGGCCGAGAGCCGGCGGGCGCCCGAGCTCGACGACGCCGCCAACCGCGCGCTGCAACGCGCGCGCCTGCGTGACATCGGGCCTGGAGCGGCCGATGCGCGTCGGGCCCGGATCGCTCCACGCCACCGCGCCGCGGTGCAACGCTACTTCGCCAGCGAACAGGATGACGCAGATGCCGATGATCAGTGAAACCGAGGTCGAGACCTGCCGCACGCGTGCGCGCGCGATCCTCGCGGGGATGGATCAGGTCCTCCTCGGTCAGGAGGCGATGACCCGCCTGACCCTGACCGGGATGCTCGCCGGCGGCCACGTGTTGCTCGAAGGGCTGCCGGGCCTGGGCAAGACCGAGCTGGTCAAGGCTCTGGGGTCCCTGTGCGGTTGCGACTACAAGCGCATCCAGTTCACCCCCGACTTGCTGCCGGGCGACATCACCGGGACCCATGTGTTGCAGCAGACCCCCGACGGCGGACGCGAACAGGTCTTCCGCCCCGGGCCGGTCTTCGCCCAGATCGTGCTCGCCGACGAGATCAACCGCGCGAGCCCCAAGACCCAGTCGGCGCTGCTCGAGGCGATGCAGGAACACAGCGTCACCGTGCTCGAGACCACCCATCGCCTGCCCGAGCCCTTCTTCGTCCTCGCGACCCAGAACCCGATCGAGCTCGATGGGACCTATCCGCTGCCCGAAGCCCAGCTGGACCGTTTCGCGATGAAGGTCACGGTCGCCGGCGTCGAGCGTTCGGTGCTGGCGCAGATCGTGTTGCAGCGTCAGAGCGGGGTGGCGCCGGTCCCCGAGCCGGTCACCGATGCCGCCGGACTCGCCGAGCTGCTCGCGGCCGTGCGTCGGGTCGCCCTGCCCGAGGCGGTGGGGCGCTACCTCGCCCACCTCGTCGACGCCACCCGTCCCGATCGCGAGACCAGCCCGGAGTGCGTGCGCCGTTACGTCCGCTGGGGCGCGAGCCCGCGCGCGGCGCTGACCCTCGCCGCTTGCGCCCGGGCTGCGGCGCTGCTCGCTGGCCGGCCGGCGGTCGGCTTCGAGGACGTACGCGCGGTGGCGGTGCCGACCCTGGCCCATCGCCTGGTACTCGGCTACGAGGCCGGGCTCGAGGATCTCGACGCGGCGGCCGTGGTCCGGACCCTGATCGCCGAAACCCCCGAGCTCGCGGTATGAGCCCCGCGCCGCTCGCCGCGCTTCTGCGCCTGCTGTTGCTGTCGTCTGTCTGCTTGGGTCAGCTTGTGGCCGCGGTCTCCGGTCCACAGGTCCAGGGGCCGCAGATCGAAGGTCGGATGCTCTGGATCGATCCGGTCGGCTACACGCCGGTGATGGTGCGCATCCACAGCGCCGTGCCGCTGGAGCTCACGGTGCGGGCTACGTCGCGCTTCAGCGGCGCCAGCGCGAAGTGGGATCTGCCGGCGGGCAGTCATCAGCGCACGCTGCTGCTGCCGCCGGGGATGGAAGAATTCTGGCCGGTCACGCTGAGCTGGCGCAGCGCTTCCGGGCTCCGGGGCTCGAGTCATCTGACCGCGAGCGGTGCTGGCGCCGACATCGTCTTCGTCGGTCAGCTCGACATGGACCAGCGCGACAGGCTGGCCCAGTTGATCGACCGTCGCTACTGGGGTCGAGGCCGGAGCAGCGCACGCGATCGGGTGTTGCAGTTCGAGGCGGGTGACCTGCCCGACCGCTGGCAGGGTTTTCCGCCGTGGATGGTGGTGGTGATCGGCGAGCAGATGAGCGAGCGGCTGAGCGCAGCGCAGCGCCAGGCCCTCGGCGATTGGGTCCGCGCTGGCGGGACCCTGGCGGTTTTCGGTCCGTCCTCCACCACCGCTCCGGACGACGCCTGGAGTCGCGCCGGGATCCCGGTCTGTCGCCTCAGCTGGTCCGGGGCCAACCACGAGGGGGTACGCGCCTGCAACCAGACGGCACAGACCATCCGGCGCCATTCGGCGAGCGATATCGAGATCCCCGGCGTCGGCGAGGTGCCGGTCGGCGGTTTCATCCTTCTCGCCCTCGCCTTCATCGTGCTCATCGGACCGGTGAATTTCTGGTACCTGCTCTGGCGTCGCGCGGCGCGGCATCTGTTGTTGGTCTCGATTCCGGTGATCAGTTTGATCACCTGCATCGCCCTGGTGGTGTTCAACCTGTTCTCCGAGGGGCTGCACACCCGGCGCACGGTCGATTCCTACACCTGGCTCGATGCCCCGGCACATCGTGCGGTCCGCTGGACCGGGATCAGCTACTATGCCCCCTTCGGACACAGCCAGGTCGCGGTCGGACTCGATACCGCGGTGCTGCCGGGCGACCCGGGCACCTTCGATGACCGCCGTCGCCATCGCTACGGTCACGACGGCAGAAGCTGGCGTATCGACTGGGACGGGTCCCAGCAGTTGAGCGGGCAGCTGGTGCCGACCCGGCGCAGCGCCCGTCTGCACTACGTCACCGTCGAGGCCGCGCGCGAACGGCTGCAGCTCAGCGCCGGTGCCAGAGGCTATACGCTGCTCAATGGCCTCGGGACGCGGATCGAGCAGCTCCACTACGTCGATCCTAAGGGCCGCCACTGGGCCTGCGACGCGGTGGAACCGGGCGCGAGCATCGAGCTGGTCGCGTTGTCGCGCGAGCCGCGACCGCTCGGCGGTGCGGCACGGCTCGGGCCCGGCGCCGCCGCCTCGTGGCAACGCGCGGCGAACAAGCCCGGTTTCTTCCAGGCGGTGCTCGCCAGCCCGCTGGCCGACATCCCCGGACCGGCGGGCGAGACCGTGACCAGCGGTCGCCATCTGCTCGCTGGGCCCCTGGTGGCGATCGGAGGTGCATCGTGAGCCTGGTCGAGGTCGATCATCTCGAACGCCGGTTCGGCGCGATCCGCGCGGTCGACGACGTCAGCTTCGGCATCGAGGCCGGCGAGATCTACGGCTTCATCGGCCCCAACGGTGCCGGCAAGTCGACCACCATGCGCATCCTCGCCACCCTCGACCTGCCCAGCGCTGGCGATTGCCGCGTCAACGGACGCAGCACGGTGGACGACGCCGACGCGGTGCGGCGAATGATCGGCTACATGCCCGATTATTACGGTGCCTACCCCCACATGACGGTGTTCGAGTACCTCGATTTCTTCGCCCGCGCCCACGGTCTGGCTCCGGCCGCGCGCCGCCGGGCGGTCGCCGAAGTGATGGAGTTCTGCCAGCTCGAAGGCCTGCGCGAGAAGGCGGTCACCGGGCTGTCGAAGGGCATGAAGCAGCGGCTGTGCCTCGGGCGCTGCATCATCCACGACCCGCAGGTGCTGATCCTCGACGAACCGGCCGCGGGGCTCGATCCCCGGGCGCGGATCGAGTTCCGCGATCTGTTGCGCGTGCTTGCGCAGCAGGGCCGGGCGGTGTTCGTCTCCTCGCACATCCTCGCCGAGCTCGAGACGCTGTGCGACGGAGTCGCGATCATCGAGCAGGGGCGGATCGTGGCCGAGGGCAAGGTCAAGCAGATCAAGCAGCAGCTGCGCGAGAAGAAACAGCAACAGGTAGCCGCCGGCGACGGCGACGGCCACGTGCTCGAGCTGCGCCTGGCCGAAGAGCACCCGCGCGCCGAAGCCATCCTCGCCGAGCAGCCGGGGTGCAGCGAAATCCGTATCGATCAGACGCAGATCGCGCTGCGCTACCACGGCGGCGACGCCGAGCTCGCCGCCTTGCTGCGCCGCCTGCTGGCGGCCGAACTCGCGGTCTGCCACTTCGCCACCCGCGACGACAATCTCGAGGACGTGTTCATGCATCTGACCGAAGGGAAGGTCCAGTGAAGGCGCTCGCCCGTACCGCTGCGCTGTTGCCGTGGCTTGCTGATCGTGCCAACCCCTTGTTGGTCCGCTATGTGCGCCAGGAACTGCGCAACCGCACCTTCCTGGTGGTGTTCAACATCCTGCTGCTGTTCGCGGGAGTGGCATCGATGCTCGTGGCCACCATCGCCATCGGCGAGCAGGATGCCGGAGCCGACCTGCTCGCCGTGCTCTGCGGCGTGCTCGGCTTCGCGCTGTGGGTGATCCAGCCGATGGGCGTGTACATGAGCATGATCCGCGAGCGCGACGAGAACACCTGGGACCTGCTCGACCTGACCGGGATGCGTCCGGGCCGGTTGCTGCGCGGCTATCTGCTCGCCGGCCTGGTCCAGGGCATGCTGTATTTCTCCGCCGTCGCCCCCTTCCTGGTCATGGCCTATCTGCTCAAGGGCATCGACCTGCTCTCGATCCTGATGGCGCTGGTCCTCCTCGCCGCCGGCGGGATTGCCCTGTCCTGTTTCGCGGTCTTTCTCGGCACGGTACAGACGAACAAGAGCGGACGCGGTGGGCTCAACCTGATCCTGCTGCTGTGCGTACTCGGTGTGTGGTCCCTGGGCTGGCCGCTGTGGCTCGAGGGGCTCGAGGAAGTCTCGCGCGGTCTGGCCCGCGGCTTCGCGGTCGAGCCCTGGGGGGTGATCGCCGCCCTCGGCTTCATGACCAACCTGTGGCTGGCCGCGGTGGTAGTGTTGCTCAGCCTCAGCGCGGCTCAGCTGACCTTCCGCGCCGACAACCGATCGACCATGCCCCGTCTGGTGTGGATGCTGGTGTGGTGCAACGGACTGGCGTGGTGCATCGGCCTGATCGCGCTAGCGGATATGCGCGCGCGGGAGGTGACGCAGATGTTCGCCGTCTACGCTGTGTTCGGCACGGTCTGGGGGTTGCTGTTGGCCGCCTTCGCCTGTACCGAGGACTACCCGCTCTCGCCACGCCAGGCGCGTTGGATCCGCGAGGCTCGGGGTTGGCGCAAGGCCACCGCCTGGTTCCTCGGCCCCGGTGCGGCCCGCGGTACGCTCGCCGCGCTGTTGTTGCTGGCGGCCAGCCTCGGCGTCGGTGCGGTCGCCATCTTCTTCAGAACGGATGACGACTGGTCCGAGCTGATGCTCAGCGCCTGGCTGATGATCGCCTACGGCATGACCATCCTGGTGTCCGTAGATCGGTTGTGCCGCGGGCCGTTCAGTGGCTGGATCCAGACGCCGGGCATGCGGCGCAGCGCGTTGTTGCCGACGATCATCGCGCTGGCCCTGATCACCAGCATCCCCGCGTTGGCCTTCGAGGACAGTTTCGGCGTGCTCAACGCCTTCAATCCGCTGATCGCGCCGGTGTACCTGCCCGATGACGGGCTCGCGGTCGGAATCGATGCGTTTACGGCCGACGTCGCGATCGTGCTGATCTCCTTCGCCGGTTGTTTCGCCATCTTCGCCCAGCTCGTGTTTGCGTTTGCACACATGACGATCAAGACCACCCGGGTGCGCGCGGACGCCGATATCGACAATCCGCGCGAGAGCTGAGGTCGCGATGGTGGCATGGAACCGGACGGCAGTCGACGCCCGGGCCGCGGCCCTGTGCCTGTGCCTCGATCCGCGGCGGCGGCGGCACGGCGCCGGCGACCGCCTCGGCGCCGGCGCGGGCGCCTCGGTCGAGTTCCACGATCATCGCGCCTACATGCCCGGCGACGACCTGCGTCACCTCGACTGGAACGTCCTCGCGCGCAGCGATCAGCTGGTGTTGCGGCGCTATCGCCAGGAGGTTGCGCCGCGGGTCGAGGTTCTGCTCGACACCTCCGCGAGCATGGCCTTGACCCCGCAGAAGATGGAGCTCGCCGCGACCCTCGCGGCGCTGTTCACCACGCTCGCGCAGCGCGCCGGCGATCGCGTCCGGCTGTTTGCGGCGGGAGACGCCTGGCGACCGCTCGTCGGCGGCGGTCGCGGCGACTGGCGACCGGTGCTCGGCGATCAGCCCTGTGCCGGCGCCGGCGGCCTGGCCACCGCGCCGACGCCGCGACTGGCGCCGGCGGGCGAGCGGATCCTGGTCTCGGATGGTCTGTGCCGTGAGGGTGGCCCCGCGGTGGTGCGCCGGCTCGGTGCCGAAGCCGGCAGCATCTGCCTGGTGCAGGTGCTCAGCCGCGAAGAGCGCGACCCCAGCGTTACCGGGCTCCTGCGCCTGGAGGATCCGGAAGGCGGGGCAGCAGACCGGGTGGTCGATGCCGCAGCGATCGCCGCCTATCGCGAGCGGCTCGACCGTCACCAGGCCGGCTGGCAACAGGCGCTGGCCGGTCGTGGCATCGGCCTGGTGACCCTGCGCGCCGAGGACGGGCTCGAGGCTGCCGTCGCCGCCCTGGTACGGCGTGGGCTGGTACGCCCGGAGGTGGGCCGATGAGCCATGAACGCAGCCGCAGCGTGACGGCCGGTGGTCCCCGGATCGCAGGGGGATGCCGATGATCCTCGGCAACCCCTGGGGGCTGCTCGCCTTGCTGGCGATTCCGGCGATCCTCGCGATCCACCTGTTCCGGCGTCGCTTCCGCTCGCATCCGGTCTCGGCCATCTGGCTCTGGGGTGGAGCGGACCCGCATCCGGCGGCCGGGCGCCAGCGGCAGTCCATCCGCAACCGCGCGAGCCTGTGGCTCGAACTGCTCGCGGTCCTGGCGCTGACCTGGTATCTGAGCGATCCACACCTGACCGATCGCGAACACCGACGCCATCTGGTAGTGGTCTGCGATACCCGCTGGCGTCTGCAGACCGCACCGGGTGAGGCGCCCAGCGCGCTTGTCCGCCTGCGCGAGGCGCTCGACGCCCAGCTCGCCCGGCTCGAGCGCGACGACCGCGTTAGCCTGATCCTCACCGGCACCCCGCCAACCGTGCTCGCCGGCCCGGCGGCGCCGCCGAGCGATGCCCGCGCGGCGCTGGATGACTGGCAGGCGCGCGCGCCACGGCACGACCCGGCCCCGGCCTTCACACTCGCCGCGCGCCTGCTCGCCGGCAGCGGCGGTGCAGGCCGGGTGCTGTGGGCCAGCGATGCGCCGCCCACGCAGACCGATCTCGACGTCGCGCTGCTGCTGCGCGGCCAGGCGGTGCCCACCGACGGCTTCGCGGCTGCGCGCTGGCTGCCGGCCGCGGGCGAGCGCCCCGAACGCCTGGCGCTGCGGGTGTTCGCCGCCGGCGGTCAGCCGCGTCAGCGTGAGCTGGAGTTGCGCGACGCCAATGGCGCGGTCCTCTCTCGCGCCCGCATCGCGCTCGATCCGGCCGCACCCGATCTGGTGGTGTTGCCGATACCACCCGGTGATCATCTGCAGCTCGAGGCGGTGCTGCTCGGTGACGATCCGCTCGCGCTCGACGACCGGGTGGTGCTGCTGCCGCCGGTGCGTGCGGACATCCGCGTTCACGTCGCGTTGCCCGAGTCCGCAAGCGATCCGCTGCGCCGCGCGGTCGCGGCCGCGTCTGGGGCCGAACTGGTCGGCGATCCCGCCACCGCCGACCTGGCGGTGGTCGCCGGAGCGGCAGAGCCGGCGGCGAGCGACGCGGTGGTGTGGCGCTTCGCTCCCGGTGACGGCGCCCCGGTGGTCGGCCCCTTCCTGCGGCGTGGGGGGCACCCGCTGCTGCGCGACCTCGACTTCACCGGCTGCATCTGGCAGGGCGGGGTCCCCGCGCACGCGGTGGCGGCGAGCGACAGCCTGCTGCTCGCCGGCGAGCAGGTGCTGCTCTCGCAACGGCCCCGCGGCTTCGCCCTGCACTGCGATCTCGAACACTCCGGACTGGTGCGCCACCCGGTCTGGCCGGCGCTGGTCGACAACGCCCTGCGCCTGGCCCGCTCGCGTCTGCCCGGACCCGAGCGGCGCAACCTGCTCGTGGGTCAGGGCTTTTCGCTGACCCTGCCGCGCGGGGCGCGGCGGCTGCACCTGTTCGCGCCCGATGGCAGCAGCAGTGTCCTGCCGGCCGACCGCGAACGGCGGGTGACGGTGCCGGGGCTCGAACAGGCCGGCACCTGGGAGCTGCGTCATGATCCCGATCAGCCCTGGACCACGGTCCGGGCGCTGAGTCTGGATTCGCGGCTGGCCGACTGCAGCGACTGCCGCCGCGCCGATCCAAGCGGTGAGCTCGGCGAGCGCTCGCAGGTGGAACGCCGACGGGGGATCTTCGCCCATCTGCTGCCGCTGTTGCTCGCCGCCGGCGCCGCGAGTGCCGCCTGGGTGGTGTTCGTGCGCGAGGAGGGCGCTCGATGATCCCCATCCTGGTCTATCCCGAGGCCCTGGTCCTGGCCCTGCCCGCCGCTCTGGTATGGTGGGTGTGCTGCCGTACGCGACCGGCCCGGTGGCTGGAGGCGGCAGTGCTCTCGCTGTTGGTGCTCGCCGCAGCCGGTCCGCGTACGGCCGCGCTGCGCGGCGGCAGCGACGTGGTCCTGGTGCTCGACCGCTCCGGATCGATGGGCCCGGAGCGCGGCGAGCAGCAGGAGCTGGTCGAACTGGTGGCGCGCCAACGTGCAAGCGGCGACCGTCTCGCGGTGGTGGTGGTGGGCGAGCAGGCCCAGGTGGCGATGGCCCCGGTGGCCGAGGGCTCCGTGCGCCTGACCGAGCAGCCTGTCGGCCCCGATGGCACCGCGCTCGCGGCCGGATTGCGGGCGGCCAGTTCGCTGATCGGACGCGGCCGCAGCGGGCGGGTGGTGGTCCATAGCGACGGCGAGCACACCGGACGCGATCCGCGCGGTGCCGCCGCCGGTCTGGCGTACCGCGGTATTCCGGTCGACGTGCTCAGCGTCCCCCGGCGCGGCGAAGTCGACGCTGCAGTTGTCGACGTGGAGCTGCCCGAGCTGTTGAGGCTGGGCGAGAGTTTCATCGGCGCCGCGCGGCTGATCTCGGACCGGCGAGAGACCCGGAGCTGGCGGGTGCTGCGCGGACGGACTGAGATCGCCACCGGGTCGGTCGAACTCGAACCCGGGCGGGTGGCGGTGATCGATTTCGCCGATCGCCCGACCAGCCCCGGGCTGACCCGCTACACCGTTGAACTCGAGGACGTCGATGACGCCCGCAGCGACAACAACCGCGCCCGGGCCGCGCTGCGGGTGCGCCCCGGCGAGCGGGTGCTGGTGATGGGCGGGACCGGCGAGCCGGGCAATCTCGCCCGCGCGCTGCGCGCCGCGGGCATGGCGGTGGTCTGCGTGAGCGAGGGGCGGGTCGGACTCGCCGACCTGCTCGGTTGTCGTGTGGCGGTGCTCGAACAGGTGCCCGCCTCCGCGCTGGGGCGGCGGGGCATGGAGGAGCTCGCGGCCTGGGTCGAACACCTCGGCGGGGGGCTGGTGCTCACCGGCGGCCGGCGCAGTTTCGGCAGTGGCGGCTATCACCGCAGCCCGGTCGAGCCGGTGTTGCCAGTGACCCTCGAGTTGCGCGACGAGCATCGCAAGCTCTCGCTCGCCCTGGCCATGGTGCTCGACCGTTCGGGTTCGATGGCGATGCCGGTCGGCGGCGGTCCGCGGACCAAGATGGATCTCGCCAACGCGGGCGCGGTCGCCGCGCTCGAACTGCTCTCCCCGCTCGATGATGCCGCGGTGATCGCGGTCGACTCCAGCCCCCACCTGGTCATCCCCATGGGCGCGCTGAGAGACCAGGCCAGCGCGGCGGCGATGATCCGGTCGATCGAGAGCATGGGCGGCGGGATCTTCGTCGAGGTCGGCCTGGAGGCCGGCGGTCAGCAGCTGCTGCGTTCGTCCAAGGGCACACGCCACCTGGTCCTGTTCGCCGATGCCAACGACGCCGAGCAGCCCGGCGCTTTCCGCAGACTGCTCGCCGATTTCGCGGCCGCGGGAATCACCGTTTCGGTCATCGGCCTTGGCACCCCCGCCGACAGCGATGCCGGCCTGTTGCGCGAGATCGCCAAGCTCGGCGGTGGGCGTTGTCACTTCGCCGACACCGCGGTCGAACTGCCGCGGCTGTTCGCCCAGGAGACGGTGCTGGTCGCCCGTAGCGCCTGGGTCGACGAGACGGTGCGTCTGCGTCCCGACCCGCGGCTGCTCGCGGTGCTCGGCCGCCACGATGCCTGGGAGCACAGCTGGCCCGCGGTGGCGGGCTACAACATGATCTACGCCCGCCCGCGCGCCGATACCCTGGTCCACGCGCCTGGCGACCCGCCCGGTCCGGCAGTGGCCAGCTGGCGCATCGGCACCGGTCGCAGTGCGGCGGTGGCGGTGGAGGTCGACGGCACGGAGAGCGGCGAGCTGCTCGACTGGTCCGGCTACGTGCCGCTGGTCGCCGGCATCACCCGCTGGTGCGCCGGCACCGACGAGGCGGACATCGGTTCGCTGCGGTCACAGCGCCTCGGTCGCAGTGTCACCACGACGCTCGAGCTCGATCCCGCGCGCCGCGAGCACTGGCCGGCGGCGGCGCCGGATCTGGTCCTGGTCGGCGCCGGCGGCGAGGCGCGCTCCCTCGCCATGCTTCCGGTCGAGGACGGCGTCTACGCGGCAACCTGGCGCCTCGATGGCAGCGACCCCGTCCTGCCCTCGGTCGCGCTCGCGCAGGGCGACGGCACCAGCGCCCTGCTCGGCGCGGCCCAGGTCCTGCCCTACTCGCCGGAGGCTCGTCCGCGCTACGGCCGGCCGCCCGGGACCGCCGTGCTCGAGAACATCGCCACGCTCAGCGGAGGCAACGAGCGCAGCGATCTGCTCGACGTCTTCGCCAACCCGCCCAGCCCTGGCCGCGCCGTCGACCTCGCCCCCTTGCTGGTGGCCCTCGCCCTAGCCTGCGCGGTCGGCGAGGTGCTCCAGCGTCGGCTGCGCCTGCAGCCGCGCCTGCGGCGGCGCTCCGTGGTCGCTGAGGATGCGGCGGCACCGGCCAAGCGATCGGTGGGTTCCGAGCCACCGCCGCACGTTCCAGCGAGCGAGGCGGATCCCGCTGCCCCGCCTGAGGGCCTCGGCGGCGGTCTGCACGACGCCCTGCGCCAATTGCGTCGGCGCCGCTGAGCACGGCACGCGGGGCGCTGCTGGCCGTCGGACTCGTCCCACCTGCTCAGCGTCCGGTGTCCGCCGGTGCCCGGTCGCTGTCGTGGGTGAGGACGGCGTGGATCCGGGCCAGCAGGGCCTGGGCTGCGACCGGTTTCTGCAAAAAGTCCCTGGCGCCGGCATCGAGCAAGGCCTGGGTCTGGTCGTCGAGGCTATAGCCGGAGATGAGTATGACCGGTAGTTCCGGGCGCAGGTCGCGCAGGGCCTTGAAGCAGGCCGGGCCATCGAGGCCGGGCATCATCATGTCGAGCAGCACGAGGTCGAGGTCGGCATGGGTGCGCACGCAGTGGACGGCTGCGGCGCCGTCGTGGCAGCAGGCCACGCGCAGGCGGTTGTCACGCAGCAGGGCCGCGAGGGCCTCGCGGACGACGGCGTCGTCATCGACCAGGAGCACGTGGGCGCCGGCGGTTCCGATCTCAGCACGGGGGGCCGGCGGTGCGTGTTCACTTGTCCGTGCGCTGCTGCGCGGCAGCAGGCAGACGAAACAGCTGCCCTGGCCGGGTTCGCTGTCGACGCGGATGGCCCCGTGGTGGGCGGCCATGGTGCCGTAGACCGCGGCCAGGCCCATGCCGGTGCCGCGCCCCGGCGGCTTGGTGGTGAAGAAGGGTTCGAACATGTGCTGACGCACCGTCGGCTCGATGCCGATGCCGGTATCGCGGACTTCGATGCGGACGTGGTCGCCCGGTCGCACGGCATCGCCGAGTCTGGCACAGGCGGCGGCGCTGAGATGCTCGCCGTGGGCGGCGAGGGTCATCTGGCCGCCATCGGGCATGGCGTCGCGGGCGTTGAGTGCGAGGTTGAGCACCGCGTTCTGCAGCTGGCTCGGGTCGCCATCGACCAGCAGCGGTTCGTCGCCGTGTTCGTAGGCGATGGTGATGCGTTTGTCGATGCTGTGCGTCAGGAGCACGCCGACTTCGTGCACCAGGGCCACGGCGTCGACCGGCACGCTGACGTAATTGCCCTTGCGTGAGAAAGCCAGCAACTGTCGGGTGAGGTCGGCGGCGCATCTGGCCGCGAGCACGATCTTCTCGGCCGGTTCGCGGCGCTGGTCGTCACCGAGACGTTGGACGAGGATCTCGGCGAAGCCCATGATGCCGGCGAGCTGGTTGTTGAAGTCGTGGGCGATGCCGCCGGCGAGCTGGCCGACTGCCTGGAGTTTCTCGGCCTGGCGGAGCTGCAGCTCCATGCTCAACCGTTCGCTGATGTCTTCGGCCAGGATCAGGACGCCGCCATCGGTTCCCTGCAGCGGCACCACCTGCCATTCGCAGCGCATCGGCCCAGCGTCGTCGGGTCGTACCGTGACCACCATCCGGGCCGGGGTCTCGGGGTGGTGTTCAGGCGGCAGCAGCTCGGCGACCCGCTGTCGATCCCTGGCTTCGAGCACGGCGAGGATGCCGTCCGGCTCCAGGCCCTGCGGGCCGACGGCGAACAACCGGCGTGCTTGGGAGTTGGCGTAGGCGCATTGCCCTGCGCGGTCGAGCCGTACGCAGGCCAGGGGCATGTGGTCGAACACCAGCTGCATTTCGGCCAGCAGGTCGGCGCGCCCGCGTTCGGCCCGCTGGCGCTGTTCCTCGGCCTGCTTGCGGTCGGTGATATCCCGGCCGACCCCGATGATCGCGCTGATCGCGCCGGTCTGATCGCGGATCGCGGTGTCGACCCAGGCGAACCAACGCCAGCCGTTGACGGTCAGCGCGCGTTGTTCGATGGTCACCGTGTACGGTGGATGGGCCAGGCTGGCCACCGCCGCCGCGGTGGCCTCGCGGTCGTCGGCATGGACCAGCGGCATGTAGGGATGGCCGATGAGCTCACGCCGGGTGCGTCCGAACACGCGACAGTAGCTGTCGCTGGCGAAGAGGATGCGGCCTGCGGTATCGACCTTGACCACCAGGTCGCTCTGGTGGTGCACCAGCAGGCGGTAGTCCGCTTCGCTGCGGCGTAACGCTGCGGCGTTGTGGCGGTTCTTGAGCCAGAACACGCTGACCAGCACGCCGCCGAGCAGGCAGGCGAGCATGACCAACGCGCGGTCGAGCAGGCTCGGCGGGGGTACCCGCAGGATCAGGGCGTCGAGAAAGCCGTGCGGCTGATTGAACAGCATCGCGCGGAAATGATCGGTGAAATAGTAGTATTCGTAGATGCTGTCGACGAGCCAGAACAGGCAGCCGAAGCCGAAAGCGGCCCCGAGGATCAGCCCCACTGCCCGGGCGGTGGGGCGTGGCTGTTTGCTGTCATTGGCGGGGGCGTCGCTCACTGCTGGCGCTCCGGGTCCGGATGGCTGTCGGCGACCGCGGCCAGAGCGCTGGGGATGGTGAAGCCGATGCGTTCGGCGACCTGATGGTTGATCACCAGGCGGCAGGGGTCGATGTAGATCTGCGGTAGCTGGCGCGCGTCCGCCCCGTTGAGCATGGCGGCGATGCCGGTGGCGTAGATGCGCCCGGTCTGGGCCAGATTGCGCTCGTCGGCGCCGAGCAGAACCCCTTGGGCCACCGCACATCGCCCCTGTTGGGCCCAGGTGGGCAGGCGGGCTGCGAGCAGGGGGGCGATGACCTGCGGCAGGGCCTCGGGGCTCTGGCCTTGGTGTGCCCCCATCCACACCGCGTCGACCCGGGGTGCGAGCTCTGCAAACGCGTCGTGGGTCGACGCGATGATCTGCGGTAGCGAGGCGTCGACATCGCTCACCGCTGTGGTGATAAGATCGAAGCCGCGCTCGGCGGCGAGACGCTCGAGGTCCGGCAGGTTGCTCCAGACGCGACCCGCCGCCGAAGGGTCGTAGACCACGCCCAGGCGCTGAAAGCCGATCAGGTCGTGAAAAACGCTCGCCTGACGGTAGTAGCGTTCCGGATCGCGGATCGCGTGGACGTGGGGCAGGTCGGCGGTGGGATCGCGCGAGACGATGCCGGCGGCGATGGGATCACTGGCGGAAAGCAGGACCACCGGCGTGCGGTGCTCGTCCACGGCCAGGTCCTCTCCGGCCCAGGTGCCGAGCGCCAACACCAGATCGAGCTCGCCGGCGCGCAGGCGTTCGAGGCAATCATGACGCAGGGTGCGCCGCTGCTCGTCACGCCAGCCGGCCGACCAGCAGGCGGCTGGCACGAATCGCAGGTAGGGTCCGCGCTCGTGTTCGGCGAGCCAGGCCCACAGCGCGGTGACGCTCGCGGGCCCCGTCGGCGGGTTGCAGGTCAGCCAGCCGCGATCGCGCAGGCCGAGCAATGCGGCGTGGAGGTGGAGCGGGTAGTCCACCCAGGGGCCGCCCTGGTAGCAGCCCAGGCGCCAGGGTTCGCCGTCGCGGGTGCAAGGCACGGTCAGTCGCTCCGACACCGTCGGCGGGTGCTGGAGGGCCGCGCTGGTGCGCGCATAGCTCCATGCACTCAGGCCGATGAGCCCGAGCGCGGCGAGGAGGAACAGCCCGGCGATCAGCCCCAGCGTGAGCCAGGCGCCGGATGTTGACGACTCTGATGCAGGCGTGGAGGACGACATGGAACCACTATTCATGCTAGGCCGGCCCGAGAGCATGGTCAATCGGTGTGCTGCCCTCTGGCCCAGGGCCGCTCAAAGCTCGCACATGAGGGCCATGCCTCGCCTCCACCTGCTTCACTCCTGGTGCTCGGCGCTCCCGGGGCGAGCTTTGAGTCGCCCTGGGCCTCTGGCTGCCCCCTGCGCCCCTGACGCGCGGGAGCGCAGGGGCCCTTGGGTGGGCACGACTTTCTGGTCGCCTTCAGAGACCGAGTCGCGTGCGCAGGGCGTCGCCCCAGCCCCAGTCGTAGGGGTCGAGCCACAGCAGCGCGACGGCGGCGATCAGCAACCCCACGGACAGCGCCAGGGCCAGGTTGCGCGCGTGATGCGTTGGTGGCGGCGCAGTCGGCGGCGGGGCCTGCTTGAGCACCGGGCGGGTGATCGTGATCACCTCGAGCCCCCGCCCGATCACCCGCAGGCGGGCGGCTTCGAGATCGTCGGCAGCGACGATGCCGGTGACGATCTCACCATTCTGGTTGCGTGCCTTGTAGCGGAAGCCAGCCATGGCACCGACCATACGTGGTCGGCGCCACGGCGGCAAGCCGCGAGCCGCGGCTCAGTCGAAGCGGAGACCGCAAAGTGCCGAAGCCGCACATCCGTAGCTGGCGAGCGACGACCGAGGCCGTGGGGGTACGCGCCGCAGGCGCGAGGGGGCAGCGCCCCCTCTGCAGGAAGGAGCACCGCCAAACTTGGCTGTGCGACCGGCCGACCGAGGCGCGTTTCTCGGCGAAAATGGGCCTCAGGCCCGCCGAGAACGCCAGCGTAGCTGGCGAGCGACGACCGAGGCCGTGGGGGTACGCGCCGCAGGCGCGAGGGGGCAGCGCCCCCTCTGCAGTCAGTCGAGCCGGACCAGGCTGTCGACCTCGACCGGCAGGCCGGTGGCGAAGCTGCGGTTGGCCGCGATGCCGGTGAGGATCGAACGCGCGCCATCGATGTGGTCGGCAGCGCGGCCGAGCGGATCGGGCTTGCGCTTGCCGAAGACATCTTCGAGCAGGCGCACGTCGCCGCCGCCGTGACCGCCCTTGGCGATCTCGACATCGATCTCCATCGGCTTGGCCCAGTGCGGGCGCACCAGGATCCGGGCGGGTTCCTCAATGTCGATTTCGCGGCTGTCGCGGATGTCCGGTCGGTTGGCGTCCTGATCGTCGCCGGAGACGTAACTCTTCTCGTGGACCTCGTACTCGAGTCGGCCGGCCGTGCCGTTGAAGGCCACGCGGTAGCCCTCCCACGGCGAGTAGGCGGTGAGGTGGTAGCTCATGGTCGCGCCGGTGGCGTAGCGGACCAGTACAGCCATGTCGTCTTCGATCGAGATGCAGTCGCCGAACACCGACATGTCGCGGCGATAGCCGTCGGCCGATTCGCAGTCGAGATAGAGCTGCTCGAGCTTCTCTGCCGAGCGGAGGTCGAGGGCGAAGGGATCCCCGGCAGCGTTGGGGTTGTCGGTGCCGCGATCGTAGAATGTGGTCACGCCGCGCGCCTCGGCGTTCTCGCGGCCGTAGAACATCAGGTCGCCCATACCGAACACGGTACGCGGCGTCGAGTCCAGCCACCAGTTGACCAGATCGAAGTGATGGGTGGATTTGTGGACCATCAGCCCGCCGGAATTGCGCTTGTCGCGGTGCCAGCGCCGGAAGTAGTCGGCGCCGTGGCGGGTGTCGAGCAGCCATTCGAAGTGGACCGAGTTGACTGTGCCGATGGCCCCGTCCATCAGCAGCTGCTTGACCTTGCTGTTGCGCGGCGAATAGCGGTAATTGAAGGTGACGGTGAGCCGACGGCCGGTACGGCGTTGGCAGTCGAGGATGGCCTGGCATTTCTCGGCGTCGACGGTCATCGGTTTCTCGGTGATCGCGTCGCAGCCGAGCTCCATCGCGCGGATGATATAACGGTGATGGGTGCGATCGATTGAGGTGACGATGACGCAGTCGACCCGCTGTTCGGCGATCATCGCGTCGAAGCGATCGGGGGTGTAGGTCTGGATGGGGTCGGCGCCATGTTCCTCGGCGTAGAGCCGGTTGCGCGCCTCCATGCGCAGAGGGTTGCTGTCGCACAGGGCGACGAGTTCGCTGGTTGCGGCGAAGGTTGTAAGCACGGCATTGCTGAACATGGCCGAGCGGCTGCCGGTGCCGACCAGGGCGTAGCGAGTACGGGTCATGCAATCCTCCGGGTGAGGGATGCTAGGGCGCATTCCTCATGAGACAACTGCTGCAAAGCCGTATCGCATCACCACTACAGGACTTCGCTGGGTCGGGGGATCCTCACGTAGCGCCGCTACGCTCCGGTCCGCCTCGATCGCGGAGCCCTGCATTGACAGCACGCTACGACTTTTCGCGACGTTGCGCATGAGGGATCCGGGCCAGGGTGCGTGGCAGACCGGTCCAGCCAGGGCCGGATCAGACGCCCGGCGGGCGGCGACGCCAGGCGCGTGGTGCGGCCCCGGTGCGGCGACGGAACCACTTGGCGAAGTGCGAGGCGTCGGTGAAGCCGAGCTGGTGCGCGATCTGCTTGATCGCGCGCTGCGGGTCGGCCAGCAGCGCGCGGGCCTGGTCGAGGCAGCGCCGATCACAGTAGGCGCGGGGGCTGCAGCCCATCTCGGCGCGGAACAACCGATCGAAGTGGACCCGGCTCAGACCGCTGCGTGTCAACAGCGCCGGGTAGGGCACCGGACCGGTTCCACGGTGGGCCTCGAGCAGCGGCAGGGCGGCGGCGATGCGCGGATCGCGCGGCCCGGGCGCGGCGGGAGTGAGCCCGAGCTCCCGGCAGCAGGCGTACCAGTGGGCGAGCAGATCGGCGAAGCGCGCTGCGACTTGCCAGTAGCGTGCGGGGTCGCTGCGTCGTTCGCGCGCGGGGCACAGGCCCTCGGTGCGTTGCGGGCCACAGACGGCGGCGAGGGCGGTCGCCGGTGTGAGCAGCGTCTTCCAGCGGGCAGGGTCGGGCAGCAAGGGGCCGGCGTGTGGAAACAGCGGCCGATCGTGGGGCCAGGTGGCGCGGAAGCGCAGCGAGAGCAGCTGGGTGTCGCGACGGAAGCGTTGGGCACGGCGCAGACCGGGCGGAAGCATGACCCAGCGGCCGCTGGCGACCTGTACCCGGCCGGTGGCCGCGCGGATCGTCACCGCGCCGGAGCGCAGGTACCACAGCGTGTAGAGGTCGTCGACGGCGTCCGGCCAGCGCAGTTCCTCTCCCAACCGGTCGTCGTATGCGCTGACCAGCACGGTGTGCAACTGGTCGAGCTCGGTGAACGGACGCTGGTCGGGGTCTATGGCCATGATCAATGCGTACTCATGTCGCTTCATCGCCCAGTGCGTAGCGCGGGCGCCGCCCGCACCCCAAGGGGCATTGTAGCGGTCGGCGCCCGCGCGGCTTTTTGTTCGCGGGGGCTCGCTCTGCGCTGCGCGCAGTCGCCCCGCTACGCCCCCAATGCGTGCTGTGCGTGGTCAAGCCATGCCGGGGTGATGGCACCATGAGGAAAATGTACCGGTAGCGGCAGCGCTGCGGACGCTCAAAGCACTTCGCGGCGCTGCGGCGGCTCCTACACTGGATGCCAGAGCGACAGGAGCCGTGATGAGTCAGCACAGCGTCGATGTCCCAGTTCTCGCCAGTGTCGATGTCGCCGTGATCGGTGGCACCAGCGCCGGAGTCGCCTGCGCGCTCGCCGCCAGCCGTGCCGGGGCCGCGGTCTTCCTCTGCGGCGAGCGGCCCTATCTCGGTCACGACATCTGCGCGCATTGGCGCTACTGGCCCAGCGAGCCGGCGACCACCGGCCTGGCCCGCGCGGTGTTCGCCCAGCTCGACCCGACCCCGCTGCACGTCAAGCGGACCCTCGAGCAATCGCTGGTCGGGGCGCAGGTGCCGTTCCTGCTGGGGACGCATCCGGCCGGTCTGCTGCGCGATGCCGACGGCGGCATCGCCGGCGTGGTGGTGGCCAACCGCGCCGGGCTCCAGGCGATCCGGGCCGCGCGGGTGGTCGACGCCACGTGGTGGGGTCAGCTCGCGCAGCAGGCGGGAGCCGACCTGGTCGCAGCCGGTGGGCCGGCGCGCAGCGTGGAGCGCTGCGTGCTCGGCCTCGGTGCGCAGGCGCTGTGCGGTGGCGCTGGCATCACCCCGCTCGAACAACGGCGTATCGTGGATCCGGGCGGCGGAACGAACACGCTGCATCGCTACGCGGTGGAGGTCGACCAGGGCGACGGCAGCTGGGACGAGCGGGCGGCGGCCGTGGCCGATCTGCGCCGTCGCTGCTGGAGCCCGCATCAACAGATGGCCGATGAGGCGCCGTTCACGCTCCCGGAGCGCGCCCTGGCCCGAAGCGCGGAGCACTGTGCCGCGTGGGCGGGGGCCGATGCTTTCCCCTTGGGCTGTCTCGCGGTCGAGCCGGGGCTGGAGCTGCTCGGACCGTGCGCCGATTGCAGCCGCGAGGTGGCCGCGCGCCTGGTCGATCCCAACGCCTTCATGGCGCTGGGCGAGCGTCTGGGCGCGACTCTGGCTGCGACCCCGCGCACGCCCGGCGTCGGCGCGCTGCGGTATGCGATCGCCGGTGCGACGCCGGTCACTGGTGGTCGCGTGACGGTGCTGTCCGCAGGGCCGCGCCCCGGTCTGAGCCCCGCGGAGGGCGAGAGCCTACGGCTCGATCTCGGGGCGCTGCCCGCCTTCGGCGCGTACGACGTGGTGGTCGCCGGAGGCGGCACCGCGGGCGCGCCGGCGGCGATCGCCGCCGCGCGTGCCGGTGCGCGGACGCTGGTGGTGGAGTACCAGTCGGACCTCGGCGGGGTGGAGACGGTGGGTCTGATCGGTCGTTATTATGATGGCAACCGCGTCGGTTTCACGTCCGAGATCGACGCCGGGGTGGCCGCGCTCGAGCCGACGCCACGCAGCGATCCCGGCGCCCCCTGGAATATCGAGTGCAAGCAGGCCTGGTATCTCGAGCAGATCCGCAGCGCCGGTGGCGCGGTGTGGTTCTGGACCGCGACCGTGGGCGCGGTGGTCGACGCCGATCGCGTCGCCGGGGTGGTGGTCGCCGGGCCGCACGGCTTCGGCGTGATCCGCGCCGGGGCGGTGGTCGACGCCAGCGGCAACGCCGATGTCGCCGCCGCGGCCGGCGCGACCTGCCTGGGCGCGGCCGGTGAACACGTCGCCATCCAGGGCACCGGCCTCTCGCCGCGGCGCCCCGGCGACAACTACTGCAACAGCGATCACACCTTCAGCGACGACAGCGACGTGGTCGACGCCACCGCCACGCTGGTCGCGAGCAAGGTGAAGTTCCGCGACGCGTTCGATTGTGCCCAGCTGATCGACAGCCGCGAACGACGCCAGATCCGCGGCGATATCGTGCTCGACCCGGTCGACTTCCTCGCTGGGCGGACCTACCCCGACACCATCTGTCTGGCCAGATCGAACTTCGACAGCCACGGGTTCACCGTCCATCCGGTGTTCATGGTCCTGCCGCCGGACAAGGATGGGCTCGAGGCCTACGTCCCGTTCCGCTGCCTGTTGCCGCAGGGGCTCGAGGGGATCCTGGTCACCGGCCTGGCCGTCAGCTGCCAACGCGATGCACTGCCGGTGATCCGGATGCAGCCCGATGTGCAGAACCAGGGCTACGCCGCCGGCCGCGCCTGCGCCATGGCCGTGGCCGCCGCATGTCCTTTGCGCGCGATCGACATGCCTGCGCTCCAGGCGCATCTGGTCGAGCAGGAGATCCTCGACGCCGCGGTCTGCACTCACGATGACAGTTTTCCGCTCGACCAGGCCGCGGTCGCGGCGGCGGTGGCCTCGCGCTGCGCCAGCCATCGCGACATCGCGATCTGCTTCGCGGCGCCGGGGGACGCCCGTGCCGGCTTGCGCGCGGCGCTGGCGCAGCGCGGCGACGACCCGCAGGGCCAACGGCGCTGCGCGCTCGTGCTCGGTCTGCAGGGCGACGCCACGGCGGCGAGCGTGCTCGCCGCGCGATTCGCAGAGCCGGGGTGGGATGTCGGCTGGAACTACCGCGGCATGCACCAGTACGGCATGAGCCTGAGCCCGGTCGACACCAGCCTGATCGCCTTGGCCCGGTGCGACGGCGTACGCGCCGTCGACGCGCTGGTCGCTTTGGCTGCGAGCCTGGACGCGGACCCGGACCTGAGCCACTGCCGCGCGCTGGCGATGGCCGCGGTGGCCATCGGCCCCGAGCCGACGGTGGCCCGCGCGCTGGCGCGGGTCCTCGGCCAGCCGGGGATCCGCGGTCACGCCTGCGGCGATGTGGCCACGCTCCAGCAGCGCACCACCGACGCGATCAACGAGAACCGGGAGCGCAACCGCTGTCTGCGCGAGCTGATCCTCGCACGCGGCCTCTACCGCGCAGGCGACAGCGGCGGGATGGCAGCAGGAGTGTTGACCGCGTACGCCAGCGACGTGCGTGGCCATTTCGCCCGCCACGCGCGTGCGATACTCGGTGACTGAGCCCCGGCGCGACGCGCTGGACTGCGTGCGCAGTGGGCTACCATCCCCGCATATGGGCGCACGCATCCGTCTGGGCACCTGGCGCATCGCGATCTACATCGTCATCATCCTGGTGATCGTCGCCTTCCGGGTATGGTCCGATTGGCGTGGTGGCGGCAAGCCGGCGCCCCGCTGGCACATCCGCGAGGCCACCGCCGAGGAATGGGACGCGCCGATCACCGAACTCGGCGAGCGCCAGCAGGCCAAGCAGGTGGTGTGGCGTTTCGTGCGCCACGATATGGCCCCTGACTACGACGGGATGCTGGTCTACTGGCACGACGGCGAAGCCGAACAGCTCGGTTACCTGCCACAGCCCGGCGAGGATCCGCAGACGGCGCTGAGCGAACTGATCGTTGATTTGCGCCGCGGCCGCGGCCCCGGCCAGCCACCGCCGGCGATGATCTTCATCGATCCGGCCGATCCTCCGCTGCGCGGACGCCTGCTCGAACTGGTGCTCGGCAGCGATCCGCTGCCCGCCGGCTGGACTGTGCTCACGCCGCCGGATCCGCTCCCTGCGGATGTGCCCCCGCCCGCAGCGCCGCCGCCGGCTGCCCCGTCGCTCTCAGAGCCGGATCCACCGCCGCCAGCTCTCGACCCGTGAGCGCAGGCATACCGGATCTCGCCCGGCCGGCCCCGCTCGTCGCCCCCCGCCTGCTGGGTTGTCGCCTGCGCGTCGGTGCGGTCTGCGCCCGCATCAGCGAGGTGGAGGCCTACCACGGTGAAGAGGATCGTGCCTGCCACGCCAGTCGTGGCCGCACCCCGCGCGCTGCCGGGCTCTACCGCGAGCCGGGCGCGCTCTACGTCTACCTCTGCTACGGCATCCATCACCTGCTCAACCTGGTCACCGACCGGATCGGCGTGCCCAGTGCGGTGCTGATCCGCGGGGTCAGCCTGCTCGCCGGTGAGTCGTTGGCGCGCGAGCGACGCGGGATCGCCGCCGGCGCGCTCGCCCGGCTGACCAACGGCCCGGGCAAGGTGACCCAGGCCCTCGGCCTCGGCGCGGCGGACCATGGCGGCGTGCTCGGGGAGCCGGGCTGCCGCCTGGAATTGCTGCCGCCACTGCACGAGCCCGTCGGTCCACCGGTGATCGGCAGCCGGGTGGGCGTGGATTACGCGGGCAGTGAATGGGCCGTCAAGCCCTGGCGTTGGTGGGAGCCGGGGTTTCCCGCGGCGAAATGAGCGGCGATGGCCGCGGCCGTTTCGCGGTTCAGCTCGCCATCGCGATCAAACCGTCGGCTGTACGCAGCAGCCGGTCCTCGGCGAATTGCGGCGCCTGGAGGTGGAGGCCGATCGGCAGGCCGTCGGCGTCGGTGCCCCAGGGCAACGAGAGCGCGGGGATGCCGGCGAGGTTGGCGCCGATGGTGAACACGTCGCTGAGATACATCTGCAAGGGGTCGTCGAGCTTCTCGCCGAGGCGGAAGGCGGGCGCCGGGGCGGTGGGGCCGAGGATCACGTCGCACTGGCTGAACGCGGAGGCGTAGTCGCGGCAGAGCAGGTGGCGCACGCGCTGGGCCTGGAGGTAATAGGCGTCGAAGTAGCCGGCCGAGAGGACGTAGGTTCCGGTGAGGATGCGGCGCTTGACCTCGGTGCCGAAACGCTCGTCGCGGGTGCGGCTGTAGAGTTCGTCGAGCGTGGCGGCCGATTCGCTGCGTGGACCGTAGTGGACGCCGTCGTAGCGTGAGAGATTGGATGCCGCCTCGCCGGTGGCGATGACGTAATAACAGGCCACGGCGTAGCGTTCGTGCGGCAGGGCGATCTCGACGAGCTCGGCGCCAGCGTCGCGCAGAGTGGCGCAGGCCTGGGCGAGACGCCCGGCGATGGCCGGTGCCACGCCCTCGCGGTGTGAGGGCAGCACACCGACGCGCAGGCCGCGCAGGCTCGCCACGCCGTCCGCCGGCGCGATGGGGGCGAGGTCCAGCGCCTGCGGCACGCTGCTGCTGTCGCGCGGGTCGACCCCTGCGATGGCGGCGAGGCAGAGTGCTGCATCGGCCGGGTCGCGACTGAGGGGGCCGATCTGGTCGAGCGAGGAACCGAAGGCGATCAGGCCGTAGCGGCTGACCCGGCCGTAGGTCGGCTTGAGCCCGCAGGTACCGCAGAAGGCTGCCGGCTGCCGGATCGAGCCGCCGGTATCCGAGCCGAGCGCGAGCGGTGCGATGCCGGCGGCGACGGCCGCCGCGCTGCCGCCGGAGCTGCCGCCGGCGACCCGTTCCGGTGCCGCCGGGTTGCGCGTCGGGCCGTAACAGGAGGTCTCACACGACGAGCCCATGGCGAACTCGTCCATGTTCGTCGCGCCGATTATCACCGCCCCGGCTACGCGCAGGCGTTCGACCGCGGTGGCGTCGTAAGGCGAGACGAAACCCTCGAGGATGTGCGAGCAGGCGGTGGTCGTGCGCTCGCGGCAGCAGATGTTGTCTTTGATCAGGACCGGCACGCCGGCCAGCGGCAGGGTCTGCCCTGCGGCGATGCGCTCGTCGACCGAACGGGCCTCGTCGAGAGCGCTGTCGGCATCGACGCGGATCACCGCGCCGGTCGTGTCGGCGCGGGCTCGCTCGATCGCGTTCGTGACCTCGTCGATGGCCGTGGTGCCGGCATTGACCGCGGCCGCGATGCTGCGGGCGCTGCGGCTCATCGCTCCACCGCCTTGGGCACGAGGAAGGCCTGGTCGTTGGCCAGCGCAGCGTTGCCCAGCACGGTCTGCCGGTCGAACATCGGGCCGGGCGTGTCCTCGCGTTCGATGTTGACCAAGCCGGTGACCTGGGCCACGGGGTCGACGCCGTGGGTATCGACCTCGCGCAGCTGTTCGACGTAGCCGACGATGCGATCGAGCTCGGATGTCATCCGCGTCAGCTCGTCGGCGCTGAGCTCGAGTCTGGCCAGGCGAGCGATGTGCCGGACCTCTGCTTCGGTCAGGGCCATGCGATCTCCTCACTTCCCGCCAGCGGGCCGGATCGGACATCGGGCGGGATCGGGCGGGGATGTCAGGCTAGACGCGTCCCTCAAAAAGCCAGAAGCGTCCGTCCGCAGCGTCCGGAGCCCAGCCAGGCCTGGCTGGGCGACCGGCCGACAGAGGAACGCTTTTCGGCGAAAATGGCCCGCAGGGCCGCCGAAAACGCCAGCGCAGCTGGCGAGTGACGACCGAGGCGCGTGGGGGGCGGAGCCGGCATCGCGCAGCGATAGCAGGCCCCGGTGGGGCCCGCGGCCGGCGGAGCGCGACGAGCGACAGCGAGGAAGCTGGGGTGCGTGAGAGCGCGAGGGGCAGCGCCCCCTCTGGAAAAAGCACCGGGAAAATCCAGGAGCTCGCCTCGGCAACCGCCGTCAGGCAGACGGCGCGTCGGCGGCGAGCATCGCTTCGGCCCAGGCCAGGTCTTCGGGTGTGGTGAGTTTGATGTTGCGGCGGTTGCCGGGAACCACGGCGACGCTGTGGCCGCAGCGCTCCATGATCTCGACGTCGTCGGTCACCGTCCAGCCCGCGGCCGTGGCGCGGGCGAAGGCGGCGAGGGCGGGTGCGCGGCGCAGGCCCTGAGGGGTCTGCGCCAGATAGAGATCGGCGCGGGGAACGGTGGCCGTGACCGTATCGGCGACGACCCGCTTGACGGTATCCGGGCAGCTCTGGGCGACCAGTGCCGCCGGGTGCTCTTCGAGTGCGGCGATGCACGCGGCGATGCTCTGTGGCGTGACCAGCGGCCGGGCGGCATCGTGGACCAGGATCCGGTCGCAGTGTTCCGGGGCCGCTTGCAGGCCGGCGTAAACGCTGTCCATCCGGGTCGCGCCGCCGGGGACCAGCTGCGCGTGTGCGGCCCAGGGTTCGGTGGCGACCAGCCCGGCGACCGGCTCGTGGATGGCAGGCGCGACCACGATCACGATGCGCTCGACCAGGGCGACGAAGGGGTCGATCGCGCGCAGCAGCACCGCGCGCCCGGCGAGCAGGCGCAGTTGTTTGCAGCCGCCGAAGCGGCGCCCACTGCCCGCAGCCGGAATCACCAGGGCCACGCCGGCAGGTGGGCTCATCGCCGGCGACGTGCTCCACCGCGGCCACCGCGGCCACCGCCGCTCTGCTGCTGGCTGGCGATGCGTCGTGCGACATCGTCGATCGCCTTGCGCTGGTTGCCGCCGCCCTTGGCGGCGGCCGGTGTGCGTCGTTCGAGCGGCTTCTGGTCCGATGCGGCTGCACTGTCGGGCAGCAGGGTCGAGTCGACCACGCCCTTGCCGCCGCGGCCGGTGCGACCGCCAGCGCGCGCCTCACCGCCCCCGGAGCGGCCGCCACGACCTTCGCGCGCCGGGGCGTGCTTGGCATCGCGTCCGCCGCCGCGCGCGGGACGTGCGCGGCGCGGTGTCTCCTCGTCCTTGCCGCGGGAGAGGAAGAAGCCCTTGGCGAACAGCAGGAGGCAGATGGCGCCAAGGATCGACCAGATCGCGATATGCATGGTGTCGCGCCAACGCCCGGCAGCGCCGTAATTGCCGATGGCCGTGGCCCAGCCGGAGATGCTCAGGTAGTTCTTCCAGCCGAGGTAGGTCCAGGAGGCGGCGTAGGCGGTAGTGGGGTCGCGCTGGCTCTGGTGGGTGAGGTAGTGGTCGCGGGCCAGGCGGTCGCCGAGGTTGCCGGCGATGCGCCAGGCCGCGGCTGCGCGATCGCGTAGCGCGGCGATCTGCGCTGCGGAGGCCTCGTCGGCCGCTGCGTCGTCGGCCGCCTCGTCGGTGGCCGTCGCCTTCGCGGCGGTGGCGCGCAGTTCGGCCTCGAGGTGCAGGGAGTGGCCGAGGTAGCGCCAGCGTTCGACGGTCTGTTCGTCCTCGGCGGACGCGGCGGTGGACCAGGACGTGCTGTCGCCGGGGTCGATGCCCAGATCGGTCGCCAGCAAGGTCGCGGCGTTGGTCGCCTCGTTGATCGCGGGACCGGGCGCGTCGCCCTCGGCGAGGGCTTCCTTGGCCTGATCGTAGGAGGCGCGGGCGAGGCTGATCGCCGCGGCCGCGCTGGCTTTGGGCCGGGTCTCGTCGATGAGTGCATTGAGTTCGCCACGGCGGGCGGGATCGGTGGTGGCGCTCAGGGCGTAGATCGCCGCGACCAGGGTGTTCTCGTGCAGGGCCAGGGTGTCGGCGCCGAGATCACGGGCAGCGAGCAGATCCTCGAGCGCACGGTCGTAGGGCCAGCCGTTGCGACCCGAGCTGGCGCTGGCCAGCTCGAGGGCGGCACGGCCGCGCAGCGCGTGGGCCGTGGCCAGGCGCTGGCGCTGCTGGGCGTCGGCCGAATCCGCGAGCAGCTCGATCGCCGCCTTGAGTGCCTGGTAGGCGTCGCCCCAATTCTCGGCCAGCAGGTGCGCATCGCCGAGCTTGAGCCAGGCTTCGGGGTCGCTGTTGCCTGGATAGCGGGCAGCGCGCTCGAAGGCCTTGATGGCCCGGTCGAGCCGCGTCTCGCGTTCGTCCTCGCGGTCGCTGGCCCGGGCGAGGAAAAACCACAGCCGGCCGGCGTTGAAGTAGTCGTCGGGTCTGTCGAGGCCGAGTTTGAAAGCCTGTTCGTAGCTGGTGGCGGCGTTGAGGTAGCTGGAGAGCGCGTCGCCCTCACGGTCGAGATTGGTAAGGTAGTCGCCTTCCTCTTGATGGATCCGGGCCTCGAGATGGTAGAATTCCTGGGTCAGGCTCGAACCGGCGGCCGCCTTGGCCTTGCGCAGGTTGTTCATCGCGGTGTCGATCGCTTCCGCCTTGGCCTTGCCGAACTTGTCCTGGGCGATCAGCAACCAGCTCTCGGCGCCGTGCAGGTGGACCAGGCCTTCGGGATCGGTGAAATTGCCGAACTCCTCGAGCACCTGCGCCCCTTCCGCCGGTCGACCGGTGTGGTTGAGCCCGTAGATGCGCAGATAGGCGGCATTGGCGCGCAGCGCCTCGTAATCGAGCACGTTGCGGACGCCGGCCTTGAGCTCTGCGAGATCGGCGTAGGCGTATTCCAGGGCCTTGGCGGCGTGTTCGGCGAGGTCCGCGTGGTCGCCGGCACGCAGATCGAGCTGCGCCAGCTTGACCCAGCCCTCCGTCCAACGGCGGTTGCGGATGAACTCCTCGAGCCGATCGCGCGCTTCGTGGCCCTGTTGCTCGATTGCTTCGGCGATCGGCTCCCACTCGACATTGGTGGGGCGATCGACGGCGGCGCAGGGCACGACGGCGACGGCGAGCAGGTACAACGGGAGGAGGCACAGACGGCAGCTACGCATGGGGCGGGTCTCCGGTGCGCGGCGACGAGCTCCGGGGTCGTCGGGCGGATGCGATGCGGGCGATTCTCGGGCGCAGTCGATGTTTCACCAGCTGTTTACGGCTGCTCGCGCGGCGCATGTACCAGACGGCTGGCGTAGCCGTGTTCGGCGGCCAGCGCTTCGAGGCCCTGGGGGTCGCGCGGGGGGATCGGCTGCGGAGCCAGGACGCCCTCGGCGGACACGGTCAGGGTCGCCGGCCAGAGGTCGGTGACCAGATCGATGGGGAAGCGTTGCCACCAAGCCAGCGGGGTGGCGCAGCGCAGATCGGCGCGGTGGATGGTGCCGGTGGGATCGCGACGCCAGGCGGCGGCCGGGATCTCGTGCGGCAGCGGGCCCTTGCGCTTCGCGGCAGTGGACAGCACGCCGTCGCCGATCAGCAGCTCGCACTCCGGGGGAGCGCTGACCTGCGCGCGATGCTCGATGCAGGCGCTCAGCAGGCAGGCGGCGGCGAGGAAGCACCAGCGCCTCATGCGTTGACCTCGCACAGCAGCGAGATCGCGATCAGCCGCCAACGCGGCACCGCCAGGCGCTCGCGGTTGCGTCGGATGCCGAGGTCGCGCGTCTCCAGGGCGTAGACATCCCGCGAGGAGTTGGCCTCGCCCTGGTGGTGGAGGTCCGCGTCGGCGAAGAGCAGGTGGTGCTCGTCGACGTCGATCAGGGTGCCGAATACGGTGAAGGCGTCGCCGATCTCGGCGACCACTTCCTTGTCGATGTAACCCTGGAGCCAGGAGGTGGACATGGTGGTTTCCGTGCTCAGCTTCCGTCGGGGCCGGGGCCGGGGCCGGGGCCGGGGCCGTGGAGGTGATTGCGCAGCTCGCGGATGAAGGTCGCTCGCCGTGGTTGGGCCATGCGTTTGAACAGATTGTCGATCAGCAGGTCGCAGGTGGCGTCGACATGTTCGCCATGCAACGGGATCTCGGCCCGACCCATGGTCCGATGACCGCCGGCGGATCCGAACTTGCCGAAGGCCGAGGTCGCGCGTGCGCCCACGTCCTGGCGGTGCCCGTCGCCGCGGAAGACGACGGTGAAGGCGTCGCCGTGCTTGCCGGCGCAGACCACCCAGTTGATGCCGCAGGTGAGCAGCATCAGGTCGGCGACCTGGACCAGCATGTCCGGCGTGTCGATCTCGCCGAAATGGATCAGCATCAGGTCGCGGTATATCAGGCGGCGCTGGATGCCCCAGGCGATATGGTCGAGCATGTTCATCGGCACCTGGCTCTTGGACAGGCGGCTGAGGAAATGCTGATCGGCCTTGGTCAGCAGCTGCTCGTAGATCTGGACGTCGGCCTTGGAGGTGTTGCGCTGGAGGTCGGAGGTGTCCGTCTTGATGCCGTAGCTCAGCGCGGTGGCCAGCCGGCGGGAGAGCTTGAAGTCGGTCGCGAGGAGATACTCGCTGAGGATGGTGCAGGTCGAGCCGTAGCGCTCGCGGATGTCTAGATAGTAGGCGTTGGTGCTGTCCTGGCGCGGGTGGTGGTCGATGATCACCTGCGGCCGGGGCGGGTCGCTCGACCAGAAGCCGGGTTGGGCGTCGACCAGCGCGATCACGTCGGCGCCGCGGTACTCGCTCTCGCGCAGGCGTTCGATCGGTTCGGCGAGGTAGTTGAGCAGTAGTTTGTTCTGGTAGCGCCGGACCTCGCCGGTGTAACGGATCAGCGGATTGGCGCCGATGTTGCGCCAGATGGTGGTCAGGCCCAGCGCTGCGCCGATGGCGTCCGGGTCGGGATCGCCGTAGATCAGGATCAGCGGCAGCTCGGCGTTGCGGGCGATCGCGCCCAGGCGATCGACCCGGCGGATGGTCGCCAGGCGCCGCATCAGGCGCCGGCGCACCGCACTGGTCGGCTCGGCCATGCTGCGGAAACCCGGCGCGGCGGTCTTGCCGCGTCGCTCGTTGGTCAGGTGGAAGATGGCCAGGGTGTCCGGCAGCCATTGCTTGATCGAGCGGGCGAGGTCGGTCTGGTCGACGCAGATGAAGTAGGGGGCGTCGGGCAGATCGGCCGGCGGGGTGGCGTAGTTCTCGAGCATGGTCACGCTCACCCCGGGGTAGAGCGCGAGCTTGTCCTCCAGGTCGAGGTCGCATGTGAACACCCGCACCGGAATCTTGCCGCCGACGAAGAAAGCGACGGTTGGCACCACCAGGGCATTCTGCCCGATGAGCACCACATTGTTGGTGCGGGCGAAGCTTGTTGTTCCACGCCGCGCCATAAGCTGCAGACGCTACCACCCCTGGCGGTGACGCGCAAGGCGGACACGTCGGACGGGTATCCTGGCTGGAGGCGCCATGCACCAGCGGCCCGGGGCCCTGTTGCAGCATTGCGACCCGCGCGGCCCCCATATCGATCTGATCATCGCCGCCGGCGCGTGCTGCGCCGCGTTGAGCCTGTTGCCGCCGCTGCGCGCCGGGCGGGTCGCGGCCTGCTGGCTGCCTCCGCACCGGCGCCGGTACCTCGGCTATGCCGGGCCGGTCTCAGGTGGTCGGGGACGGGTGGAGCGGCTGTGGCGCGGGCAGCTGTGGTGGTGGCGGCGGCCCGGGGGTCAGGTGTTCGACCTGCCCGGTTGCGGCCGGCTGGAGCTGGTGCGCTCCGGGCCGGGTCTGCTTGCCGATCTACGTGCTGCGAACATACTCCGGGCATGGATGCGCGCGATCCCATCGAGCCCCTGCCGGAGGCCGATCCGCCCGGCAGCGAAACCGCGACAATCGAGCCGCGGTTGAACGCTGGTATCCAGCGCCGTCAGGCACATCAGGCAGTCTTCGACACCATGCTGCAGGAGGTGTTCCTCAGTCAGCGGGTGCAGCTGCGCGACCCCATCGGCCGGATGTCGAAGGAGACGATCGTCTATGGGGGCCTCTACGAGGGCATGGAGGTGGCAGTCAAGCTGCTGACCGTGGCCTGTGACGACGTGCGCGACGTGATCGGCGCCTACGGGGCGTTCAAGGTCGAGTGCGAAAAGACGATGATCCTCTCGCGTCGTTCCAGCCACATCGTCCAGGTGCTCGAGTACGGCGACGCCGAGTTGCCGCAGGACATGCCCGATGAGATGCGGGAGTTCTTTCCGCTGGGCATCATCCCCTTCATGATCACCGAACGTGCGCCCTACGGCTCGCTCGACTCGGTCATGCGTCGCTACCGCCGGCTACCCGGCTTCGACCGCCTCGGCCTGCTCGAGGCCCTGGCCAAGGCCACCGACGGGCTGCGCGAGGCCCACGAGCACCACGTGGCCCACCGCGACATCAAGCCGCAGAACATCCTCGTGTTCGCGCCCGATGAGGCGAAGATCGCCGACTTCGGCATCGCCCGCTGGCGCTCGCGGATCCAGCGCGAGGAGGCGGTGATGCTCACCCCGCGCTACTGTTCGCCCGAGCAGGCCTTCTTCGCCCTCACCGGTCAGCACGAAGGCCTGGTCGGGGTCAAGGGCGATGTCTACAGCTGGGCGGTGATGACCTACGAGGTGGTTACCGGGCGCCATCCCTTCGCCTGGGTCACTGCCTCCATCCGCGGGCATGTCGATGCCCAGTCGGCCCTGCTCAAGGCGGTTGCGGCCAACGACCGCCGTGGCTTCCAACCGACCGGCGACATCACCTTCGATGGGCTGATGGACCGCTGCACCGCCGACTACCATCACCGGATCGACGACATCCTGGTGGTCAACCGGGTCCTGCGTCAACTGGTCAGCCGGCTCAAACTCGACTGAGCCGGCCGGAGGCGGGCGATGGATGAGGTCCGGATCCTGGACGCCGATGGGGTGCCGATCACCTGGCGCGAGGTGCTCCAGGCCTATGCGGAGCGTTGCTTCCCCATGGCCGAGACGCGCAGCGGTGCCCTGCGCTGGTATCGGCCGCGCGAGCGGGCGGTCATCACCTGGTCACGGTGGCGCGTGCCCAAGAGCCTGCGCAAGCTGTTGCGGCACGAGCCGTTCCGCATCACCCGCAATGCGGCCTTCCCCGCGGTCATCGCCGGTTGCGCCGCGCGCGGCGACACCTGGATCAGTCACGACGTGGAGCGTCTCTACTGCGATCTGCACCGGCGTGGCTGGGCCCACAGCGTGGAGGCCTGGCAGGGTGAGACCCTCGTCGGCGGGCTCTACGGCCTGAGTCTCGGCGCGGCGTTCTGTGGCGAGAGCATGTTCCACCGCGTGAGCGACGCCTCCAAGGCCTGCCTGGTCGATCTGGTAGAGCACCTGCGCGCGTGCGATTTCGCCTTTCTCGACATCCAGCAGGACAGCGAGCATCTGCGTCGCTTCGGGTCGGCCCCGGTCGACGACGCCGCCTATGCCGCGATGCTCGCGCCCTGCCTCGAGCGCTACCCCGCCTTCGCGTGAGTGCACCGGCCCCGGCGCAGCGGGGCCGGCGGTCGCTCAGCCGCCGTTGGTCGGCACGCCGAAGTCGATGGTCAGGTCGGCGTTGTCCTCGAGCCCCCGGATGTCGTGGTCGTCCGCTTCCTCGCAGTAGTGGATCTCTGGGCCCTGCGTGGCGGTGACGACCGTGGTCAGGCCGCCGAGGCCGTCCGCGACCTGGATGGCGAGTCGCCGTTCGTCGCGGAGGCTGAGGTTGTCGAACGCCGCTTGCGCGAGCGCGCCATCGGCGTGGCTGGTGAGCGCGAGCCCGATCTCCACCGCGGTGGCCATCGGGATGTCGACGGTGCCGACCTCGGTCCAGCTGCTGCCGTCGGCGCTCACCGAACCGGTGAGGGTGTCGCCGCTACGCTGCAGCCGCACCCATGCCGGCGCTGACCAGCTGTCGTCCCGGCTGCTGGCAGCGTCGCTCCCGGCGGCGGTGCGGTACTGGAAGGTGGCCCCGTTGCCCGGAGTGATGGCCATCATCGCGCAGCTGCTGTCCGGATCCGTGCTGGCCCGGACCATCACGCCGGCCTTGGCCCAGCTGTGGGTGTTCTCCAGGCTGGCCACGCGGGCGGTCACGGTCCCGTCACCGCGCCAGGTGCGATGCAGGAAATGGAACTCGTCGGCGTCGTTCCAGATGTCCGCGCCGGAGCCGGTGAGGGTGAAGGTCCCGGTGGTGGAATCGTAGGACGTGTGCCCGGTGGCCCCGACACCGCCGATGTCCTCGGCGATCCATGGTGGCGGCGCTGCGCAGAGAACGGTCACGGTGGCGGTATCGCTGAGCGACCCGGCGCTCGCGGTGATGGTGTGGCTGCCCACCGCGTCGGATCCGGTGCCGGCAGTGAACACCCCCGACGCGTCGATGGTGCCGCCTGAGTCGACGCTCCATGTGATGGTCGGTTGGCTGCTCAGGGTGTCGTCGAACTGGTCCTCGACGGTGGTGGTGAAGGCGACGCTCGCCCCGGTCAGGACCGCGGCGGTCTGCGGAGTGACGCTGAGGGTCG